>DATFMS010000245.1:0-2129 GCA_035266805.1 Burkholderiales bacterium | reverse complement strand
GCAGTTGGTTTTGCCCGGCGCCACCACGGTCAGGTTGTAGCCGAGCTTGCACGCGCCGATACGGCTCGCAATCTCACCCCAGCGGATGTTGTACTTCTCAGCCGTCTTGCCCTTGGGGCTTCTCTCGGGCGGGGCGTCATGGATCTCCACCTCGGCGATGTTCATCACGGGTTTGGCGGGGCTGTTCATGTTACCGGCCCCCGTTCGTCCAGCGGGGTTTGCGTTTTTCCAGGAATGCCGAGAGGCCTTCCTGGCCTTCCGCCGAGACGCGCAGCCGGGCGATCAGCGCGGCGGTTTCGCGCTTCAGCGCCTCGCGCTCGCCGGCGCTCGCGGCATCGGTCATCGCGACCAGTGTCTTAGCGGCAGCCAGCGCTTCCGGCCCGGCCTGCAGCAGGGCGGTGACGATGTCCTCGACGCGATTGTCCAGCGCCTCGGCCTCCACCACCTCGTGCAGCAGGCCGAGCGCCTGCGCGGTTTCGGCCGCCATCACCTCGGCGGTCTGGAAGTAGCGCCGGGCCTGGCGCGGACCGATCGCACGCACCACGTAGGGCGCGATCACGGCGGGCACCAGGCCGAGCTTTACCTCGGTGAGCGCCATCTTCGCGTATGGCGCGCCGACGGCGATGTCGCAGCAGGCCACCAGGCCCACGCCGCCGCCGAACACGGCGCCGTTGACGCGCGCGATGGTGGGCTTGGACAAACCATCCAGCACCGCCATGAGTTCGGCCAGCGCGAGCGAGTCGTCGCGGTTTTCCTTCTCGCTGAACCCGGCCATCGAACGCATCCAGTTGAGGTCGGCGCCGGCGGAAAAGGACTTGCCCGCGCCGGTGAGGATCACCACGCGCACGGCATCGTCGCCGTCGAGCGCCTTGAGCTTGCCGGTCAGCTCGGCGATCAGCGCATCGTCGAAGGCGTTGTGCTTCTCGGGGCGGTTCAGCGTGAGCGTCGCCACGCCGCGCGCGTCGGTTTCCAGTGCTACGTAGTCAGTCATGGTCGCGTTCGGGTCCGTTCGCGCTCTAGGATAACCGGCTTTGACTCTCGTCGTCCCGGCGCAGGCCGGGACCCAGTACGACAAAGGAATCCCGAACGGCGGTCGGGATACAAAACCTGACTGGATTCCGGCCTCCGCCGGAATGACGAGGCCGGCTAGATGATTTCAGGATACAAGTCGCGCCACTCGGGATTGGCCTCTTCGATTAGCCGC
This sequence comes from Burkholderiales bacterium, assembly GCA_035266805.1. GTDB lineage: Bacteria > Pseudomonadota > Gammaproteobacteria > Burkholderiales > SG8-39 > DAHVFK01. Next base: position 925 of record DATFMS010000245.1, on the reverse strand, counting down.
AACTTCCATGCTCGGTTCCATTCCTTGATGGCCTTCTCCCGCCGGATGGCGGATTCCATCTCTTGGTGTCGTTCAAACCATACGAGGATGTGGATTCGATGTTTGCGTGTGAATCCCTCGGCCAGATCATTCTTGTGCTGCCAGATTCGCTTGATCAGATCCGATGTAACGCCGGTATAGAGGGTTCCGTTCCTCCGACTGGCAAGGATATAAACACAGGGCTGCCGTTCCATGGCTTACCTCCTGATCGTCGTCCCGGCGCAGGCCGGGACCCAGTGCAATAAAGGAACCCGACCAGGGGTCGGGACACGATGTCTTACTGGATACCGGCCTTCGCCGGTATGACGAAATTATAGGTGAGCCAATCGCACGCTACATCCGGAAGACACCGTAGCGCCCGCCCTCGGGCAGCGGTGCGTTGGCGGCGGTGGCGAGCGCGAGGCCGAGCACGCGGCGGGTATCGGCGGGGTCGATGATGCCGTCGTCCCACAGCCGCGCCGTGGCGTAGTAGGGATGGCCCTGGGTCTCGTATTGCTCGCGCAGCGGGGCCTTGAATGCTTCTTCTTCCTTTTCGCTCCATTTGCCGCCGCGGGCCTCGATGCCGTCGCGCTTGATGGTGGCGAGCACGCTCGCCGCCTGTTCGCCGCCCATCACCGAGATGCGCGCGTTGGGCCACATCCACAAAAAGCGCGCGCCGTAGGCGCGGCCGCACATCGCGTAGTTGCCGGCGCCGAAGCTGCCCCCGATGATCACGGTGAACTTGGGCACGCTGGCGCACGCCACGGCGGTCACCATCTTGGCGCCGTCGCGGGCGATGCCGCCCTGCTCGTACTTCTTGCCCACCATGAAGCCGGTGATGTTCTGCAGGAACACCAGTGGGATGCGGCGCTGCTCGCAGAGCTCGATGAAGTGCGCGCCCTTGAGC
>DATFMS010000244.1:0-12144 GCA_035266805.1 Burkholderiales bacterium | reverse complement strand
ACACCGAAAGCAGCGGAATCGGGCGCAGCAGCAGCCGCAAAGCCCATCGATCTCTCGCGCATCAAACATCGAGCGCACTAACATCGCCTTCAAACGTCATCCAAGCCATGGCGTTTGGACCTATTTCAACAGCCTGCTAGCCCTTCCTGCCCCCGACCAGCAGCAGCAGGCCGCCGATCGCGATCGCGCCGACGCCGAGCCAGACCGGGACGTTGACCGTCTCCTTGGCCTTGATCGAGAGCTGGATCGGCCCGACCTTCGCCTGGTGGGTCTCCTTGGTGTAGGTGAAGCTGCGGTAGCCCAGCCCCAGCGCGCCGGCCACGATCAGAACGATTCCCACGAGCTTTGCCACGGCTTCTCCCTGTAGTGTCTTATGGCGCGGCGCGCCGGGGCGCGCCCGAGCCCTTGATCTGGGTGCGGTGCATGACGCGCCGCGCGGCGGGGTCGAAGGCGTCGCGCCGGTGCATGGTGGTGCGGTTGTCCCACAGCACGAGGTCGCCCAGCGCCCACTGGTGGCGGTAGACCGAGGTCTCGACGTAGGACCACAGCTCGTCGAGCAGGCGCTCGGACTCCTCGAGCGGCAGGCCCATGATGTAGGCGTTGCGCCGGCGGCCGAGGTAGAGCGCGCGCGCACCCGACTCGGGGTGCTCGATCAGCACCGGGTGCGGCGTGCCCGGCGAGTTGCGCGGGTCGTTCGACGCGGTGAGCCCCTTGCGCAGGTAGCCGCCCGAGTCGTAGGTGCCGTCGTGCTTGATGTCGAGCTCCTTGACGCGCGCGACCAGCGCCGGCGGCAGCTTCGCCAGCGCGGCCTTCATGCCGGCGAAGCAGGTGTCGCCGCCCACGGCGGGGATCTCGAGCGAGTACAGCATCGAGGCGTCGGGCGGCAGCGGCGCGTAGCTCATGTCGGTGTGCCAGGCGGCTTCGCCGTCGCCCAGCGCGCCGATCGGCTCGCCGCTCGCGTCGCGTACGTTCGATACCACGTAGACCTCGGGATAGCCCGGCGGCGACTTGCGCCCCGCGCCCTGGTTGGGCGGCGGGTCGAGGGCGCCGAAGTGGCGCGAGAAGGCGAGCAGGTCGTCGTCGCTCAGGCGCTGGCCGCGGAACACCAGCACGTCGTGCCGGTACCAGGCGTCCTTGATCGCCTCGATCTCGGCCGCGCCCGCGCTCGCCAGGTCGACGCCGCGCACCTCGGCGCCGACCGTTGCGGTCGGTACGACCTCGAGCGACGCAGCGTTGGCGGGGGAACGCATGGCGGCTAGTCTATAATCATCGGCCGCGTCTTGCCCATCCCTTCGTGACCATCGTCGTCCACCACCTGAACAACTCCCGCTCGCAGCGCGTGCTCTGGCTGCTCGAGGAGCTCGGGCTGCGCTACGAGGTGAAGCGCTACCAGCGCGACCCGCAGACGATGCTCGCGCCGCCCGAGCTGCGCGCGGTGCACCCGCTGGGCAAGTCGCCGGTGATCGAGGACGGCGATCTCAAGTTGGCGGAGTCGGGTGCGATCCTGGAGTACCTCGCGACGCGCTATGGCGAGGGGCGGCTGGTCCCCGCTGCCGGGACGCCCGAGCGCCTGCGCTACAGCTACTGGATGCACTACGCCGAGGGCTCGGCGATGCCGCCGCTGCTGCTGAAGCTGGTGTTCAATCGCATCGAGAGCGGGCCGATGCCGTTCTTCGTCCGCCCAGTCGCGCGCGGCATCGCGCGCCGCGTGCTCGGCACGTTCGTCGAGCCGAACATCGCGCGACACCTGGACTACATGGAAGGCGAGCTCGCCGCGCGGCCCTGGTTCGCGGGCGAAGCGTTCAGCGCAGCCGACATCCAGATGAGCTTTCCGCTCGAAGCGGCCGCGGCGCGCGGCGGGCTCGACGGGCGCAGGCCGAATCTGACGGGATTCCTCGAGCGCATCCACGCCCGCCCGGCCTACCAGCGCGCGCTCGAGAGCGGCGGCGCGTACGCGCTGCTCGGCTGACAGGGCCGGCATGGATTCCGGGCAAGCCGAGCGCGGCGCGACGCGCGCGCTGCGCGCGTTCGCCATCGCGCCGCCGGTGACCGCGCTGGTGTACATCATCACCGTCACCCCCGACGCGAGCAACGTGTTCGTCTCGGCGCGCACCATGGGGCCGCAGCTTGGCCTGGTGGTCGCGGCGCTCAGGTTCTACCTGGTGCTCGGGGTGGTGCTGGCGGCGGTCGGGCTGCCGCTGCGCGCACTCGGCGCCTACCGGCTGTGGCCGCTGCTCGGCGGCACCCTGGCGCTCGGCGCCGCGATCTACATCGGGCTGCCGCTCGCGCTCGAGCCGCGTCTGGCCGAGGATTTGCCGCGCTTCATGGCCGGCAACCTGCTGGTGCTGGCGCACATCATGGGCATGGTCTCGTTCTACTGGTGGCTGCGGCGATGAGCGTGGTCCTGCTGTCGCTGGCGACCTTCTGCTCGACCCTGATCGGCGGCCTGTTCGCGCTCAGGTTCCGCGACCGCCTGCACTACATCCTCAGCTTCACCGCCGGGGTCCTGCTCGGCGTGGTCGCGTTCGAGATCCTGCCCGAGATCTTCGAGCTGGCGCCCGGCGCCGGCGCCGGCGGCGCGATGATCGCGCTGGTGGCCGGCTTTCTGCTGTTTCACGGGCTGGAGAAGTTCGTCCTGTTGCACCACGTGCACGAGGAGGACTACGCCGCGCACCGCCACCCGCAGGTCGGGGTGTTCTCCGCGTTCGCGCTCGCCGGCCACAGCTTCATGGACGGCGTCGGCATCGGCCTCGCGTTCCAGGCCGGGCCGGCGGTCGGCGTCGCGGTCGCGCTTGCCGTTATCGCGCACGACTTCTGCGACGGCCTCAACACCGTCAGCCTGATGCTCGCGCACCGCAACCCGACGCGGCGCGCGCTGGCGATGCTCGCGCTCGACGCCGTCGCGCCGGTGCTGGGCGCCGCCTCGACCCTGCTGTTCAGCGCGCCGCCGGGGCTGCTGGCGCTGTTCCTGGGCTTCTTCGCCGGCTTCCTGCTCTACATCAGCACCTCCGACATCCTGCCCGAGGCGCACTCGCGCACGCGCCCGGCCACCGCGCTCGGCTTGATGGGGCTGACCTGCCTCGGCGCCGCGTTCATCTTCTTCGCCGTGCGCGCGGCGGGCTAGGGCGGTGATCGACGCCGCGACGCTGGCCGCGTTTTTCGCCGTTTCGGCGCTGCTCGCGCTGGCCCCCGGGCCGGACAACCTGTACGTGCTGACCCAGAGCGCGCTGCGCGGCCCGGGCGCGGGCCTCGCGGTCACCGTCGGCCTGTGCACCGGCCTGCTGGTTCACACCGGCGCGGTGGCGCTCGGGGTGGCGGCGCTGGTGCGCGCCTCGGCCACCGCGTTCGCCGCGCTCAAGCTCGCCGGCGCCGGCTACCTGCTCTACCTCGCCTGGCGCGCGTTCGGCGCCGCCGCGACCGAGCTACGCGGCGCGGGCGAGCGCGCGCTCGGCGGCTGGGCGCTGTACCGGCGCGGCATCTTCATGAACGTCACCAACCCCAAGGTGTCGATCTTCTTCCTCGCCTTCCTGCCGCAGTTCGCCGACCCCGCGCGCGGCGCGCTGGCGCCGCAGATCGTGCTCCTCGGCGGGGTGTTCATCGTCGCCGCACTGCTGGTGTTCGGCGCGATCTCGTTCGCCGCCGGCGCGCTGGGCGAGCGGCTGCGGCGCTCGGCGCGCGCGCAGCGCTGGCTCAACCGCGTCGCCGGCGCGGTGTTCGTCGGCCTTGCGCTCAAGCTTGCCGCGAGCGAGATCGGCTAACCCGCATGCGCCTCGAGCCGGGCCTGCTGATTGCCGGACTGCTGCTGTTGGGCTCCGCCGCGCAGTGGCTGGCCTGGCGCTTCAAGCTGCCGGCGATCCTGTTCCTGCTGCTGCTCGGGCTGCTGCTGGGGCCGCTGACCGGCGCCTTCGACCCGGACGCGATGTTCGGCGAGCTGCTGCTGCCGTTCGTGTCGCTCGCGGTGGCAGTGATCCTGTTCGAGGGCAGCCTGACGCTGCGCTTCGGCGAGATCCGCGGCCTCGGGCCGGCGATCCTGCGCCTGATCAGCATCGGCGCTGCGGTGACGGTCGCGATCCTGTCCTGGGCCGGGCACGTGCTGGCGGGCCTCGACTGGCCGATCGCGCTGCTGTTCGGCGCCGTGGTGAGCGTGACCGGCCCGACCGTGATCGTGCCGATGCTGCGCAGCGTGCGGCCCAACGAGCGCATCAGCAACATCCTGCGCTGGGAGGGGATCATCATCGACCCGCTGGGCGCGCTGCTGGCGGTGCTGATGTTCGAGCTGATCGTCTCGGGCGAGAGCTCGGGCGAATCGCACCACTGGCTGGTGTTCGGCCAGACCGTAGTGGTGGGCGCCGCCTGCGGCTACGGCGCGGCGCGCCTGCTCGGCTACGCCCTCAGGCGCCACCTGGTGCCCGAATACCTGCAGAACCTGGGGGCGTTGACCCTGGTGCTGGCGTCGTTCGCGGTGGCGAACGCGATCCGCGACGAGTCCGGCCTGCTCGCGGTGACCGTGATGGGGATCGTGCTGGCGAACCAGAAGGGCCTGCAGATGGACGACATCCTCGACTTCAAGGAGCACCTGAGCACGCTGCTGATCACGCTGCTGTTCATCGTCCTCGCGGCGCGCCTGGCGGGGCCGATCCCGCTCATCACGGTCGCCGGCGGCATCGGCGTGCTGCTGGTGGCGCAGCTGGTGGCGCGCCCGGCGGCGGTGCTGGCGAGCACGCTGTTCTCCTCCGTGACCTGGCGCGAGCGCGCGCTGCTGGCGTGGATCGCGCCGCGCGGCATCGTCGCCGCCGCGGTGTCGGCGCTATTCGCGCTGCGACTGCAGCAGCTCGGCGTGCCCGGCGGCGACAAGCTGGTGCCGCTCACCTTCCTCATGATCATCGGCACGGTGCTGATCCAGAGCGCCAGCGCGGGACGCCTGGCGCGCTGGCTCAAGGTCGCCGACCCGGATCCCAACGGGGTGCTGATCATCGGCTCGGACCGCCTCGCGCGCACCGTGGCCAAGGCGCTCGCCGACCTCAAGCTGCCGGTGGTGATTGCCGACGAGGACTGGGCCGGGATTCGCGAGGCGCGCATGCGGGGGATGCGCACCTTCTTCGGCAACCCGGTGTCGGAGCACGCCGACCGCAACCTCGACTTGGTCGGCATCGGCCGCCTGCTCGCGCTCTCGACCCGGCGCGAGCTCAACAGCCTGGCCTGCGTGCGCTACCGGCCCGAGTTCGGCGCCAACCGGGTGGTCACCCTGCGCCTGCTGCCCTCGGAGGGCGGCGAGGGCTCGCGCACCGACTTCGCGCAGCAGCTCGCCGCGCCGCAGCTGCTGGGCGAGCAGGTCACGCGCGCGCAGCTCGAGGCGCTGCTCAACAAGGGCTGGCGCCTGAAGGCGACCAAGCTAAGCGAGGACTTCGGCTACGAGGAGTTCCTCGCCAAGCGCGGCGAGGGCGTGCTGGTGCCGTTCGCGCTCAACGAGCGCGGCCAGCTGCGGGTCGCTACCGACAGCTACCTCATCGAGCCCAAGCCGGGCTGGACCGTGGTCGCGTTCGTGCCGCCCGAGGAGAACGCAGCATGAAATCCGCCGCCGCCCCGGTGCACCAGATCTCGCTGCGCCTGCGGGAGATCGGGCAGCTGTTCAACTCGATGGACCCGACCCCGTTCCGCCACCGCGACCTCGACCCCAACGCGGAGGAGTTCATCGAGAGCTGGGCGCAGGAATTCCCCTCCGGCAGCCGCTTTCTGCTGGTGATCCACCTGCAGCACAAGCCGGCCGAAGGCGACCCCGCGCTGCTGACCGAGGCGATCCACAATTTCTACGGCGACAAGGCGCAGATGGCGCAGCACGACCTCAAGCGCCTGCTGCGCCTGGGGCGCACCAGCCTGCTGGTGGGGCTGGGTTTCCTGACCCTGTGCACGCTCGGAGCGAAAGCGCTCGGCGCGCTCGGCGAAGGGCCGTACGTCGAGATCCTGCGCGAGGGGCTGGTGATCGCCGGCTGGGTCGCGATGTGGCGCCCGATCCAGATCTTTCTCTACGAATGGTGGCCGATCACGCACCGGCGCCGCATGCTGCACAATCTGAGCCGCGCGCAGGTGCGCGTGGTGGAGGGACAATGAGCAGGACGCTGGTGGTCACCGGCGGCGGGCGCGGCATCGGCGCCGCGACCGCGCGCCTCGCGGCGGCGCGCGGCTGGGCGGTGTGCGTCAACTACCGGCGCGAGCGCGCCGCGGCCGAAGGCGTGGTGGCCGACATCGAGCGCGCCGGCGGCAGGGCGCTCGCGCTCGCGGCCGACGTCGCCGTCGAAGCGGACGTCGTGCGCCTGTTCGCGGACGCCGAGCGCGAGCTCGGGCCGCTGGGCGGGCTGGTCAACAACGCGGGAATCCTCGAGCGCCAGGCGCGCGTCGAGGAGATGGACGCGGCGCGCCTCGAGCGCGTGTTCGCGGTCAACGTGATCGGCGCCTTTCTGTGCGCGCGCGAGGCGGTGCGCAGGATGTCGACCCGCCGCGGCGGCGCCGGCGGCGGGATCGTCAACGTTTCCTCGCTCGCCGCCAGGCTCGGCTCGCCCGACGAGTACGTCGACTACGCCGCCTCCAAGGGCGCGCTCGACACCCTGACCGTGGGCCTGGCGAAGGAGGTCGCCGCCGAAGGCATCCGCGTCAACGCGGTGCGCCCGGGCCTGATCTACACGGAGATCCACGCCTCGGGCGGCGAGCCCGGCCGGGTGGACCGGCTCAAGGACGCGGTGCCGATGAAGCGGGGCGGGCGGCCCGAGGAGGTGGCGCGCGCGATCCTGTGGCTGCTGTCGGACGAGGCGTCGTACTCGAGCGGCACTTTCATCGACGTCGCCGGCGGCCGCTAGCGTTAGAATTGTCGCGTCAACCCAGGAGGATGCCATGAGCTCACGCGAAGAGTACGTGCAGAAGATGAAGGCGCAACTCGACCAGTGGAACGCCGAGGTGGCAAAGTGGGAGGCGAAGACCAACGCCGCGCAGGCCGAGATGAAGGCGGAGTACGAGAAGCAGCTCGAGACCGTGCGTTCGCGGCGCGACGAGGCGATGTACCAGATGCACCAGATGCAGGCTGCCTCGAGCGAGGCCTGGATGGACATGGTGAAGGGTGCCGACGCGGCATGGAAGGCGATGGGCGAGGCGTTCATCAAGGCCCGCTCGCACTTCGAGAAAAAATGAGCGAGAAGAAATGAGCGGGAAGAAATGAGTGAGGCGCTGCCGGTCGTCGGACGCGGCTTCTGCTTCGAGGACCTGGCCAAGGGATCGCGCTTTCGCACTCACCGGCGCACGATCAGCGAAGCCGACCTCTCGAACTTCGTCAACCTGACCTGGCTCACCGAGGAGCTGTTCGCGGTGGCCGACGACGAGGGCCGCGCGATCAAGGGCCGCGCGGTGCCGGGCGCGCTGGTGTATTCCTTCGCTGAGGGGCTGCTGTTGCCGACCATGCAGGACACCGGGCTCGCGTTCCTCAACGCGACGCTCGACGTCAAGCGCTCGACCGTGGTCGGCGACACGATCCACGTCGAGTGCGAGGTGACCGAGCATCGCCTGACCTCCAAGGGTGACCGCGGCCTGGTGCGCTTCGCCAACAAGGTGGTCAACCAGCGCGGCGAGACCGTGCTCGAATACAACCCGCTGAGAATGCTGAGGCGGCGCGAGGCATGAGCGGTCCGCTGGCGGGGGTCAGGGTCCTTGAGCTGGGGAGCCTGATCGCGGGGCCGTTTTGCGCCAAGACGCTGGCGGACTTCGGCGCCGAGGTGGTCAAGGTCGAACCGCCCGGCGACGGCGACCCGCTGCGGCGCTGGCGCAAGATGCGAAACGGCGTCTCGCTGTGGTGGCAGGTGCAGTCGAGGAACAAGCGCTCTGTCACGCTCGACCTGCGCCGGCCCGAGGGGCAGGAGGCGGTGCGCAGGCTCGCCGCGCGCTCGGACATCGTGATCGAGAACTTCCGCCCCGGCGCGTTGGAGAAGTGGAACATCGGCTGGGAGCGGCTCTCGGCGGACAACCCGAAGCTCGTCATGGTGCGCATCTCGGGCTACGGCCAGAGCGGGCCCTACCGCGACCGGCCGGGCTTCGCCGCGATCGCCGAAGCCGTCGGTGGCCTGCGCTACGTCACCGGCTATCCCGACCGGCCGCCGGTGCGCCCGAATCTCTCCATCGGCGACACGCTCGCCTCGCTGCACGGCGTAATCGGCGCGCTGCTCGCGCTGCACCACCTCAAGAACGGCGGCGGCGGACAGGTGATCGACGTCGCGCTGTACGAGTCGGTGTTCAACGTCATGGAGAGCCTGCTGCCGGAGTACGACGCGCAGGGCGTGGTGCGCGAGCGCTCGGGCAGCAGTCTGCCCGGCATCGCGCCGTCGAACCTCTACCCGTGCAAGGACGGAAGCTACGTCCTGATCGCGGGCAACGCCGACAGCCTTTACCGGCGCCTGATGAGCGCGATCGGGCGCGAGGACCTGCGCGATGACCCGGCGCTGGCGAAGAACGACGGCCGCGCCGCGCAGATGGAGCGGATCGACACGGCGATCGCGGAGTGGACTTCACTCCATTCACAACAAGAGGTTCTTTCGAAAATGGAGCAGGCCGAGGTCCCCGCAGGGCGGATCTACAGCGCCGCCGACATCGCGGCCGACCCGCACTACGCCGCGCGCGACATGCTGCTTGAGACGGTGGCCGGCGACGGCGAGCCGCTCAGACAGCCGGGCGTGGTGCCCAAGCTCTCGGCGACCCCCGGCGCGATCCGCCGCGCGGCGCCCGGGCTCGGAGAGCACAGCGACGAGGTGCTGCGCGAGGCCGGCTACGCGCAGGCCGAGATCGACGCTCTGCGCGAGAAAGGAATCGTATGATCGACCACCTCGACCACATCGTCCTCACCACCCGCGACCTCGAGGGCTGCATCCGTTTCTACCGCGATGTGCTGGGCATGAAGCTGTCGACGTTCGATACCCCGCAGGGCAAGCGCATGGCGCTGGGCTTCGGCGCGCAGAAGATCAACATCCACGAGTGGGGCAGGGAATTCTCGCCGCGCGCGCACGTCGCCGCGCCGGGGACGCTCGACCTGTGCTTCATCGCCTCGGTGCCGCTCGAAAGCGTGATCGAGACCCTGCAGCGCAACGGCGTCGAGATCATCGAGGGTCCGGTGCCGAAGACCGGCGCGAGCGGTCCCATCCGCTCGGTCTACGTGCGCGACCCCGACCTCAATCTGATCGAGATTTCGGTCCCCGCCTGAAGTGAAATCGGGGTCAGAGTCGGATTTCATTGAAATCCACTCTGACCCCGATTTCAGAGTGCCGTGCATTAGTTCTCACGCCCGACGTCGCCGCCCAGCGACAGCGTATCGCGGTTCGAGAACTAGGTCGCAAAGCGCTTCATATTTCTTAACGTTCGGTCCCCGTCGGGTCTATCGTGGTTGCCTCGCTTGGGGAATCCAAAAAGGGGGCGCCATGAGTGACCAGAGAATGTGGATGATCTGGCCGGACAACGCGGCGTTGTCCATTCTGGTGCTGGCGCTGATCGCGATGTTCGCCCTCTACGCGGCGCGCGCGCCGATGCACGGCCTGCTGCGCTCGGCGAGCCACGCGCTCGGCGGGCCGCTGCGCCTGGGGGCGCGCTGGCTGTTCGGCGTGGCGGCGGAAATGCGCGCGCGCAACAAGGCGGTGCTGCTGGCCCAGGGCCGGCGCGAGACGGGCCAGCGCATCGAGCGCGAGTTCGAGCGCCTGGCGCTGCTGGTGGCGCGCGACCTGCAGGGCTACCCGACGCTGCAGCGCAAGCTGCTGGAAGAGATCACGCGAGTCGAGGAGGACTACAAGAAGTGCGGCGAGGTTCCGCCCCCGCCGCCCGACTGGGTCGACGCGGTGACCGCGGTGGCCAAGATCAAGACCGGCGGCGGCGAGGTAGTGCAGAAGATCCTGGTCGACATCCGCCAGTCGCTCGAGAGCATCCACGACAAGGCGCTGGCCGAGTACCGCCGCGCCTACCAGATGCGCCACAGCATCCTGGAAGGCTTCATGCCGTACTGGCGCTCGCTCGACAAGACCATGAAGCAGGTCGACAAGAACATGACGGGCATCCAGGACGCGGCGGCCCAGGTGGACGCGCAGATGGCGAGCTACAAGGAGATCGCCGCCCGCAGCGACGAGGCCGAGAGCAGCCTCACCAACTCGGCGTTCACGCAGTTCTTCATCGCCGCCCTGGTGATGGCGGTCGCGCTCGGCGGCGCCTTCGTCAACTTCAAGCTGATCGCGCTGCCGATGTCCGAGATGGTCGGCGCGAGCGACTACATCACCTCGACGCTGCGCACCTCCGAGGTCGCGGCGCTGGTGATCATCCTGGTCGAGGCCTCGATGGGCCTGTTCCTGATGGAGTCCCTGCGCATCACGCACCTGTTTCCGCGCATCGCCAACCTGAACGACCGCATGCGCCGGCGCATGGTCTGGATCTCGCTCACGCTGCTGCTGACGCTGGCCGGGATCGAGTCGGCCCTGGCGCTGATGCGCGACATGCTGATCCAGGACAAGCAGGCGCTGCTGCAGTCGCTCGCCGCCACGCCCGCGGTGGTCAACGAGGGCTGGCTCGGCCACATCCCGACCGCCGGCCAGATGGTGCTGGGCTTCATCCTGCCGTTCGCGCTCGCCTTCGTCGCCGTGCCGCTCGAGTCGTTCATCCATTCGGCGCGCACAGTCGGCGGCGCTCTGCTGGCGAACCTGGTCGCCGCGCTCGCCTTTGCGCTGCGCATCCTCAGCAACCTCGTGCGGCAGGCGAGCCGGGCGCTGGTGCACGCCTACGACGTGCTGATCGTGCTGCCGCTGCTGATCGAGCACGCGGTGCACTCGCTGCGCGGCGGCGCGCCGGAGGGCGCGGCGCCGCCGGTGGACGTCGGCGAGAAAACCCTGCACCCGTTGTCCTGAGCGAGGAACGGCCATGAAAATCCGAACGCTCGCTACTTCGCTCGCCATGGCCGGCCTGGCGCTCGCCGCCGCCGGCTGCACCGACTCGCGTAGCCACGCGCAGGCGGTCTACATGCTGGTCGACAACTCGGGCACCTACGCGCGCGAGGCCGGCAAGGCCGAGCTGGTGGTCAACTACCTGCTCGGCACGCTGCGGCCGGGCGACTCGTTCGCCGTGGCGCGGGTGGTCAACCGAAGCTTCAGCGAAAAGGACATCGTCGCCAAGGCGATGTTCGACACGCGCCCGAGCGAAGCGAACGCGCAAAAGCGCGCCTTCCGCGCCAAGACGGAGGCCTTCCTGAGGACCGTGCAGGCGACCTCCCACACCGACATCACCGGCGGCCTCATCCAGGGTGCCGAGTTCCTGAACGAGACCGGTGCGGGCAGCAAGACCATCATCATCTTCTCCGACATGGAGGAGGACCTGGACAAGGTGACGGTCCGCAACTTCCCCATCCGACTGGACAACATTCGCATCATCGCGGTCAACGTGACCAAGCTCGGCACCGACAACATCGACCCACGGCGCTACCTCGGCCGGCTGGACGCCTGGCACAAGCGCGTCAAGGCGGCGGGCGCCGCCGAGTGGAAGGTGATCAACGACATTGAGCGGCTGGACGGAATCTTCGCCAACAGCTAGCCGCTCGGCGCGTGCCGAAATCGGGGTCAGAATCGCATTTCGAAGAAATGCGACTCTGACCCCGATTTCTATTGCAGCGGGGTGACGTGCACGCCGCGCGCGCGCAGGGCGGCGATGATGGCATCGGTGTGCTCGCGGTCGCGCGACTCGATCAGGAACTCGACCTCGGGGGTGCGCACCGAGGCGGTGCCGAACAGGCGCTGGTGCTGCACCTCGACGATGTTGCCGCCGGCCTCGCCGATCATCTGCGCCACCTTGGCCAGGCTGCCTGAGATGTCGAGCATCGAAACGCGCAGCCGCGCCAAGCGCCCGTCGCGCACCAGGCCGCGCATCAGCACCGCGGCCAGGACGCGGGTGTCGATGTTGCCGCCGGTGAGCGGGATGCCGACGCGGCGGCCGGCGAAGCGCTGCGGATGCTGCAGCAGCGCGGCGAGGCCCGCGGCGCCCGCGCCCTCGGCAACGGTCTTCTCGATCTCGATCAGGGCGACGATCGCCTGCTCGATGGTGTCCTCGGCGACCAGCAGCAGGTCGTCGACCAGCTGCCCGGCGAGCGCG
>DATFMS010000243.1:0-3781 GCA_035266805.1 Burkholderiales bacterium | reverse complement strand
CGGTGGTGCCGATGTTCCACGTCAACGCCTGGGGCCTGCCGTATTCCTGCGCGCTGACCGGCACCAAGCTGGTGTTCCCGGGTCCGCACCTCGACGGCAAGAGCCTGCACGAGCTGTTCGAGAGCGAGCACGTGACCATGTCGGCAGGCGTGCCGACGGTGTGGCTGGGGCTGCTGAACTACATGAAGGAGTCCAGGCTAAAGTTCTCGACCCTGAAAGGGGTGGTGATCGGCGGCTCGGCCTGCCCGCCCGCCATGCTGCGCGCCTTCCAGGAGGACTACGACGTGAACGTGCTGCACGCATGGGGCATGACCGAGATGAGCCCGCTCGGCACCGTTTGCACGTTCAAGGAAAAGCACCTGACGATGGACAAGGAAGCGCGCTACGCCGTGCAGGCCAAGCAGGGCCGGGTGATCTTCGGCGTCGACATGCGCATCGTCGGCCAGGACGGCAAGGAGCTGCCGATGGACGGCAAGGCCTTCGGCGACCTGCAGGTGCGCGGGCCCTGGGTCACCACCGGCTACTTCAAGGGCGAGGGCGGCGACCCGCTGCAGGACGGCTGGTTCCCGACCGGCGACGTGGCGACCATCGACCCGGACGGCTACATGCAGATCACCGACCGCTCCAAGGACGTGATCAAGTCGGGCGGCGAGTGGATCAGCTCGATCGACCTCGAGAACGTCGCCGTGGCGCATCCGGCGATCGCCGAGGCGGCGGTGATCGGGGTCAAGCACCCGAAGTGGGACGAGCGCCCGATCGTGGTAGCGGTGAAAAAGCCCGGCCAGGAGGTGAGCAAGGAAGATCTGCTCAAGTTCTTCGAGGGCAAGATCGCGAAGTGGTGGATGCCCGACGACGTCGTGTTCGTCGCCGAGCTGCCGCATACGGCGACCGGCAAGCTGTCCAAGCTCACGATCCGCGAGCAGCTCAAGGGCTACAAGCTGCCGGCGGCATGAGATGAGCGCCAACATCGTCGTCGAGACCCGGGATCGCGTCGCGAGGATCGAGATCGCGCGCATCGAGAAGAAGAACGCGCTCACCGTCGAGATGTACGGCGCGATCGGACAGGCGCTGTCCGCCGCCGAGGCCGACCTGCAGGTGCGCGCGATGCTGATCCACGGCAAGCCCGACTGCTTCTGCTCGGGCAACGACCTGAAGGACTTCCTCGAACGCCCGCCGCACGGCGAGCGCTCGACGACCTTCGATTTCCTGCATTTGATCGCGGACCTGAAAAAGCCGTTCGTCGCCGCGGTCGGCGGCGCGGCAGTGGGCATCGGCACCACCATGCTGCTTCACTGCGACCTGGTCTACGCCGCCCCCAATGCGCGCTTCCAGCTGCCGTTCGTTCCGCTGGGACTGGTGCCGGAGGCGGGCTCGAGCCTGCTGCTGCCCGCGATCGCGGGCTACCAGCGCGCCGCCGAGCTGCTGCTGCTCGGCCAGCCCTTCGGCGCCGACAAGGCGCACGCGGCCGGGTTCGTGACCGAGATCGTGCCCGAGGCCGACCTGCTCGAGTACGCGCGCAACGCGGCGCTCGCCCTGGCGGCGCTGCCGCCCGCGTCGGTGCGCCTGACCAAGCAGCTGATGAAGGCGCCGCACGCGCGCGCGGTCGGCGAGCAGATCGAGGAGGAGGGCCGCGCCTTCAGGGAGCGCCTCGCTTCGCCCGAGGCGAAGGAGGCGATGAACGCCTTCTTCGAGAAACGCAAGCCGGATTTCTCGAAATTTTCGTGACGCAAGCAGGCGCCATCGAGCACGGCACCGCCGAGGTCAACGGCGTGCGGCTGCACTACGCGCGCTCGGGCGAAGGGCCGCTGATGCTTTTTCTGCACGGCTTTCCCGAGTTCTGGCGCGGCTGGAGGAAGCCGCTGGAGCACTTCGGCGCGCGCGGCTGGTGCGCGGTGGCGCCCGACCAGCGCGGCTACAACCTCTCCGACCGCCCGGCGGCGGTCGAGCAGTACCGGGCCCGGCTGCTGGTCGAGGACATCCGCCAGCTGGCGCGCCGCTTCGCGGACAAGCGTTTCACTCTGGTCGGGCACGACTGGGGCGGCGCGGTGGCGTGGGGCTTCGCCATGGCGCACCCGGAGCTGCTGTCGCGGCTGGTGATCGTCAACTCGCCGCACCCCTACACCTTCTGGCGCGAGCTCGCCGGCAACGCCGCGCAGCAGCAGGCGAGCGCTTATATGCTCTTGCTGCGCGACGCCAAGGCCGAGCGCGTGCTGTCGCAGGACGGCTACGCCAAGCTGTGGCAGATGGCCTTCGGCTGGGGCAGCCCCCGCTTCAGCGAGGAGGACAAGGCCGCCTACCTAGAGGCCTGGGCGCAGCCCGGCGCCCTCACCGGCAGCCTGAACTGGTACCGCGCCTCGCCCCTCTATCCGCCCACTGCCGCGGACCCCGGCGCGTCGCGACTGAGCCTGGAAGCAAAGGATTTCCTGGTGAAGGTGCCGACGCTGGTGATCTGGGGCGAAGCCGACAAGGCGCTGCTGCCGGGCTGCCTCGAGGGGCTCGAGGCGTGCGTGCCGGACCTGCGCCTGGTGCGCGTGCCCGGCGCCTCGCACTGGATCGTGCACGAGCGCCCCGAGCTCGTGTGCAGCGAAATCGAGCGCTTCGTCGGCCCGCCGCGCGTTTAGAATCGGCGCGATTGCCGATACGGAGAACGCCATGAGCGCTGCCGCACTGACCATACGCGGGCTGGAGAGCAGGGTAGGCGAGGAGATCGCGGTCTCGCCCTGGCTCGAGATCACCCAGGAGCGGATCGACCTGTTCGCCAAGGCGATCGACGACTACCAGTGGATCCACGTCGACCGCGAGCGCGCCAAGAGCTCGCCCTACGGCACCACGATCGCGCACGGCTCTCTCACCCTTTCGCTGCTGGCGCACCTGAGCGAGATCACGTTCTCGTTCTCCGACCGCAAGATGGGGGTCAACTACGGCCTCAACCGGGTGCGCTTCACCGCCCCGGTGCCCTCCGGATCGAAGGTGCGGGCGCGCTTCACGCTGGCGAAATACGAAAAGATCGAGGGCGGGGTGCAAGTCGCCTGGAACGTCGTCATGGAGCGCGAGGGCAGCGACAAGCCGGTGATGGTCGCCGAGACGATCGCGCGGCACTTCTTCTGAGGAGGATGCAGGTGGCACAGCGATGGAAGAAAAGGCCCCCGGGCTCGAACTGGGGCGAGTTCGGGCCCGATGATCAGCGCGGCCGCATGAACACCGTGACGAAGGAGAAGGTATTGCAGGGAGCGGCCGAGGTGAAGGAGGGCATCAGCTTCTGCCTTTCGCTGCCGCTCGACTACCCCGGCGGCAGCGCGCTCAATGCGCGCCGCGGCCCGCCGCGCCAGTTCGCCACCCTGCGCGACGGCAAGAAGAACGCCGGCCGGCAGAACTTCTGCTTTCCCCTTTCCGAGGACAACCCCGACCTCACCGACGTGGTGTGCGACGACCTGGTGCTGCTGACGCTGCAGTACTCGACCCAATGGGACTCGTTCGCCCACATCGGCAGCAGGTTCGACGCCGACGGCGACGGCAAGGCGGAGATCGTGTTCTACAACGGCTTTCGCGCCGGGGAGCACGTCAAGCCCGCGCCGGAGAACCCCGCCGCGGCCGAGCCGTGGGCCAGGTACGAAGGCGCGCGCGCCGACGCGCTCGGCATCCAGAACCTGGCCGAGCACGGCGCGCAGGGATGCGGCGTCATGATCGACCTGCACGCGCACTTCGGCCGCGAGCGCCGCGCGGTGGGCTACGACGAGCTGATGCGGGTGCTCGAGGCCGACAAGGTCGCCATCGAGCGCGG
>DATFMS010000242.1:0-15065 GCA_035266805.1 Burkholderiales bacterium | reverse complement strand
TGCTCGACTCGGTCGCGCCGCCGGAGCGGCGCCGGATCGCCGCGGTGTTCAATGCCCCGCCGCTCGCGGTCTCGCTCGATCGTCCGCCGCTTGCCCGGGACGGGCGAGGCGACGCGCAAAGCTCCGTCTTCGCCAGCGTGCTGCGCTACGCCCTGGGCGAGGAAATGCCGGTGAGGCTGATGAGGCGGCCCGGCGGCTTCGCGCCGCCGCCGGGGCAGCCGATGATGGGACCGTCGATGATGGGACCGTCGATGATGGGGCAGCCGATGGCTGGCCACGTCATGCCGGGCATGGCGCCGGGCGGCGCCTCGTACCTGGTGCAGGTCACCCTGCGCGACGGCACCCTGGTCACGTTCGACTCCTACCTGTCGCCGCAGGAAGGCTCGATCCCGCTGCGCCTCGGGCTCTCGCTGCTGGTGCTGCTCGGCACGGTGATCGCGCTTTCCCTGATCGCGGTGCGCTGGCTCACCGGGCCGCTGTCGGCGCTCGCCGCCGCGGCGGAGAAGCTCGGCCGGGATATCGATCGTCCGCCGCTGGCCGAGCGCGGTCCGCTCGAAGTGCGGCGCGCGGCCAGCGCCTTCAACCTCATGCAGCAGCGCCTGTCGCGCTTTCTCGCCGACCGCGCGCGCGTCCTCACCGCGATGTCGCACGACCTGAAGACGCCGCTCACGCGCCTGCGGCTGCGCATGGAGACGGTGAACGATCCCGTGCTGCGCGCCAAGATCGAAAAGGACCTGAACGAAATGCAGTCGATGGTCACCCAGACCCTCGACTATATGCGCGACTCGAGCCGGAGCGAGGCCGCGCAGCAGGTCGACCTGACGGCGCTGCTCGAGACGCTGCAAATCGATTTTCGCGACACCGGTCACGAGGTCGAGATCAAGGGGGCGGTCGCGCAGCCCTACCTCGGCCGCCCCCTCGCGCTGCGGCGCTGCCTGGCCAACCTGGTGGAGAATGCGATCCGTTATGGCGGACATGCGATGATCGAGGTCGAAGACGCACCGAAGCAGGTCGTGGTGCGGATCATCGACGACGGGCCGGGCATTCCGGAGCAGGAGCTCGAGCGCGCGTTCGAGCCCTTCTACCGCGGCGAGCGCTCGCGCAGCCGGGAGACCGGCGGCACCGGGCTCGGCCTGGGTATTGCGCGCAACATCGCGCGCGCGCACGGCGGCGAGCTGGTGCTTGAGAACCGTCCCGCCGGGGGGCTCGAGGCGATTCTCACCTTGCCGAGGCAGGACAACTGACAGGATGCTTTGATGAGCGAAAGACTGAATGACAAGGTGGCGCTGGTGCTCGGCGCCGGTTCGGTGGGCGAGGGCGTGGGCAACGGACGCGCGATTTGCGTCCTGTTCGCGCGCGAGGGGGCGAAGCTGGTCGGCGCGGACGTGAACCTCGCGGCGGCCGGGGAAACCGCGCGGCTGGTCGAGGCCGAAGGCGGCTCGATGGCGGCGCTCGCGGTGAACGTGACCAGGGAAGCGGACCTCAGGCGCGCGGTCGACGAAACGCTCGCCCGGCACGGACGGATCGACATTCTGGTCAACAACGTCGGCGGCAGCATCCCGGGCGGGCCGGAGGAGATCGAGCCGGACGCCTGGCGCGCGCAGTTCGAGTTCAACCTGCACTACGTCTACCAGTCGATCCGCATGGTGGCGCCGCTGATGGCGCAGCGGGGCGGCGGCGCGATCGTGAATCTGTCCTCGATCGCGGGGCTGCGCCACCTCGGCAACGATCTCGCGGCCTATGCGGCCTCCAAGGCCGGGCTGCAGCACTTCTCGCGCGTCGCGGCGGTGCGCTACGCGCCCAAGGGCGTGCGGATCAACACGGTGATCCCTGGGCTGATGAACACTCCGCTGGTCGCCCAGCGGTTGGCGAAGTCGCAGGGCGGCGATGCGGCGGCGCTGATCGCCAAGCGCAACGCGCGCACGCCGACCGGCAAGATGGGCGACGCCTGGGACGTGGCGTGGGCGGCGGTCTACCTCGCTTCGGACGAGGCCAAGTTCGTCACCGGGGCCGAGATTGTGGTCGACGGCGGGCTGACCGCGACGACCCGCGGCGGTTAGCAAAGGAGAAAGCAAAGCGATGGACCTGAAACTGAAAGGGCGTCACGCGCTCGTCACCGGGTCGAGCGCCGGCATCGGCTACGCGATCGCCAAGGGGCTCGCGGCCGAAGGCGCGAGCGTCACGCTCAACGGGCGCAGCCAGGCGACGGTCGAGTCGGCGCTCGAGCGCTTGCGCAAGGATGCACCCGGCGCCCGGGTCGACGGCGTCGCCGCCGACTGCGCGAGCGCGGCCGGAGCAGAGCAGGTATTCGCGCGCGTCGCCGACTGCGACATCCTGGTCAACAACCTCGGCATTTACGAGCGCAAGGCGTTCTTCGACATCGCGGATGCCGACTGGCAGCACCTGTTCGAGGTGAACGTGATGAGCGGAATCCGCTTCGCGCGCCGCTATGCGCCGGCCATGTCCGGGCGCGGCTGGGGGCGGGTGATCTTTGTCTCGAGCGAGTCGGCGCTCAACATCCCCAAGGAAATGATCCATTACGGGATGTCCAAGACCGCGCAGCTGGCGATCTCGCGCGGCCTGGCGATGGAGCTCGCCGGGACCGGGGTGACCGTCAACGCGCTGCTGCCCGGACCGACCCGCACCGAAACGACCGACCGGCTGCGCGCCGAACGCGCCAGGGTTGCGGGCAAGACGGTGGAGGAAATCGAGCGCGAGTTCTTCGCCGCCTACCGCCCGACCTCGCTGCTCAAGCGCTTCACCTCGGCCGAGGAAGTGGCAAATCTCGCGATTTATCTGTGCGGCGAGGGCGCCTCGGCGACGACCGGTGCCGCGCTGAGGGTCGACGGCGGGACCGTCAACCAGATCATGTAGCGCGCTCAGCGGCCGATGCGGTTGCGCAGCGTGCCGACGCCCTCGACTTCGGTTTCGAGCACGTCGCCCGCGCGCATGAACTCGGGCGGGGTGCGCGCATGGCCGACGCCTGCCGGCGTGCCGGTGGAGATGACGTCGCCCGACTCGAGCGTGAGTCCCGCGGACAGCTCGGCGATGATGCGCGGGATGCGGAAATACATTTGAGCGGTGCTGGCATCCTGCTTGACCACCCCGTTCAGGCGGCAGGTCACGCGCAGCGCCTGCGGATCGGGCACCTCGTCGGCGGTCACGATCCACGGTCCCATCGGGCAGCTGCCGTCCAGGCTCTTGCCCTTGAACCACTGCTGCCCGTGCCGACGCTGCACCTCGCGCGCCGAGACGTCGTTGATGACGGTGTAGCCGTACACATGCTTGAGCGCATCGGCTTCGGCGATGTCGCGCCCGCCGCGCCCGATGACGACGCCGAGTTCGACCTCCCAGTCGAGCTTCTCGGTAACGTGCGCGTGAAGCGGAATCGGGTCGAATGGTCCGTTGACCGCGGTCGGCGCCTTGGTGAAGAAGGTCGGGTGAGCGGGCAGCTCCTGCAGGTGCGGGCGTGCCTTGGCGCCCTCCTCGAAATGCTCGAGGTAGTTCCAGCCGACGCAGAACACGTTCTTGCGCGGGCGCGGGATCGGGGCGAGCAGCTTCAACGACGCGAGCGCGAGCCCCTTTCCGGCGTATCCCTTCGTCAGCCTGCGCAGCGCGGCGAGCCCCGCGCGCCCCGAGGCGATGAGCGACAGCATGTCGCCGGCGTCGAACGGCAGGCGCTGGCGTGCGCGCCGGGCCGCCTCGCCGACGGCGAGCACGCGCCCGTCCCCGAGCAGCACACCGACACGCGGTGCGCCGCCCCGTTTCGGCCTGAAGCTCAGCAGCCGCATAAAAACCTCATGCGGCGCTGCCTTTGGGCCGCTGCGCCGACTTGGGCCGGAACGCCTTGAGCACTTCTTCGCGCGTCTCTATGTAGGGTCCGCCGATCAGGTCGATGCAGTAGGGCACGGCGGCGAAGATGCCGTGCACCAGCGGCTTGCCGGAGGCATCCTTGAGACCCTCGAGAGTTTCCTTGATCGACTTCGGCTGGCCGGGCAGGTTGATGATCAGTCCCTGCCGGCGGATTACCGCCACCTGGCGCGACAGGATCGCGGTCGGCACGAACTGCAGGCTGATCTGGCGCATCTGCTCGCCGAAGCCCGGCATGACCTTGTCGGCGACCGCGAGCGTCGCCTCGGGCGTCACGTCTCGCTTCGCCGGCCCCGTGCCGCCGGTCGTGAGCACCAGGTGGCAGCCCTGCTCGTCGACCAGCTCCTTCAGCGTCGCCTCGATCGCCGGCTGCTCGTCCGCGATCAGGCGCGTCTCGTCGCGCCAGTCCGGCGACGCGATCGCCGCCGTCAGCCATTCCTTGAGCGCGGGAATGCCCTCGTCCTTGTAGACGCCCTTCGAGGCGCGGTCGCTTACCGATACGAGGCCGATGATGAGCTTGGAGTCCATGCCACTATTTTACGGCGTAGAAATCGATCCGTACCGCGGCAGCGAGCCGCTCGCCGCTGCCGACGCAGACCGTGCGATTGAGCCAGGCGTAGCGTGCGTCGCCGGTTTCGAACCACGGCGTGGTGCGCATGTAGTACAGCGTCGGGTCGACCGCCTCTCCAGCGGCCAGGCGCGCGATCACCTGCGGCGGGCCGTGTCGATAACCCCGGTTGCGCACGTACACGAGCACGCCGTCATGCGTCTCTATGGTGTAGCGCGCGTCAAGGTAGGCTACGCCGTCGGGACGCACGATCTGCCAGTCCGCGCCTCCGGGCAGCACGCGGCCGGACAATCGCGGCCCCGACACGGTGCCGCCCGTGATCGGGATGATGCGGCGCCTGCCCTGCGGTCCGTCGCCGAGCTCCTGCGCCAGGGCGAGCGTGATCTCGGCGCGGAAAAGCCGCTCGAGTTGCAGCATATGGCCTCCCGTTGCTGGTCCGCGCGCAGTCTATCTCGGCTGCGCCTGTGGTGCGTGCCAGCCGCCGAGCTTTTCGGCCATTTTGCCGGCCTCCGGGGGACCCCACGAGCCGCGCTCGTACGAGTGCACGGGCGTCGGCTTGCTGAGCACAGGGTCGACGATGCGCCATGCTTCCTCGACGCCGTCCTCGCGCGCGAACAGCGTCGCATCGCCCTTCATGGCGTCGCCGATCAGGCGCTCGTAGGCGCCCGCTTCGTCGTCGCGCGTGTTGCACACGTAGAGCTCGACCTCGTTGCCCGTCATCTCGGCCCCGGGCTTCTTGGACAGGGCGCCCATGGCGATCGCGACGTGCCCCGGCCCGAGCCGGAAGCGCAGATAGTTGCAATTCGGTGGCGACTCGCCGCCGAACACGTTATGCGGTGGCCGGCGCAGCTCGACCATCACTTCGGTGGCGGTCAGCGGCAGATGCTTGCCGGCGCGAATGAAGAACGGCACGCCGCTCCAGCGCCACGAGTCCAGATGGACTTGCATTGCGGCGAAGGTTTCGACCCCCGAGTCGTTCGCCACGCCGTCCTCGTCCCGGTAGCCCCGGTACTGGCCGCGCACCAGACTCTTGCCGGTGAGCGTTCGGATCGACCTGAATACCTTTGCCTTCTCGTCGCGCAGGGCATTTGCGGAGTAGCTTACCGGCGGCTCCAGCGCCAGCATCGCGACGACCTGCAGCATGTGGTTCTGCACCACGTCGCGCAGCGCGCCCACTTCCTCGTAGAAGCGGCCGCGCCCCTCGACGCCGAATTCCTCGGCCATCGTGATCTGCACGCTCGCAACGTGGTTGCGGTTCCATAGCGGCTCGAGAAACGAATTGGCAAAGCGAAAGTAGAGCAGGTTCTGCACCGGCTCCTTGCCAAGGTAGTGATCGATGCGGTAGATCGCGTGCTCGTCGAACACGCGGTGCAGGGTGCGGTTCAGGCTGCGCGCCGAGGCGAGGTCGCGGCCGAAGGGCTTTTCCACTACTACTCGCGCCGCACGCGTGCTGTCCAGGGCGTCCAGTCCGTCGACCACGGTAGGAAACATGCTTGGCGGGATCGCCAGATAGTGCAGTGGCCGCTTTGCGCCGCCGAGCGCTTCGCCGACGCGCTCGAAAGTATCCTTGTCGCGGTAGTCTCCATCGACGTAACGCAATAGCCCACACAGCTTGGCGCAGGCCTGCTCGTCCAGCTTGCCGTGCTTCTCGAGGCTGTCGCGTACTCGTGCGCGCAAGCGCGCGAGGTCCCAGCCGCTCAGCGCGACACCGATCACCGGCACGTCGAGCTGACCGCTGCGCACCAGCGCCTGCAGCGCCGGATAGATCTTCTTGTGCGCGAGGTCGCCGGTGGCGCCGAACAGCACCAGCGCGTCTGAGTTCGAGTTCTTCATTGCCGCCTCCATCCCGTTAGGATACCGGCGGCTACTTAACCATGTCTTAAGGCGCGGACGCCTCGCGCAGCACGCGAAAGAGCTCGCGGAATGCGCGCGGCGGGCGCCCCTCCTTCTGCTCGCGACGCGCGTTGCGGATGAGTGCGCGCAGCACCTGCAAGTCGGCGGCCGGGTACTCACGCGCAAACGCGGTCAGGGCTTCGTCGTCCTCCAGCAGGCGGCTGCGCAGCTGCTCCAGGCGGTGGTGGCGCGCTGTTTCCGCGGCCGAGCGGCCCTCGATGCGATCGAGCGCGGCCCGGATCGGCTCCGGATCTAGATCGCGCATCAGGCGTCCGATGTATTGCAGCTGGCGGCGCTTGCCCTCGCGGCTCGTGATGCGGCGCGCTTCGGTGATCGCCTGCGCCAGCGCATCGGGCAAGGCGATTGATGCAAGCGACGCCTCGGGCAGGGCGGCCAGCGCCGCGCCGAGCGCCTGCAACTCGTGCATTTCCTGCTTCTTCCGCGTCTTGCTCGGGATCTCGTCCTGCATCGCGCTGCTATCATAGCGCGCCATGACAAAACGCCATCGCTTCACCTATACCGCTGTGCAGCTTCAGGAGTTCGCGGCCACGATCGTCGGCCACGCCAAGCGCCTCGGCGCCGGCGCCTGCGAGTGCGACGTGTCCGAGGGCCGCGGCTTGTCGGTAACCGTGCGCAAGGGCGCAGTCGAGACCATTGAGCACAACCGCGACAAGGGCATCGGTGTCACGGTTTACGTCGGCGAGCGCCCGCATGCACGCCGCGGCCACGCCAGCACCTCGGACTTTTCGCCTTCGGCGCTCGAGCAGACAGTGTCTGCCGCGCTCGCGATCGCGCGTCACACCGCTGAGGACGACTGTGCCGGTCCGCCGGATCCCTCGCTGCTTGCGCGCGAGCTTCCCGACTTGGATCTGTTTCATCCCTGGGACCTCGAGACCGAAGAGGCAATCGGCGTCGCGCGGCGCTGCGAGGCGGCCGCGTTCGCGCTGTCAAAAAAGCTCAACAACTCGGAGGGCGCATCGCTTTCCTCGCAGCACTCGCAGTTCGTGTTCGCCAACAGCCTCGGCTTCATGGGCGGCTTTCCCACCTCGCGCCACTCGCTGTGGTGCTCAGTGATCGCCGAGGACAAAGGGCTGATGCAGCGCGACGACTGGTACAGTGCACACCGCGTCGCGAGTCGGCTCGCCGACCCCGAGGCGCTCGGGCGCTATGCCGGCGAACGCGCGCTGGCGCGTCTCGGCGCGCGCAAGATTCCCACCTGCAGGGCGCCGGTGCTGTTCGAGTCGCCGATCGCCACCCAGTTGGTCGGCTCCTTCGTCGCCGCAGTGAGCGGCGGCAGCCTCTACCGCAAGGCCTCTTTCCTGGTCGATTCGCTCGGCAAGCAGGTGTTCTCCCCCATCGTCAGCATCGACGAGCGGCCGCACGAGCCGCAGGCGCTGGCCAGCTCGCCGTTCGACGAGGAGGGGGTGGCTACCCGAGCCCGCAGCGTGGTTCGGGACGGCGTGCTCGAGGGCTATTTCCTCGGCTGCTACTCGGCGCGCAAGCTCGGCATGCAGAGCACCGGCAGCGCCGGCGGCAACCACAACCTCGTCGTGCGCCAGAGCAAGGCCACGGGCCCGGACTTCGCCGGCATGCTGAAGACGATGGGCCGTGGGCTGCTGGTGACGGAGCTGATGGGTCACGGCGTAAACCTGATCACCGGCGATTACTCGCGCGGCGCGGCGGGCTACTGGGTCGAGGGGGGCGAAATCCGCTTCCCGGTCGAGGAGGTCACAATCGCCGGCAACCTGCGCGACATGCTGCGCGGCGTGGTCGCCGTGGGCAGCGATGTGGTGGTTCGCGGCGCGCGCCGCTCGGGGTCGATTCTGGTGGACAATATGACGATCGCGGGGAATTGAGCCCCGGCACGGTGAACATCCGCGCGCCGGGGCTGTCGAAACGACCATGAAACTCGTCAAGTGGCGTCGCGAGCGGGTCCTCAGCTGGTTGAGCGTGGCAGCGATCGTACTCGCCATGCTGCTGATACTTTGGGCCTGGTCGGCGCTCGAGCCCGGCAAGGAAGGCGAGGCGAGCGAGGCGGCTGCCTCGAGTCGCTGGGCAACCGGGTTCTCGCCCTGAATGACGAGCTCGAGGCGTCGGCGATAGGCGAGGCGGCTGTTCCGGCCTAGGTAAAATCGAGGCGAGTGTCGAGCAGCACGCCGTAAATCTCGATCGACTCGCGGCGCGCGAGCTGCAGCGGCGGCAGTTGGTCGGCGTCCAACTCGGTGTTCGACGCGGCGAGCGCTTCCATCACCGCCGCGGAGAGCACGAACTCACCGGCGCGGGCGCGGTGCAGCAGCCGCTCGGCGATGCTCACGCAATCGCCGAAGGCCACGAACTGCGCGGCGCCGCCGGGGCCCGCCATGCCGAATACCGTGTCGCCCAGGTGAAAACCCATCGCCACAGCGACCATCATGCCGTAGTCGCGCTTCCATCCCTCGGCAATGGCACCGAACTCGCGCTGGATTCGTTGCGCGGCGGCGACGGCCTGGCGAGCGTGCTCGGGCGGCGCGCTGCCGCGGAACGCCGCGGTCAAAGTGTCGTTGCGCACGCCGAAGACCTCGCCGCCGTTGGATTCGACGGCGTCGGCCGCCATGGCAAAAAAGCCGCTCGCCAGGTCGAGCACTTTCTGCGGTTCCAGCATTTCCGACATGCGCGTGAAGTTGCGCACCTCTGCAAACAGCACGATCGCGGGGCTGCGCTCCGTGGCGACTGCCCTGCGTTCGGTCAACGCGGACATTTCGATGCCTCCCATCATTTGCCTCTCTTGCGGTGCGGCGCGACCATAATAGGTCCGGGCAAAAACCGCATTCGAGGAAAAATTCCCTGCCCTGCCCCGTCCATCGACGAATGGCGCCGCGGGCCCGACGGGCGGGGCCAGCGTGACCTATTGCGCAAATGCGAGCGTAACCCTCTTGTTCCGCTTTCCTTCCGAGCGGATTTTGACCACGATCAAACGACCGATTTCGCGCGTGTTGGCGACATGAGTGCCGCCGCAGGCTTGCAGATCGACGCCCGAAATATCGAGCAGTCGCACCCGCCCTTCGCCGCGCGGCGGCGCCACCGACATGGTCCGCACCAGCTCCGGCCGGGCGTCGAGCTCGGCATCGCTAACCCAGCGCGGGCGCACCTCATGGCCCGCGGCGATCAACGCGTTGACGCCCGCCTCGATCTCGTCCTTCACCAGCTTCTCCATTTCCACGTCGAAGTCTAGGTGTGCCTTGTCCTCGGCGATGCGCCCGCCCGTGACCGGCGCGCGCACCACGGCGCACAGCAGGTGCAGCGCGGTGTGAAGGCGCATGTGGTGATAGCGGCGTTCCCAGTCGATCTCGATTTCGACTGGTGTCCCCGGCATCGGGGACGGTGCGCCGGGCTCGAGCACGTGCAGCACGCGTTCGCCGTCCTCGCCCTTGCGCGCATCGGCGACGCGCAGCTCCCCGATCCTGCCGCTGTCACCGGGCTGGCCGCCGCCCATGGGATAGAACACCGTGCGATCGAGCTCGACCGCGTCGCCGTGCAACCCGACCACGGTGGCGCGGCAGGACTTCAGATAGGCGTCGCCGCGGAACAGCAACTCGGTCATCCGTAGAGCACGAACAGGCAGACTGCGACCACCACCAGGGCGCCGGCGGCGAAGAACGCCACGGTGGAACGGGAGAGCGTCGGCATGTCAGGATCGGGCGGCACCGGCTCGGGGTGGTGCTCCTCGTGCGCCTCGTGCTCCGGCTCAGCGTGGGCTCCGGCAACCTTGTCGTTGAACGCCTGGAAGAAATCGTTCGCGATCTTCTTCGCCGCCGCGTCGACCAAGCGGGAGCCGATCTGCGCCAGCTTGCCGCCCACGCTCGCTTTGACGCTGTAGGCGAGCCGGGTGCCGTCGCCCTCAGGCGCGAGGCGGACCTGCGCGCTGCCCTTGCCGAAACCGGCGGCGCCACCCTGGCCCTCGAACGCGATCGAGTACGAATTCGGCGGATCGAGGTCGGACAGGGCGAGCTTGCCCTTGAATTTGGCGCTCACCGGTCCGACGCGCGCGACCATCAGCACTTGGTACTCGTTATCGCCCGTCTTCTCTATCGAGTCGCAGCCTGGAACGCTGGCTCTGAGGATCTCGGGGTCGTTCAGCGCGTCCCAGGTTTCCTGCTGCGAGGCGGGGATCAGCTGCTCGCCGGTCATCTCCATGCGCGTTTCTCCTGATGAGTTCGGGTAAGCGGCCGGTTCAGCGTGTGCGCCAGATCGACCAGGCTCTTCAGATTATGCACCGGCAGGAACAAGTCGACGTGCGGCAGCATCGCGCGCACCCCGGCGGGCCGCGCCTCGAATTGCTCGTAGCGCAGCAGCGGGTTGAGCCACACCAGGTACCGGCACGACTTCTCCAGCCGCTCCATCTCGTCCGACAGGCCTTCGCCCGCCTCGCGGTCGAGGCCGTCGGAAACCAGCAGCACGCATGCGTTCTGTCCCAGCACGCGGCGCCCCCAGCGCCAGTTGAATTCGCGCAGGCACATTCCGATTCGGGTGCCGCCGGACCAGTCCTTGATCGCGTCGGCGACCTTGGCCATCGCCACGTCGACGTCGCGGTGCCGCAGCTGGCGCGTGACGTTGGTGAGCCGGGTGCCGAACACGAACACCGAGACCCGGTCGCGGTCGTTGGTAATCGCGTGCAGGAAGTGCAGGAACATGCGGGCGTAGGGGTTCATTGAGCCCGAGATGTCGCACAGCACCACCAGCGGCGGGTGCTCGCGCCCCGGCGCGCTGCGCACCAGCGGAATGACGTCGCCCCCCTCGCGCAGGCTCTCGCGCAGGCTGGCGCGCAGGTCGACGCGCCGCCCGCGCGCGCTCTGGGCGTGGCGCCGGGTTCGGATCTCGGGCAATGGCAGACGCAGCTGGGCGATCATCTTCTTCGCCTCGGCGAGCTCGGCCGCGGACATGGTGTCGAAATCCATGCGCTGCAGGACCTCGCTGGTGGAAAAGGTCAGCTTGGCGTCGAGCTCGATCTCCTGCTCCTCGCGCTCGCGCGGCTCGTGCTTTTGCTGGGCGAACAGCGCGTCTGTCAGGCGCTGCGATTGCTGCTCCTCGTCCTTGCCGATGCGGCCGTAGGTCTTGGGCAGCAGCAGCTGCATCATCTTCTCCATCAGCTTCGGATCACGCCAGAAGATGCGGAACGCCTGGTCGAAGATCGGGCGCTGCTCCTCGCGCGAGAGCAGCACGCTCGACATGGTCCAGTACCAGTCATCGCGGCGCGCGGCGCCGGCGATCTCGAGCGCACGCACGCAATCGATCACACGGTCCGGGCCGATGCGCAATCCCGCCGCCCGCAGCAGGCGCGCGAAGTGCATCACGTTTTCCGCCAGGCGGCCGGCGCCGGGACCTGCAGCGTTAGTGTCGAGGCCGGGCAGCATGTCAGGCCTTCGCCTTCGCCGCGGCCGAGAGCGGGGACTCGCGCGCCAGGTGCTCGACCTCGCGCGAGGCGATGACGCGGTTCTCGTTGACGAACAGCTCGTGGTTGCGCTCGACCTCGTCCAGCCGGTAGACGTAGTTGACCATCAGCCCCGCGGAGCGCGCGATCCCGTTGTCCGAGGTGTCCCCGAGCCAATTGATGCGCTCGAGCCGCGCACCGTTGCCGAGGTGAAAGCGCGCCACCGCGTCCAGCGGCTGGCTGCCCTGCCTAGCGTGCAGGAGGTAGTGCGCGCACAGCTGCTGCAGCAGCATGGGCAACGGGTCGGATTTCTTCGTCTGCTGCCAGCCGGGTTGCCCCAGGGCCTCGATTCCCGCGACCTGCTGGCGCTCGAGCCACTGCCTGAACCCGGGCACCGGCGACAGCGTGGCGAAGTTTCGCAGCTGCGGCAGCTCGCTCTGAAGCTCGACCGCGACCTGCTTGATCAGGAAATTTCCGAACGAGATCCCGCGCAAGCCGTCCTGGCAGTTGGTGATCGAGTAGAACATCGCGCAGCGGGCCTCGGCCGGATCGCCGACCGGCGCATCGACGTCCAGCAGCGGCTGCACCCGACTGGACATGCTGCGCGTGAGCGCGACCTCGATGAAGATCAGCGGCTCGTCGGGCAGCGCCGGATGAAAGAAGGCGAAACAGCGCCGGTCCGCTTCGAGGCGCCGCTGCAGGTCGGGCCAGCCCTTGATCGCATGCACCGCCTCATAGGCGATAAGCTTCTCCAGCACCATCGCCGAGGTACGCCAGTCGATGCGCTCCAGCACCAGGAAACCGCGGTTGAACCACGAGCGCAGCAGGTGCAGCAGGTCGAAGTCCAGCGCGGCCCATTCCGGGTGCGCTCGCAGTCCTCCGAGCAGTCGCCGCCGCAGCTCGGCCACCGCCGCGGTACCGCCAGAGGCCATGTTCAGCCGCCGGAACAGTTCCTGACGCGGGGGCTCGACCGTTTCCTGCAGGCGGATCAGCGCCGCGGGGCTGGGCTCGCGGCGATAGGCGTCGGCGGCTTTGCCGACCCGCTCCGGCTCGGGGGAGAAATCGCGCGTCAGCGCGTCGAACAAGGCTTCGCGCTCCCCGGCCTCGAGCGCAAGGCAGGCATCCAGCGCCTGGCGCGCGAGCGCGGTACCCGCGGCCTCGCCACGCTCCGAAAGCAGCGCCCGGCAGTGCGCGATCGCCTTGCGCGCGCTTCCGCCTCCCGTGGCGCGCTCCGCGGCGCCAAACAGCCGGCCGAGGAAGGTCGGTAGGCGCATCGCCTCCGCCTCAGGCCGTGGCCGCGGCCTTGGATTCGGCGACCAGGCGCGTGGCTTCCTCGCCGGTGATCTTCTCGATGTCGTCCTGGTACTTGAGCAGCACGCCGAGCGTATTGTTGACCGTCTCCGGGTCGAGCGCGATGCGGTCGAGCGCGACCAGGCAGTTTACCCAGTCGATGGTTTCAGCCACTCCCGGCAGCTTGAACAGCTCGACGCCGCGCAGCCGCTGAACGAAGGCCACTACCTCTTTGGAAAGTCCGGCCGAAGCTTTCGGCGCCTTGCGCCTGAGGATCTCGAGCTCGCGTGTGGCGTCGGGATAGTCGACCCAGTGATAGAAGCAGCGCCGCTTCACCGCGTCGTGAATTTCGCGCGTACGGTTCGAGGTGATGACCACGATCGGCGGTTCGGTGGCGCGCAAGGTGCCGGTTTCCGGGATCGATATCTGCCAGTCCGAAAGGACCTCGAGCAGGTAGGCCTCGAACGGCTCGTCGGTGCGATCGAGCTCGTCGATCAGCAGCACCGGCGCCTTGCCGGGTTTGCCCTCGAGCGCGCGCGCCAGCGGGCGCTTGACCAGGAAGCGCTCGGAGAAAATGTCCTGCGCCAGCTTCTCCTTGGACCTTTCGCCCGCGGCCTCGGCGAGCCGGATCTCGATCATCTGGCGCGAATAGTTCCACTCGTAGGCCGCCTGCGCGATGTCCAGCCCTTCGTAGCACTGCAGGCGGATCAGCTCGCGCCCGAGCGCCTGCGCGATCACCTTGGCGATCTCGGTCTTGCCGACGCCGGCCTCGCCCTCGAGGAACAGCGGGCGCTGCATCGCCAGCGCCAGGTACAGCGCAGTGGCGAGACTGCGCTCGGCGACGTAGTCGGACGACGCGAGCAGCTCCTGGGTTTCGTCGATGGATTTCGGCAACGGGCGAGGCATGGCGGGGCGTCCTGCAAAAACGACATTGTAGAAAAGAAACGGCCCGCCGGGGCGGGCCGTTCGCCTGCAAAGAGCAGATCGGGCTACTTCAGCGCCGCCTCGACCGCTCGCTTGGCCATCACGCCGACCAGGTGAGCCCGGTATTCGGCGCTTGCGTGCAGATCGCTGTTGAGGCCGTCGACCTTGATCTTGACGCCCGCCACAGACTCGGGCGCGAACTTCGCGCCGAGCGCTTTTTCCATCTCGCCCTGGCGGAACACGCTCGGGCCGGCGCCGGTCACGGCCACGCGCACGCCGCTGCCGGTGTCGGCGACGAACACGCCGACGATCGCGAAGCGCGAAGCCGGGTTCTTGAACTTCACGTATGCCGCCCGCTTGGGCACCGGGAACGACACCTGGGTGATGATCTCGCCCGCTTGCAGGGCGGTCTCGAACATGCCCTTGAAGAACTCGTCGGCCGCGATCTTCCTCTTGTTGGTGACCAGGGTCGCGCCCAGGGCCAGCACCGCGGCCGGATAGTCGGCAGCCGGGTCGTTGTTGGCCAGCGAACCTCCGATCGTGCCCTGGTTGCGCACCTGCCGGTCGCCGATCGTCTCGGCCAGCGCGGCGAGCGCGGGGATCGCTTTCTTCACCTCGGCCGAGGCGGCGACCTCGGCGTGGCGCGCCATGGCGCCCACGGTGACGGTCTTGCCGTCGGACTTGATGCCGCGCAGCTCGGCGATCTGGTTCAGGTCCACGAGATCGCTCGGCGCGGACAGGCGCAGCTTCATCGCCTGCACCAGGCTCTGGCCGCCGGCGAGCAACTTGGCGTCGGCGCCTTTGCCCGTCAGCTTGGACGCGTCGGCGAGCGAGGATGGGCGGTGGTATTCGAATGCGTGCATGGTGTTCTCCTTTGTTCCTTCTTATGCTGCTTTCCTGTTCGCTCGGATCGCCTGCCACACCGTCTCCGCGGTGGCGGGCATCGGCAGGTCCTTGATGCCGAGCGCGTCGGTGATCGCGTTCATCACCGCGGCGGGGGCGCCGATCGCGCCCGCCTCGCCGCAGCCCTTGACCCCGAGCGGGTTGTGGGTGCACGGTGTTTCGCGCGTGTCGAGCTGGTACGAAGGCACGTCGTCGGCGCGCGGGATGCAG
>DATFMS010000241.1:0-2267 GCA_035266805.1 Burkholderiales bacterium | reverse complement strand
GAAATCCGTCGTGCCGCGCGAGAAGGCGAAAATGTGATTATCGAGGGGGAGTACCGCGTCGAGCGGGACATGGGCCGCCTCGACGACGATGGGCGGGCGCCGCCCCCTTGACCGAGCGCCGGCCGGTTCGCCGAATCCTGACGTGTTCTTTGCGTTCGCGGGAAATCGGGCTAGACTCGACCCGATAGTCCGAGCGACCGGGGTCGTTTGCCCCGCAGAAGGATTTCACAGTGGACAATTGGAGGAGGTTTGCATGAAACGAACCATCAAGATCCTTTCTATCGCCAGCGGCCTGCTGCTCACGGCCCCGTTGGCGAATGCGCAGACGTTCGTGCGCATGGTATCCGGCCCGGCCGGCGGCAGCTGGTACCCGCTGGGGGCGAAGATCATGCAGGTCATGCAAAAGGAAGTCGGCGGCATCGCCACCTCGAACGGCCCGGGCGGTGGTGTGGGCAACATCAAGGACGTCAGCGAGGGTAACGCCGAGATCGGCTGGAGCTACGGCCATACGGCCTACAACGGCTATGTCGGGCGCGGCAAGTTCGACCGCCCCTACAAGAACGTCGCCTTCTTCGCCACCCTGTATCCCGGCATCGTGCAGATCGCCGTACCGAAAAACTCGAGCATACGGTCGATCAGCGACTTCAAGGGCAAGAACATCAGCCCCGGAAAGTCGGGCTGGACCGGAACCGCGTTCGCGGAGACGGTGCTCAATGCCTACGGCCTCGACTTCAACAAGATCCGGCAGGCGGGCGGTACGGTGCACCACGTCGACTACAACGATTCCGTGGCGCTGATGAAGGACGGTCATATCGACGTTTTCGTCGCGGTCACCTCGATGCCGCAGGCGTCGTTCATCGACCTGAACTTCAAGCCCGGAATCCGCTTCATCGGCATCGCCCCCGACAAGATGAAGGGCATCATCGCCAACAACCCGGGGGTGATCGCGACCAAGATCCCGAAGGGGACCTACGAAGGCATGGACGCCGACGTTCCGACCCTTGCCACGGCAACGGTAATGGTCGTGCGCGCCGATCTGCCCGAGGACCTGGTCTACAACATGTGCAAGGTGTTCTGGAAGGAGCATGACACCTTCACCGCCGTCAAGAAGACCTGGAACGACGTGAAACTGGCGGATGCATTGTCGGCGGCAGCCATCCCGGTGCACCCGGGTGCCGCGCGCTGCTACAAGGAGCTCGGCGTCAAGAAGATGTAACGCGCCGCCCGGCGTGCATTTCCGTGGCAAATGAGCGCGCTCATGGCTGAGCCCGCGCAGGCGCAAGGCCGTCTCGAGTACCACGAGGTCAAGGAGATCTCGCTGCTCGAGACGGTGCTGCGCGACCGCCGCTTTCGCCTGCCGGTCGTCATTGCGACCGTGGCGGCGGTGCTGGCGATCGCGCTGGCTCTGTTCCACCTCTACGCGGCCGTCTTCGGCACGCCGGAAACGCGCTCGTTCCGCGGCACGCACCTCACCGTGATGCTGGTGCTGACGCTGCTGCTCAATCCCCTGTTGCGGAAGTCGTATCGCGATCCCCTGCTCGTGGCGGGCGATGCGCGCAATGCGTGGCGGCTGGCTGGCTTCGTGGCCGACCTGCTGCTGATCGGTTTCGGCCTGTTCGTCCAGGTTTACACGCTTTGGGACGTCGACGCCTTCAATATGCGCGGCGGCGACATCACGCAGCTCGACCTGTGGGTCGGCATGGGATACATCCTGCTTGTCATGGAGGCGACGCGCCGCGCGGTCGGGTGGGCGATGGTGGCCGTGACGTCGTTCTTCGTGCTGCACAGCCTGTTCTCGAACCACTTCTTCGGTTTCCTTTTCGGGCCGCCGACCTCGCTGCGCAAGTACGTGGATGTCATCTTTATGCGCGCCGACGGCATCTTCGGCATCCCGCTGATGGTGGTGGCCACTTACATTCTGCTGTTCATCATTTTGGGGGCCCTGCTGATCCGGTCTGCCGCGGGGCGCTTCTTCATCGATCTGGCGATCTCGCTTACCGGCCACCGAACGGGAGGGCCCGCCAAGGCCGCGGTGGTGGCGAGCGCGATGATGGGCACGGTCTCGGGCTCGGCGGTGGCCAACGTAGTCACCACGGGCTCGTTCACCATTCCGCTGATGAAGCAGCTCGGTTACCGGGCGCGGTTTGCGGCCGCAGTAGAGGCCTGCGCGTCCTCGGGGGGGCAGATCACGCCGCCGATCATGGGCGCCGCGGCATTCATCATCGCCGAGTTCCTTCGCGTGAACCTGCTCACCGTCATCATCGCGG
>DATFMS010000240.1:0-6717 GCA_035266805.1 Burkholderiales bacterium | reverse complement strand
CATGCGGCGCCAGCTCGAGGGCTGGGCCTACGCGCGTCCCTGAGGCATGAAGTCCGCGCTGGTGGTTGGCGCGCTCGGCGTGATCGGGCGCTACATCGTGGAGCGGCTCGCGAGCCTGCCCGAGTGGCGGGTGGTCGGCGTCTCGCGCCGCCGCGGCGAGGACCGCGAGCGGGTGCGCTACCTGTCGCTCGACCTGCTCGATCCGGCCGCGACCGCGCGCAAGCTGCAGGACCTCGAGGGCGCCACGCACGTCTTCTACTGCGCCTTCCAGCCCGCCGCCGGCGCGGCCGCCGACTACGCCAGGAACATTGCCGCCAACCGCGACATGCTGGTGAACTCGGTTTCCGCCGCCGATGCGGCCGCGCCCGGCCTCGAGCGGGTGGTGCTGGTGACCGGAACCAAGTACTACGGCTCGCACCTGGGGCCGTTCCGCACCCCGGCCAGGGAAGACGACCCGCGCCACCTCGGCCCCAACTACTACTTCGACCAGATCGACTGGCTGACCGGATTCCAGCGCGGCAAGCGCTGGAGCTGGAGCGAGCTGCGGCCGCAGACGCTGTGCGGCTTCGCGCCGGGGACGGCGATGAGCATCGTGCCGGTGATCGCGGTCTACGCCGCGATCTCGAAGGAGCTCGGGCTGCCGCTACGCTTTCCCGGCAAGCCGGGCGCCTGGCGCTCGGTCTACCAGGTGACCGAGTCGGCGCACATGGCCAACGCCGCGCTGTGGGCGGCGACCGAGCCGCGCTGCGCCAACCAGGCCTACAACATCACCAACGGCGACACCTTCCGCTGGTGCAACCTGTGGCCGCGCATCGCCGAGGTTTTCGACATGCCCTGGGCCGAGCCGCAGACGATTTCGCTCGTCGCGCACATGGCCGACAAGGCGCCGCTATGGGAAGCGATGGTGCGCAAGCACGGCCTGCAGCCGTTTCGCTTCGACGAGCTGGTGGCGTGGCCGTTCGGCGACTACGTGTTCGGCTGCGACTGGGACGTGATCTCGAGCGTCACCAAGTCGCGCCTGCACGGCTTTCACGACGTGGTCGACAGCGAGGAGATGTTCGTGCGCCTGCTCGCGCGCTTCCGCGCCGAACACATCGTGCCCTGAAGAACGCCTTCAGGCGCGGATGTAGAGCCAGCCCTGCTGCATTCGTTTGACGATCTCGTCGAGCGCGGTCGGCGCGACGTGCACGCCCGGCAGCAGCCTGACCGCGACGCCTTTCTCGCGCAGCCGGTCGGCGGTCTGGTTGCAGGCGATGTAGGTCAGGTTGGGATACGCCGCGCGCAGGCGCTCGAGCCGCGTCGAGTAGGCCGACTTGTCGGCGCGCAGGATGTCGATACCTGTCTGGTTGGCGACGATCTCGACCCGCACCTTGCGTCCGGCGGCGCGCGCATCGTGCAGGTAGTCCTCGACCTCCTGCAGCGCCGTGTCGACCACCTCGCCGCGCGACGAGGCGACGTGCACCACGATGCCGTTCGCCGCGACCCCGTGCAGCTCCGCGACGGCGTGGCTGCGATCGGTCGCCTCGTGCACGAGCCAGCCCGCCAGCGCGAATACCAGCGCGAGCCCGGCCACCCGCGCCCAGCCGCGGCGGTTGGCCGCCGGCGCGGCGCGCCGCGGACGGGCGTCCGCGTAGGCGCCCCTGACCATGTCCTTGAGCGTGCGCAGCTCGCACACCTTGCGCCTGAGCGCCTCGTCGCTGCCCATGCGCTCGACGAGCGCGGTCCAGTCGGCGGCGTCGAGCTGGCCGTCGACGAACGCGTTCTGCATCTCTTGCGAGACTTCCCGTTCCTGGCTCATCGGATGCTCCTGATCTTGTTGTTCTGCCCGGCAGCGAAATCAATCAACCGCGCCCTGAGCGCCTCGCGCGCCCGGCACAGCCGGCTCATCACGGTGCCGATCGGCACCTCCAGGATCTGACCCACCTCGGCATAGGAGAATCCTTCTAGGTCGACCAGCGTCACGACCTGGCGCTGGCCCAGCGGCAGGCGCCCCACTTCGGCGCGCACGCGCGCCGCGAGCTGGCTGCTGGCGCTCGCCGTCTCGGGCGAGTCG
The DNA here is from genome assembly GCA_035266805.1 of Burkholderiales bacterium. Lineage (GTDB taxonomy): Bacteria > Pseudomonadota > Gammaproteobacteria > Burkholderiales > SG8-39 > DAHVFK01. Next base: position 4,664 of record DATFMS010000240.1, on the reverse strand, counting down.
CCGCCTGAAGGCATCTCGTCGTCGAGCGGATCGAGCGGCCGCGCGCGCCGGTAATGATCCTTCAGGCAGTTGGCGAGGATCGCGCACAGCCAGGCTTTGAGGCGCTGCGCGTCGTTCAGCTGCGCGCCGCGGTCGAGGGCGCGCAGCATCGCTTCCTGCACCAGATCGTCGGCCAGCGCGGCGTCGCGGCACCACGAATACCCCAGCCGGTACAACGGCTCGCGCTGCCCCTCGACCTGGGCGCGGAACTGCGCCGACACGCCGAATAGTCCCCGCATCTTCATGCATCCATGACGCCGCAGGGCACCAGTTTATTCCATGGAATAAATCGCGCGGCATCCCCGTCTTATAGCCGTCGCGGGCGCCCAAAGCCCCCGCGCATACCTTCACAAGACAGAGAGGAGAACCGATGAAACAAGTACTTGCAGTCTTGACGCTGCTCGCCGGCCTCGCCGGCATGATCGCCAGCCCGCAGGCCCTGGCCGCGCAGAGCGGAAAATACCACGTCGTGATCCAGGTCAGCGACAGCGATCCGGGCAAGTGGAACCTGGCGCTCAACAACGCCCAGAACCTGCAGCAGGCGCTCGGCAAGGACAACGTCGAGGTCGAGATCGTGGCCTACGGCCCGGGCCTGAAGATGCTGCTGGCGGGCTCCAAGGTCGCCGGCCGCGTCAACGGCGCGATGGACGCGAGCGTCGACATCGTCGCCTGCGGCAACACGATGAAGAAGATGAAAAAGACCACGGCCGACCTGATCGGCGGCAGCCGCGTAGTGCCGGGCGGCGTGATCGAGATCGCCGACAAGCAGCGCGCGGGCTGGACCTACATCCGTCCGTAGTCGGACGCGGGGGAAGGGAGGCAGCTCCCTTTCCCCGCATCCCCTTCCCCGCCGTCCCTTGCGGCGAGCCTGCGCCTTTCAGCCCGCCTCGCGCAGGGCCTCGGCACTGAGCATGATCACCTCGATTTCCTGGGTGATCTCTTCCTGGCGGTAGATGTTGGCACGGCGAGCGAGGTTCGCCGTGGTTTCGTCCAGGCGGCGCAGCGCGCTGTCCATGTGATCGAGCCGGCGCCGGTTCTCGGCGATCAGCGAGAGCGAGAACGCCCCCTGCAATGACATGAGCAGCGCCTGCTCGGCGAGCGCGGCGAAAAAGTGCGCCGGCAGCAGGGTGAGCTGCGGCGGACAGCCGCGCTCGCGCGGCGGCTTGTCCGGCAGCGGCAGCGGCGCGATGATCCTCACCGTCGGCGCAGCCGCGTCGGGGTCCTCGTACAGCACCCTCACGCGCAGCGGCGCCGAGGGGGCGGCGCGCTGCGCCCGCTCGAGCCAGGCCGCCACCCGCTCCAGCACCGCGGAGAGCTCTTCCGCCACGCTCGCGCCGGGCAGCACGTCCGCCGCGAGCGGCTCGCCCAGGCGCTCCGCCAGGCGCGCGCCGACCACCAGCAGGCGCTCGCCGCGCGTGCGCGCCGCTTCGGCCAGCGCCTCGTTGAACTCGCCGCAGAAGCCGCGTTCCGAGCCGATCGCGATGCACAGCCCGGGCTCCTGCGCCGCCGCGCCGGGCGGCGCGTAGAAGCGCACGAAGTCCTGCGCCGCCCGCTCGATGGTCGCCATGGCGCGGCGCTGGTGCTCGAGCCGGCCGCCGAGCTTGCGCAACTCGGTCAGGGCGATGTTCTTCATCGCCGAGAGGATCGCGCGCACGTCGGCATACGATTCGAGCCGGGCCTCGATCTGGTGGCGCCGGCTCATAACGGCGTCGCGGCAGCGGCGAGCCGGTCGAGCTCGGTCCGCAGCACCTCGCCCTCGAGGCCGTCGAGGCGCCCCTCGTTGTAAGCCATCATCCACGCCAGGTGTGCTTCCGGCGGCAGCGGGCTGAGAGGCTCCTGCTTGAGCACGTTGCGCAGCAGCCGGCCGCGCGCCAGGCGTGCGCGCAATCCGGCTTCCAGCCGCGAGCCGAAGCGGGAGAATACCTCGAGCTCGAGGAACTGCAGGTAATCGAGCTTCATGCGGGCCGCCTCGTGCTTGATCGCCTCCGGCTGCGCCTTGCCGCCGATACGCGAAACCGAGCGCCGCACGTCGATCGCCGGCAGCACGCCGGAAGCGAACAGCTGCCGGTCGAAGTAGATCTGGCCGTCGGTGATCGAGATCAGGTTGGTCGGAATATAGGCCGCGATCTCGCCTTGCTCGGTCTCGACGATCGGCAACGCCGTCATGCTGCCGCCGCCGTGCCCCGCGGCGAGGCAGGTCGAGCGCTCGAGCAGCCGGGCGTGCAGGTAGAACACGTCGCCCGGGTAGGCTTCGCGTCCCGGCGGCCGGCGCAGAAGCAGCGAGAGCTCGCGGTAGATGCGCGCGTGGGTCGACAGGTCGTCGTACACGACCAGCGCGTGCCGGCCCGCTTCCATCCAGGCCTCTGCGATGGCGCAGCCGGCGTACGGCGCCAGGTACTTGAGGCCGGGCGGCGCGGTGGCCTCGGCCACCACCAGCGTGGTGTACTCCAGCGCCCCGAAGCGGCGCAGCGTGTCGATCACGAACGCCACCGTGGAGCGCTTCTGGCCGACGAGCACGTAGACGCAGCTCACGCCGCGCCCCTGCTGCGCGAGCACCACGTCGAGCGCGAAGGTCGTCTTGCCGGTGCCGTTGTCGCCGATCAGGAGCTGGCGCTGGCCGCGGCCGATCGGGATCATGGTGTCGGCGATCTTGTTGCCCGTGTAGAGCGGCTGGTTGACGAACTCGCGCGCCACGATCGGCGGCGACGGCCCGTCGAGCGGCCGCCGCACCGCGCATTGTGGAGCCGCGCCGCCGTCGAGCGGCATGCCGAGGGGATCGAGCATGCGCCCGAGCAGCGCGTCGCCCACCCCGAGCGCAAGGCGCTCGCCGGTGAGCATCGCCGCTGCCCCGGCGCGCAGCCCGGGCGCCTGCTCGAGCAGGATGGCGCCGATGCGCGCGTGCCCGAGGTGGAATACCAGCGCGGTGCTGCCGTCCTCGGTGCGCAGCAGCTCGTCCATCGCCGCCGAAGGCAGGCCGTCGATCCAGACCACGCCGTCGCCGACCGAAAGCACTCGTCCGCGCTCGGCCACCCGCAGCGCGAAGCGGTAGCCGTGCACCCGCGCCGCGCTGCGCTCGATCGCCGACGCCGGCGCGGCCTCAGCGGGCACCGCCCGGCCCTCCGGAGAAAAAGCGCAGCTCGTCGCTCAAATCCGCCTGCAGCAGCCACGGCCCCAGCGCCACGCGCACGCCGCCGAGCAGCGCGGCGTCGACGGCATATTGCGCGCGGCACTCGACACCGAGCTGCTGCGACAGCGCCTGCTCGAGGCGCCTGCGCGCGGCCTCCGACAGCGGCCGCGCGCTCAGCACCGCGACGCTTCCGCCCGCCGCGCGCGCCGCTTCGGCCAACGAGCGCCGCTTGTCCTCCGGCAACGCGGCAAGATCGGCCGCGAGCAGCTCGACCAGGCGCGCATCGAGCTCGGGCCCGGAGAGCCGCTCGAGCAGGCGCGAGGCGAATGCCGCCGCCTGCTCGAGCGCGTGCTGCTCGTCGGCGCGACGGCGCTCGGCCTCCTCCTTGGCCTGCAACGCGGCGAGCCGTGCGCGCTCCTGTTCGGCAGCGTGCGCCGTATCGGCCAGTCCTTTCGCGCGCTGCGCCGCGAGCTCGGCGGCGAGCTTGCCTTTCGCTTCGGCGCGCTCACGCTCCCAGCTCGCGAGCCGCTCCTCGACCTGCGCTTTCAGCGTCCCGGCCTCGTCGCGCGCCGTCTTGGCTTCCGCCAGCGAGCGCTCGACCAGGGCGCGGCGGCGGTCGACCGCCGCCAGCACGGGCTTGTACAGGAAGCTGTGCAGGATCCACACCAGCACCGCGAAGTTGATCAGCTCGAGGACGAAGCTGGTCAGGTCGAGTTGCATGGCGTCACTTCAGCAGGTATTCGAGCAGGGGGTTGCGGAACAGCACGATCAGCACGATTACCAGCACGTAGATCGCGAGCGACTCGATCATCGCCAGGCCGATGAACAGCGTGCGCGTGATGGCGCGCTCGGACTCGGGCTGGCGCGCGAGCGCATCGAGCGCCTGGGTGATTGCGCGCCCCATCGCCACTGCGGGCAGCATCACGCCGAGCGCCATCGCGAAAAGCGCGGCGGCGGTGGATACGATGACGAGCCATCCTGTTGCAGTCATGTTTGGGACTCCTTCCTTTCCTTGGTGAGCTCCTGGGATTGGATGCCGCCCGCGATGTACACCAGCGCGAGCATGCCGAAGATGTACGCCTGGACCAGCGCCTCGACCACGTGCAGCAGCAGGATCGGCACCGGCACCAGGAAGCCGGCGACCAGCAGCACCAGCAGTGCCGCCATCTCCAGGCTCGCCATGTTGCCGAACAGGCGCACCGCGAGCGCCACGGTGCGCGACAGCTCGCTCATGACGTGGAACGGGAACATGATCGGGTTGGGCGATAAATAGTGCCGCAGGTAGTTGCGCAGCCCGTCGGCGCGGATCCCGTACCAGTGCACCGAGAGGAACACCAGGACCGCGAGCGCCGCGGTGAGCGACAGGTCGCGCGTCGGCGAATGCAGCCCGGGAACGATGCCGAGCAGGTTGGCCACCACCAGGAACACCCACAGCGTGCCGACGAACGGCAGCAGCATGCGCGGGCGCTGCGGGAACACCGCCGCGACTGCCGCCTCG
>DATFMS010000239.1:0-15242 GCA_035266805.1 Burkholderiales bacterium | reverse complement strand
GACGTCGAAGCGCAGGTCGACGATGCGGCCGGCGATCTGGGCCGACACGGTCGACTGGCGCACCGCCTCGACCACGGCCTCGGCGGTATAGGTCAGGTCGGTGTCGCGCAGCTCGACCGGCGCGGTCTTGAGCGGCTCGGCCGCCGGGGCCGCGGCGGCGGCGAAGGACAGCGCGACGAACAGGGCGGTGCGGATCATGAGACGTGTTCTCCTAGCCAGCGGCGCAGCATGCCCGTGTCCATCGCCCCGGAGGTGCGCGCGAGCTCCTTGCCGGCACGGTACAGCACCATGGTCGGAATCGCGCGGATGCTCGCGCGCGCGGCGATGCCCTGCGCCTGTTCGGTGTTGACCTTGGCGAAGCGCACGCTCTGGCGCAGCTCGCCGGCGGCCTGCTCGAACGCCGGCGCCATGGCGCGGCAGGGGGCGCACCAGGGCGCCCAGTAGTCGACCAGCACCGGCAGCTCGGTGCGCGCGACGAAGGCGTCGAACGACGCTTCGTCGAGCGCGACCGGGGCCGCCTCGAGCAGCGCGGCGCCGCACTTGCCGCACTTCGGGCCCTCGCCCAGGCGTCCCGCCGGGACGCGGTTGGGCGTCAGGCAATGCGGGCAGACTACCTGGACGCTGTCCATGGCCTCAGGCCGCCCCGGCGCGCAGGCGGCGCAGGATCACCTCCAGCGGGCAGAAGTGGGTGAAGCCGCTCTGCAGCAGGTTGGCGCCGACGAAAACGGTGAACCAGAGGAAGTTGTGGCTCACGAACAGCGGGCTGCCCGGCACGCCGAGCGCGAGCGAAAGCAGCACGAAGGCGCCGGCAAAGATGCGGATCAGTCTTTCTACGGTCATGCGATTCTCCTCATAGGGTGGCTGCGCCGGTCGTCCCGGCCAGCCCGCAATATACTATGGGGAGTATGGTATTGCAAGCCCTGCAAAATCTTGTATCATCATACCCTCCAGGGTATATCTGGGCCGCCAAGGAGGGAGCCATGGCCATCATCCGCGACGAACGCCACAAGAAGGACCTCATCTTGCGCCTGAAGCGCGTCGAGGGGCAGCTGCGCGGCATCCAGGGCATGATCGAAGCCGGCGCCGAATGCGAGAAGGTGACCCAGCAGCTCTCCGCCGCGCGGCGCGCGCTCGACAAGGCGTTCTTCGGCGTTCTGGCGTGCGCGATCCAGGCCGCGCCCGAAAAGGCCGGCGGCGCCAAGGCCGGCGGCGAAGAGCGCGTGCAGCAGGCCGCCGCCCTGCTGGCCAAGTTCGGCTGACTTGCCGCGCCCCGCGCGGGCGCTTAAAATTCGCCCTCCCCACGCGCTGCGAAAAACGCGGGGCGGTTAACTCAGCGGTAGAGTGCCACCTTCACACGGTGGAAGTCACTGGTTCGATCCCAGTACCGCCCACCAACAATCTACCGGCTGGCCCGAAATTTGCTCCCCTCGGGTCGTATGCCACCGTTCTCAAATACCGTCCGTAGCGCCAGCGAAGGTGCCGAGCGCATCCTGCATCGCGTCTGCCCGCGCGCCTTCGGCTACCGGCTGCAGTCCGGCCGCGCGGGCTGGACGCTGCGCGTCGAGCGCGCCACCGACGCCGGCTGGAGGGCGTACGAGCTGCCGGTGGACCCGGCCGAGCTGAGCGGCAGCCTGCGCGATGCCGCGGTGCGCGAGCGTCTGTCGCAGGCCTGGGCCCAGCAGCTGGGCGTCGCCTGAGGCTCGCGGCGCCGCCCCACGATGGGGCGCGCGCGCCCTGCGCGGGTGCAGACGCGGAGTAAACTCCCGCCCCATCCCGAAGGCGGAGGTGATCCATGGCCAGCAGGCCCCAGTTGTTCACGCCCATCGCACTGCGCGGCGTGACGCTCAAGAACCGAATCGTGATCTCGCCCATGTGCCAGTACTCGGCCACGGACGGTCACGCCAACGACTGGCACCTGGTGCACCTGGGCCGCTTCGCGCTCGGCGGCGCGGCGATGGTGTTCACCGAGGCGACCGCGGTCGAGGCGCGCGGACGCATCACCCACGGCGACCTCGGGCTGTGGTCCGACGATCAGGTGCCGGGGCTCAAGCGCGTCACCGCCTTCCTGCGCGCCAACGGCGCGGTGCCGGCGATCCAGCTCGCGCACGCCGGGCGCAAGGCGAGCATGCAGCGCCCCTGGTACGGCAACGGCCCGCTCGACGAGCGCGACCGCGCGCGCGGCGACCAGCCGTGGCAGGTCGTGGCGCCGAGCGCGCTGCCGCTGGACGAGGGCTGGCTGCTGCCGCACGAGCTGAGCGTGGCCGAGATCGCCGCGCTGCAGGAGGCCTGGCGCCGGGCCGCGCTGCGCGCACTCGAGGCCGGGTTCGAGGTGCTCGAGCTGCATTCGGCGCACGGCTATCTCGGGCACGAGTTCCTCTCGCCGCTGTCGAACCGGCGCGGCGACCGCTACGGCGGCGACCTCGCCGGGCGCATGCGCTTCACTCTCGAGCTGGCCGAAGCCGTGCGCACCGCCTGGCCGCAGGACAAGCCGCTGTTCGTGCGCCTGTCGTCGGTCGACGGCCTCGAGGGCGGCTGGACGCTCGACGATACGGTGGCGCTCGCGCGCGAGCTCGCCGCGCGCGGGGTCGACGTCATCGACTGCTCCTCGGGCGGCCTCGCCGGCTCGGCGACCGCGGCCAAGGTCAAGCGCGGCCCCGGCTTCCAGGTGCCCTACGCCGAGCGCGTGCGGCGCGACGCGGGCGTCAAGACCATGGCGGTCGGGCTGATCCTCGAGCCGGCGCAGGCCGAGGCGATCCTCGAGGCGGGACAGGCCGACCTGATCGCGATCGGGCGCGAGGCGCTGGTCGACCCGAGCTGGGCGCTGCACGCCGAAGGCGCGCTCGGGCTGCAGGGCGAGTTCGAGTCCTGGCCGGTGCAGGCGGGCTGGTGGCTCGAGCGGCGCCGCCGCAGCATGGCGCGCAGCGCCTGAGATGGGGCTGATCGAGGCGGCCGAGGCGCTGCGCACGGAGGTCGAGGCGCTCGAATTCGCGCCGCCGGTGGCCTACGTCTACGACCCGCTCGAGTACGCCTGGGCGCCGCAGCGCGAATACCTCGAGCGCTACGGCAAGGGGCCGCGCGAGGTGGTGCTGCTGGGGATGAACCCGGGACCCTTCGGCATGGCGCAGACCGGGGTGCCGTTCGGCGACGTCGGCATGGTGCGCGACTGGCTCGGCATCGAGGCGCCGGTCGGCCGCCCGGCGCGCGAGCATCCCAAGCGCCCGGTGCAGGGCTTCGCCTGCCCGCGCGGCGAGGTCAGCGGCCGCAGGCTGTGGGGCTGGGCGCGGGCGAAATTCGGTGTGCCGCAGCGCTTCTTCGCGCGCTTTTTCGTCGCCAACTACTGCCCGCTGGCGTTCATGGAGGCGAGCGGGCGCAACCTGACGCCCGACAAGCTGCCGCGCGCCGAGCGCGAGCGCCTGTTCGCCGCCTGCGACCGGGCGCTGCGCGCCAGCGTGGCGGAACTGCGCCCCGCCCATGTGGTCGGAATTGGAGCCTTCGCCGCCGGGCGCGCTGCGGCCGCGCTGGAGCAAAGCGGAGTTAAGCTCGGCAGCGTGCCGCACCCGAGCCCGGCCAGCCCGGCCGCCAACCGCGGCTGGGAGGCGCTGATGGACCGCGCGCTCGCCGACCTCGGTATCCTTACGCAAGGAACTGGACCATGAACTCGCCGCTGACCAAGCACCCGGCCTGGAAAGCGCTCGCCGAGCACGCCGACGAGATGCGCGACGCGCAGCTCGGCAAGCTGTTCGCCGACGACCCCGGCCGCGGCGAGCGCCTGGTCGCCGAGGCCGAGGGCATCTACCTCGACTACTCGAAGAACCGCATCAGCGACGAGACCCTGCGCCTGCTGCTCAAGCTGGCCGAAGCGCGCGGGCTGCGGGCGCACATCGAGGCCATGTTCCGCGGCGACAGGATCAACCTCAGCGAAGACCGCCCGGTGCTGCACGTCGCGCTGCGCGCACCCGCGAACGAGTCGATCCAGGTCGACGGCACCAACGTCGTGCCGGGGGTGCACGCGGTGCTCGATCGCATGCAGGCCTTCAGCACCGAGGTGCGCGAGGGGCGCTGGCTGGGGCACAGCGGCAAGAGGATCCGCAACGTGGTCAACATCGGCATCGGCGGCTCGGATCTCGGGCCGGCCATGGCCTGCCAGGCGCTGCGCCATTACGGCGCGCGCGAGATGGTTTTCCGCTTCGTCTCCAACGTCGACGGCACCGACTTCGCCGAGGCGACGCGCGACCTCGACCCGGCCGAGACGCTGTTCATCGTCTGCTCCAAGACCTTCACCACCCTCGAGACGCTCGCCAACGCGCACAGCGCGCGCGCCTGGTGCCTCGCCGCGCTGCGCGACGAGCAGGCGGTGCGGCGGCACTTCGTCGCCGTCTCGACCCACGCCGAGGAAGTGAGGAAATTCGGCATCGACACCGCCAACATGTTCGGCTTCTGGGACTGGGTCGGCGGGCGCTACTCGCTTTGCTCGGCGATCGGCCTCTCGCTCATGCTCTCGATCGGCGCCGAGCACTTCCGCGCCATGCTGGCGGGATTCCACGCCATGGACCGGCACTTCCGCAGCGCGCCGCTGGAGCAGAACCTGCCGGTGCTGATGGGCCTGATCTCGCTCTGGTACAACGAGTTCTTCGGCGCGCAGAGCACCGCGGTGCTGCCCTACGACCAGTACCTCGCGCGCCTGCCCGCCTACCTGCAGCAGCTGGTGATGGAAAGCAACGGCAAGCAGGTGACGCTCGGCGGCGCGCGGGTCGACTACCAGACCTCGCCGGTGGTGTGGGGCGAGCCCGGAACCAACGGCCAGCACTCGTTCTTCCAGCTGCTGCACCAGGGCACCCACCTGGTGCCCTGCGACTTCATCGGCTTCTGCCAGCCGCTCAACCCGCTCGAGGGCCACCACGACCTGCTGATGGCGAACATGTTCGCCCAGGCCGAGGCGCTCGCCTTCGGCAAGCAGGCCGACTCGAAATCTCCGCAGCGCAACTTCGAGGGCAACCGCCCGAGCAACACGATTCTCGTCGAGCGCCTCACGCCGCGCAGCCTGGGCTCGCTGATCGCGCTCTACGAGCACAGCGTTTTCACCCAGGGCGCGATCTGGAACATCGACTCCTTCGACCAGTGGGGCGTCGAGCTGGGCAAGGTGCTGGCGCAGCGCATCGCCGGCGAGCTAGCGCCCGGCGGCGGCGAGACGGCCGAGCACGACAGCTCGACCGCCGCGCTGCTGCGGCGCTACCGCCGCCTGCGCGGGTAAGCCTGCCCCGCGCTAGCGGCGGCCGTGCTCGTGCCGCCGCGGCTCGAACGAAGCGAAGTTGGGCGACGCGCTCGTCATCGGCCTGTCGGAGGCGTAGGGCGAAAGCTTGACCGTCCAGCCGCCGGTCGCGTCCACCTGCCAGTCGATCCTGTCGGCCAGGCGGTCCCGCAGCCAGCGCGATTCGTTCTCGCCCCGGTGGACGTGGTCCCTGCCCGGTCCGCCGGAAAGGTGATCCCTGCCGCCCTCCCCGATCAGCCAGTCGCTGCCCTCGCCGCCGTCGATCGTGTCATTGCCGCCGTCGTCGTCGAATGCGACCGGCTGCGCGGCGAGCCCTTCCGCGACCTCGTGACGCGCGGCGTTGAACTCGTGCCGGCCGACGCCCGGCGCGCGGATTATCGTCGCGCTGACGAACGCGACGTTGTCGCCGAACACGAGGTCGTCGCCGCTGCCGCCGTAGATCGTGTCGGATCCGCCCTCCACCGACTGGCTGTCTCGATGACGATCGAAGTCGCCGTGGTGCCAGTGCTTGTCGTGCCGGTCACCCGTCCCGACGGCGCCAACAGGGGGCAGTAGCGTCACGGTCGGCTGGACATTCACGAACGAGTCGCCGATTGCCAGATCGTTGCCGTCGCCGCCGTAGATCACGTCGTTGCCCGACACGATGAGGTCGACGTGGTGCTCGATCACGGTCTCCACGTGATGGTGGTGCGTCACCTGCACCACGACGTCGCGCAGGCTCCGCCCGATCCGGCCCAGATCCGCCAGCGCGTCGCCCAGGCGCTCGCCCGTCCCGGTGATGGCGTATTCGAGATGCTCGAAGCCCTCCGCCAGATCGACCGGCAGGCCGATCGAGGGCGCGACGGTGATGCTGTCGTCTCCGATCAGGACGTCGTTGCCGGCGCCGCCGTCGAGCACGTCGCTGCCGATCGTGTAGACCTGATCGATCATCGTTGTGGAACGGGGCTCGTGCCAGCCATGACCCGAGGAGGCGTCGTCCGGGCCGGCCTGCGCGCGCACCATGTCGGCGAAAGCATCCGCCGTGGCGAGCAGGTCCTGTGCGTTCGCCAGCGCGGCCGCCATGCCCGCGGCGTCGAAGCTCACCTCGGGGGTCTCGAGCACCAGGTTGTCGCCGACCAGCACGTCGGCGTCCGCGCCGCCGGACAGCGTATCGTTGCCCGGCAGCAGGTCGAGGTGGTGCGCGTAGTCGGTGATGACCGCCGCGTAGGCGGGCCCCTGCGGCGCGAGCAGCCCTTGGGTGATCGGCGCGCGCCCCGGCATGACTTCCAGTTGCGGCACGATCACCGTGCCGTCCGACATGCGAATCCCGTGGCGTACCTGCGGCACCCCAGCGCCCGGCGAATCGATATAGGCCTGGTCGCCGACCAACGTGTCGTTGCCCGCGCCGCCGTCCAGGCCGTCGTCGCCGGCGCCGCCGACGAGGAAGTCGTTGCCCTCGCCGCCCAGCAGCGTGTCGTTACCGCTGCCTCCGTACAGCGCGTCGTTGCCCGCGCCGCCGTCGAGGACGTCGTTGCCGTCCGAGCTCAGGCTCAGCAGCAGCGCCTGCGGGGTCGCGCCGCCCTCGAGCAGCACGAGATCGGCCTCGAGCAGCGCCTGGACCGTCGCCGGGTCGCCCTGCGGCACGCCCGCGCCCGAAAGTGCAATCGAGCCCGTCACGGTCGCCTCGTCGAGCAGCAGCACCGAGGTCTCGGCGCCGCGAGTCACTCCGCCCGACCCGCCGAGGATGACGTCGTTGCCGTCGCCGCCGGAGAGGTGGTCGCTGCCCAGGCCGCCGATCAGCACGTCGTTGCCCGTGCCGCCCTCCACCGTGAGGCCGACCGTCGCGCCCGAGCCGTCGAGCGTGTCGTCGCCCGCGCCGAGCAGAAAGCTCAGCCCCTCGAGCTGCGCGTAGCCGATGCCGCCGGCCATGCCCAGGCCGGCGATCGTGTCCGCGGTGACCTGGATGGAAGTGGGGCCGGTGTCGCCGCTGTCGTCGACCGTGAGCGTGTCGTTCCCACTGCCGCCGTCGATGGCGAGCGGGCCGTCGATCGCGCCCGCCGTGCCGCCGAGCGCGGGCGCGAGGCTGCCGACGATAACTTTGTCGTCGCCCGGTCCGAGATCGACCGCGGTGGCCGTACCGGCATCGGTGCTCGTCACCGCCAAGGTGTCGTCGCCCGTGCCCAGGGCGATGGAGAGCTGCTCCGCGTTCGAGTAGTCGATCCGCCCCAAGGGGCCCATGCCGAGCCCCGCGATCTCGGTCGCGCTCAGGCTGCCGGCGCGTCCCGTCGCGTCGCCGCTGTCGTCGACGCTGACGAGGTCGCTGCCGTCGCCCGCGTCGATCGTGATCACCGCGTTGATCGCCCCGAGCGTGCCGCCGCTGTTCGAAGTCGCCGAGGCCATGCTGCCGATGCGGATGACGTCGTTGCCGCCGTAGGTGTCGATCTCGGTGTCGATCGAAAGCGCGTTGACGACGATCACGTTGTCGCCGTCGTCGCCGCCGATCGACAGGGACGTTCCCGTCACCGTGCCGGAAATCTGCAGCAGGCCTCCCGCGTGCACCACGACCGCGCCGGCCGAGGCTACCGTGGCGCCGGCCTCGATGACCAGGTCGTCGCCCGCGCTCAGCGTGACGTCTCCGCTGGTCGAGGTGATGGTAGCGCCGTCGAGCACCGTCAGGTCGCCGCTCGCCGCCAAGGTCACCGAGGCTCCGGTGACGTCGCCCGTGACGGTCAGCGGGCTGTGCGTCGATACATCCACCTCGCCCGCCGCGGTGATTCCGGTGACGGTCAGCGCACCGGCGTTTTCGAGCCAAATGCCGCCCGCGCCCGCGTCGGCCTGCAGCGAGGAAAGCATCGTCTCGAGCGCGTTGTCGGCCGCGCCGATGCCGTTGCCGGCAGTCAGCGCCGCGCTCACGGCCTCGATGTCGATCGCGCTGCCGCCGTCCTGGTCGCGGATCGCGCCGGACGCGGAGAGGGTAGCAGTGCCTCCGGCCTGGACGAAACCGACGTCGAGGTCGCCGGCCGCGACCTCGATCGAGACGTCCCCGCCCGCCACCACGCCGTCGAATTCGTAGCTGCCGTCGACCGCGTGCGAAACCAGGTCGGCGTCCAGCACCTCGCTCGCCGACACGTCGACGCCGACGTCGCCGCCCGCGGCGAGGTCGAACAACATGCCCTCGACCCGGTCGTCCGGCGCGAAGGGCGCCGCAGTGGCGTTGACGCCGGTGGCATCGAGGAACAAGTCGCCGCCCGCCGCCGCCGAGACACTTACCGGCGCGCTGGTCGGGGTGCCGTCCGGCAGCTGCTCGCCGCGCACCAGTCGCAGGTTGAAGGGATCCACCGCGCTGCCGATGCTGCCCGCGGCGTCGAGCCGGATGCTCGCCCCGCCGCCGATGTTGCCGCCGTTGCCGACCTCCAGGTAGACATCCGGCGCGCCCGTCAGGATGCTGCCGCCCTGATTGACGATGTCGAACACCGCGCTCACGTTGCTTACCGACTGGCCGAAGATCACGTCGCCGCCGCCTTCGTTGAGCACAGCGAAGCGGCTCTGCACCAGGGTCGACTCCGCTGCGATCTCGTACTCGTAATCGCTTTGCGCCTGGTACTCGATATCGGGATCGGTCAGCACGTCGCCGGCGCCGCCGTTGGCGACCATGTCTACCGTGCCGAACACGAGATTCAGGTCCGAACGGTTCTCCACCTCGACTTGACCGATTACCTTGTTGACGTGCAGCACCGCGCCGCCGGAAACGTCCCCGTTCGGGGTGACGAAGTGCATGTGCGCGGCGCCGTTGCTGACGATCGGGTCGACGAAGACGCTGCCGTCGTGCACCGAGGCGCTCACGTTGCTGGAGGGGTCGATGCTACCGTCGGGGTTGACGATCAGGCTGCGGTTGCCGGCGCCCAGGTTGTAGATATCGCCGTTGAGCGCGATGCCGTCGTGCACGACAAGTCCATCGCCTTCCCGGTAGGTATAGGAGCTGCTGAAGTCGACGACCTCGACCAGCGTGATGATCGTCTTGGTAACGAAGTCGGTGACGGTATTGCACACCTTGTTCAGCGGCCAAGGCAGCCACTTGCAGACCTTATGCTTGACCGCCTGCCTGACGTGTTCGATCTGCTCTACCAGGTGCGTAACCGCGGTGCTCGCCTGGGCGTAGGGGTCGCGGTACAGCACGTAGGTCGATTCGGCGGTTACGGAGAGTGCGGAGGTCGTGATCACCATGCCGGGGGCGGACTCGACCCGCGCGCGGACAACCGCCGTGCCTTCGGCCAGCGCCGACCCGGTGCTGGTCAACGTTCCATACGCGTAGCCGTAGGCGTGGGCGAGAAGTTCGTTGGTCTTCTGATGATTCAGGGCCTCGATCTCGACGCTGTTGCGCCCGGTGATGTTGGCCGACCCGAGATCGACCCGCGCCTCGCTCGGGTCCGTTGCGGACCCGAGATGGAGCCTGGAAATCGAGGTCACCGTGCCATTGACGATGTCGGCGTGGACGTCGGCATCCGCCGCCGAGGTCGCGTCGACCGCGTTGTCGGCCGCGATGCGCACGTCGTCCGCGACGAGGAAGGCGCCGTCGCCGAGCTCGACGATCGCATCCGAATCGATCGTGACGTCGCTGACCGCCACCGCGTCGGCGGCGAAGGTTGCCGCAGCGTGCATGGTCGCGGTCGCATCGACCACGGTCTCGGCGTTCGCGGTGACCGCGAGCGTGCTGCCGGCCGCGAGCTGCGCCGCGGCGCCGATCCGCGTCGTCGCGGTATTGTCGACCGACACCTGGGCGGCGGTGCCACCGTTGGCGAAGATCGACGGCGTGCCGGTGCCGGAGAAGAAGCTGCCGAGCCCGGCGGTCAGCAGGTTCGCGAACGCGCTGCCGAAGCTCTGCCCCGAGGCGCCGCTCGCGCTCGCGTCGACATGGGTGATCGCGCCGGAGGACACCATGAGGTCGTGCGCCGCGCCAAGCTGCGCGCCGTCGGCGACCAGCGTTGTCGCCGTGTTGTCGATCGTTGTCTGCGCATTGGTGCCGCTGCCGCCCGAGGCAAGAAGTCCGCCCGCGCTTCCGGTCGACGTGGCGGCGGCCGTCAGATAGGACGCCGATACCACCGTGAGGTCATTGCCCGCCCCGAGCCGGGTCGGGTCGCCGACGTCGGCGAGCACGTCGATGGCCGCATTTGCCGTCGCCTCGCTGCCGAGCAGGATCCCCGCGAACAAGGATCCCGAAGAACCGCTCGCGTCGGCTTGCAACGTGCTTTCCACTCCGACGCCGGCGCCGTCGATGTTGAACACCGCTTCGACGTTCAGGTCGCGTCCCGCGTCGAGCACGGCGTCGTTCGCGATCGATGCCGCGACGGTGACCGTCTCGCTCGCCTGCGCCGAGGACGAGCCCACGCCGACCGCCGAGCCCGCAATCGTGCCGCTCGCGGTCGCACCGGATCGCGCCAGCTCGCGCGCCGAAACATCGATGTCGCGGCCGGCCGTCAGCCTAGCGCCTTGCCCGACGTCGGCGCCGACCGTCCGCACGAGTGACGCGCCGGCAGAGGCGCCGGCGCCACCGAGCGCGCCGCCCGAGGCGGCGTCCGCCCCGGCGCTCACATGGTCGTCGGAATGCGCGCTAACCACCGCGTCGCGCCCCGCGTCCAACCGAGCCCCGGCGCCGAGCAGGGCCGTCAGCGTGCCGTTCACCGTCCCGTGGGCGATGCTCGCCCCAATCGCCGCGCCGCCAAACGAGCCGCTGCCGGAAGTGGCGGTTGCGTCGTTGGTCGATCGCCCTTCAACGCTCGCGTCGCCGACCGCGTCGACCTGCGCGCCGCTGCCTACGGTCGCGTGACCGTACGCGGAAACGGTCGCCGTGGCGACCGCGCCCTGCCCGGAGGCGAGGCCGCCGCCCGAGGCTACGGTCGTCGCGGCCGCGCTGTTGTCCGAATGCGAGGCGAGGTTGAAGTCGCCGCCCGCCGTCACCGTGCTGCCGCCTGCGAGAGTGGCGTCCGACGTGGCGCCGGCGCCCGCGTTGGCTAGCACCACGCCGACTCCGACCACGCCGATGGTCAGGCCGTTGCCGTTCGCCCGGGCATCGTCGTGCGACAGCGACTCGATCGTCACGTCGCCGCCGGCATCGAGCGTCACCGCGCCGACTGTCGCGCCGATAACGGCCGCCGCATCCGCGCTCGCATCGGCGCCGTTGCCCGAAAGTACGCCCCCGCCGGAAGCCGACGCGGTGGCGCGCGCGCTGTCGGCGAGCGAGTTGCCGCTGCCATCGACATTGTGCAGCGCGCTCAGGCGGATGTCGCCGCCGGCGTGCGCTCCGGAAAGAAGCTCGGTCGTAACGTTCGGCGTGATCGCGGCATTCGCCAGCGAAACCCCGATCGCCAAGCCGCCGGCGCTGATTCCCTTCGCCTCGGCGCTTCCGTCGTCTTCCGCGCTCGAGGTCAGCGCAATGTCGCGGCCTGCGTCGATGCCCGCGCCCGCGCTGATAGAGGTCGTGATATCCGGGTCGATCGTAACGTTCGCGCCGTTACCGGCGCCGCCCGCAATGCCGCCGCCGACCGCCTGCGCCGTGGCGCTGCCCGCCGCGGCCGACTCCGAGGTCAGCAGCAGGTCGCGGCCGGCGGTTGCCGTCGCACCATCCACGTGCGAGGAAACCGTACCCCCGATCGTGACATGCGCAACGCTGACGCCGATGCCCAACGAGCCGAAGCCGGCGCCGCTTGCCTGGGCGCCGGAGAGACTGATCTGTTGTCCGTCGTGGAGCGGATCGGGGATCTGCACGGTCGGCGCGAGGCTGCGCGATTGCGCCAGTAGCACGAGGTCATTGCCTGCGCCGGCCTGCGCACCAGAGGCGATGTAGGCCTCGACATGGGGCGTAATATTCACCGTGGCGAACGCGCCCGCCCCGCCCAACTGTATCCCACCCGAGCCCGAGGTCGCGGAAGCGCGCGCACCCTTGTTGAGCCGGTTTCCGCTCTTGTCGTAATTGCTGCGCGAGCGCACCGTCAGGTCGTTCCCCGCGCTCACGGTCGCGTTCTGCCCGATGTACGCCGAGATGTCCGGCACCATCGTCGCGAGCGCGACCGAAGCACCCAGCCCGCCACCGGCGCTGAGGGAAACGCCGAGGGCATCGGCGCTCGCCTGCGCCTCGGAGCGCGCCTCGACGGTGATGTCGCCATCCGCCGTGACGTCGCCCCCCGCGCCGATGTACGCCTGCACCGTCGGATCCACCTTGGCGGTCGCCACCGAGCCGTTGGCGGCGAAACCCGCGCCGGCCGATACCGCGACCGATTTTGCGCCGGCGCTCGAGGTGTTGTCGGCGCTTATGTCGACGCCACCGCCGACGGCCACGGTCGCGCCACCGATCCTTGCGCGGGTCGCGCCGCCGACATCGGCCACTGTGACCGCGGCGCCGAGCGCCACGCCGCCGATGCCGCCGCCGATCGCCTCAGCCTGCACGCTGCGCTCCGCAAGCGCCGAGATCGTCACGCTGCCCGCGCCCGAAAGGTGCGCGCCGTCCTCGACGTAGGCCGATTGCTCGCTCGTATCGTGGATCACGACGACCTGCGCGCCCAGCGTTGCGCCGCCTACCTGCCCCGCATAGGCGCGGCCGGTCGCGGCTTCGGTCAGCGTCGCGGACACGACGATGTCGTCGCCCAGGGCGCCGCCGACGCTCACCGTGGCGCCGCTCGCGATGTGCGCGTCGGTATTGCTGCGCAGATTCGCGACAGCGACCGAGCCGCCGATCCCGCCCGCTCCCGCGGCCACGCTGCCCGCGATCACGTCGAATTGCAGGTCGTCCGAAGCGCGGACGCCGACGCTGCCGTCCGACGCGACGGTCGCACCGGCGCCGATGAACGCCGCGGTGCCCGGCGGCACGGCGGTGCTGCCGGTCGCGCCGCCGACTTCGCCCGAAGGCGCTGCGTCCTGCACTTCGGAGCCCGCGCTCGAGGAGCCTTGCGCGGTCGCCGAGCTGAGGCTGTGCTGGTCTCCCGTAGCCATGGAGGGATCGAGCGCGATCGCCGTGCCGTCGTACGCATCCTGGCGCGACGCCGCGAGCCGGACCTGGTTCGGATCGTCGGTCGCGATGACGTAATAGGTGCTGCCGTCGGTCAGGCCGTCGACGCTGTCGCCCCCGCCCGAGTGGTAGACGACGGCGTCGCCGGTCTGGAACGGCTGGTCCGGCCCGAGGTCGATCGTCCCGGCGGTCCCGTCGACCGCGCTCGCCGGGTCGAAGGCGACCGGCTGCGACGTGTTGCCGAGCATCGCGCCATAGCCGCTTTGCGGGTCGCCGCCGCCGGCCATGCCGTCTGCGAACCCTTGAGCGTCGGTCGCGCCGAGCGCGTCCCCCGACTGGCTGCCGTCGGAGTAGCCCGAGTCGAACTCGGCGCCGATCGCCCACACCGAAACCGAGCCGGCGCCTCCAACCAGCCCGCCGCCTGCGCTCACGACGACCGAGCCCACCTGCCTGCTGGAGGAGGCGTCGACTTCCACGTCCTTCTGCGCGGTGACCCCCGCGCCCTGGCCGATGTATGCCGAGGTGCCGTTACGCAGCACCCCGACATCCACTGCCCCACCGATGCCGCCGGCGCCGCCGCCTATCCCGCCGGCGAAGCTGAAGCTGCGCGCATCGTTGGAGGCCGAGACCAGGACGGACTGATCCCCGCCTGTACCGGGCAAGCCGGCGTTCACCAGCGCGAAATCGCCGATATACGCAACGGTGTTCGATTCGATCACCTCGACCGTGACCGCGCCGCCGACGCCTGCGTAGAAGCCGAGCCCGACGGTCGCCGCCAGGTTGAACACATCCTCCGAGGATTGCGCCTGCACGCTCACGCCGCCGGCGTCAGTCGCGACCCGTGCGTGATCGCCGATGTACGCCTGCGTATCCTTGTGGATCACGATCACGCCGACCGAAGCGCCGATGCCGCCCCCGCCGATGCCCACTCCCGCGCTGCCGGCGATCACGTCGACGCCGGTCGCGTCGCTCGCGCTGATGAGCAGGCTGTCGCCCGCATCAATCGTGGCGCCGCTGCCGATGTAGGCATGCGTGACGCCGTTCAGCGAGATCACAGATACCGCACCGCCCACCGACACGGTTCCCGACCCGGCGATGCCCGCCGAGACCGACAGGATATGTTCCAGCGCGTTGGCCCGCACCGTGACGTCGCCGCGCGCGTGGACCTGCGCCGCGTCGGCGACGTAGGCCTCGGTGCGGTTGTTCACCACGGTCACGTCCGCGCCGGGCGCACCGCTTCCCGCGCCGCCTCCCGCCGCGGCCAGCGCCATGCCCATGTGGTAGAAGTCGTTGCCCGCCGCGACCAGCACGGACTGGCTGGCATCGGCATCGGGCGTGTGGGCGTTGATGCTGGCCCCGGAACCGACGAACGCCCGGGTCTGGTTCGAGCTCACGTCGACCGAGCCGCCGATGTTGACCGCCACGGCGCCCGCTCCGCCGCCGCTCAGCGCGACCGACTCGATGTCGTCCTGGTTCACCGCGGTCACGGCGACCCCGCGCACCTGCTCGCTCTGCGCGACCGACTCCCGTTGCTGGGTCAGCGACGGATCGGTCAGATCGTTCTGGCCGTCGAAATTGAGGTCGGCGCTGAGCGTGCCGCTGACGAAGAACAGCGGCGCCGGAACGTCGCTGACCGAGAACGGCACGTCCTGGTAACTGACCGCGAATTCGCCATTTTGCGCATCGATCGCCGCGCGGTTCGCGTGCGCGTCGACCACCGCATCACGGCCGATGAACGCCTGCGTCTTCTTGTGCACGATCGGAACGGCGGCCGCAGCCCCTCCGCCGCCCGAGCCGCCGCCGGTGATGTTGCCGGCGATCAGGTCGATCTGCGTCTGGTCGTCCGCGGCGACCGCGACGTTGCCCCCGGCCTCGACGGTGGTCGGCGCCAGCGCCAGGTCCAGCCCGCTCGCCGCGGACTGCTCGCTCGACAGCGGGGCGTCCGGCGTCAGCGTCAGCACCGCGCCGTCCGGTGATATCGCGGCGATTCGATAC
>DATFMS010000238.1:0-5493 GCA_035266805.1 Burkholderiales bacterium | reverse complement strand
CAGGCCGAGCGCGAGCGCGACGCCGCCGAGCGCGAGCGCGCTGAGCGCGAGCTGGGCGCTGCCCAGCCCGAACACCGCGCGGCGCATCACCCAGAGGCGCCGCGGCTCGAGCTCGAGACCGATGATGAACAGGAGCAGCACCACGCCGAACTCGGCGAACTGCAGCGTCGCCGACGGATCGGCGATCAGCGCCAGGCCCGAGGGCCCGATCAGCATCCCCGCGACCAGGTAGCCCACCACCGCGCCGAGCCGCGCGCGGCGGAACAGCGGCACCAGCACGACCGCCGTGAGCAGGAACACCGCCGCCTGTTCGAGAAAATGCACGCCGCGCCCGGATCAGATCAGATAGCGCTTGCCGACCGCCGAGGGCGCGAGCACGTCGTCGCCGAACGCCCGCGCCATCGCCGACAGCGCGCGCCAGCCGGTGCAATGCCCCGGCGCGAGCAGCTTGAGGCCGAGCTTCTTCATGTCGGCGACCGTCTTCGGAATCGCCTTCTCGGTGATTCCCGACAGGTGCAGGCCGCCCATCACGCCGTACAGCGGCACCGTGGGGAACACCTTCTTGGCGTGCCTGAGCACGTTGATCACGCCGGCGTGCGAGCAGGCCGAGAAGACGAACTGCCCCTTGTCCCTCACCTGCACCGAAACGAAGCGCTCGTCCATCAGCAGCGGGTCCGGCTCCCACGACTTGCCGTCGGCCGCGCGCCGCATGTGCCCGGGCAGCCCGAGCTCGTAGCGCGTGCGGCGCGGGATCTCGCCGCTGAGGTAGAACGCGCCGCCGCACAGCGCCTGCGGCTCGCGCGTGTTGATCACGTTCGCTCCCGCTTCGGCGAGCAAGGCCGGGGCGGGCACCGGCTCGTGCACCGCCATCTCGCCGGTCGGGCGCTGCGTCGCGCGCTGGGCGAACATTCCCGGGTGCACGTAGCACGGCACCTCGCCCGCGCCGCGGTGGCCCGAGATCGACTCGATCGCCGTCAGCAGCCCGCCGGCGTGGTCCCAGTGCCCGTGCGACAGCACCACCGCGTCGATGGCGCCGAAATCGACCCCCAGGATTCCCGCGTTGCGCTGGAAGGTCGCGCCTTCCGGCCCCGCGTCGAGCAGCAGCGTGCGCTTGTTGGCGCCCACGTGCGCCGTGATCAGCAGCGACAGCCCGTGGTGCGCGCAGCAGATCGCTCCACCCGAGACGATGTGCATGCGACCGCCGGTGATCAGCCCGGTCCACTCCGTGATCACGTTGTTCGGCGTGCTCGACAGGCTGTCGGTGAGGTTGTCCACCAGCACCAGGACGTCGAGGCGGTCTACGGCGACGATTTCGGGCATATCCACTCCGTGGCAGTCACGGAAATACGTGGCAAGCTTAAATCGTTTCGGGCGCGGAAGGGTTACCCGGCTAGTACCGGTCTCCGGAGAGGAACTTGCGCTTCAGGTGCGCGACTTCCCGCCTCAGCGCCTCGATCTCGGCGCGTGCGGCCTGCGCCTTCTGCGCCAGCTCGTGGTTCGCCGCGCCGTCGCCCTGCGCAAGGCGCGAGGCCGAGAGCGCTTCGTGCGTCACGCGATGGCGCTCCGTCGCGGCGGCCCAGCGCTCCAGCAGCTGCTGCTCCTGCTGCCTCCAAACGGTGTGCTTCTGCATTCGCCTCGCGCCTCCCGCAATGTCGCGACTCAGGTCGTCGCGTTCGTCCCGCCGCCCCAGGTCGCCCAGTACTCCTCGGCGCGCTTTTCCACCCGCAGGGTGAGCACGGTATGAGGGTCCGCGCCTTGCACGCTGAGCGCCTTGTCGTCGGGCAGTGAGCCCTCCATGCGCTCGCCGTAGACGAGCAGCCCCTCGGCGTTGCCGCCTTCGGCCGCGAGCCGGCAGTGTTCCAGCCTCTCCTGGCCGCCCGGCGTATCCGACCAGGGGCGCGCGCCTTCCACGTTCGGCGCCCACAGCAGGTAGTTGCTGGCGCCGTCGGCCAGCTGCACGTCCTCGGCCCAGAGCGCGAGCACCACCGCGCCGTCGCTTTCCCTCACCCCGCCGCGGCTCCAGGACCGGTTGCGCAGCGTGACGCCGCGCAGGCCGAGCGCCTGCGCGCGCGACACCAGCCGCCGCGGCTCGCCTTTGCGCACCACCCGGCGCACCGGTGGGCGCCCGCGCGGCCGCGCATCGAGCACTTCCTCGCATAGCGCCGCGATCTCGGGCTCGCCCAGATTGAGCGCGTTGGCGCTCAGCTGGCGCACCTCCGGCGTGCTCAGGGATTCGATTTTCTCCCGGGTCCACTGCTCGACCCGGGCGCGCTTGAATGTCTGCATGCTCGCCACCCTAGGTGAATGAGAAACAAAAAAGCCCGGTTTCCCGGGCTTTGTCTGCAGTCGCCGGCGCGAACGCCAAGACGGATCGGCCGCTTCGCTGCTTGAGAATCCTGCACAGTTGTTATACAGGCCCGCGGGGGCGGGGTCAACGAATCAGTTTGCCGCGAGGATTTCGGGTTAATGGTTCCTTAATCCCGGGTTCCTACAGTGCCGATCGTCAACTCTGTTCGGAGGAAACGATATGCGCACCATCGGACTCGCAATCGGCCTGCTCGCGGCCGCTTCGGCCTGGGCGGCGACGCCGGCGGAAATCCTGCACGGCTTCGCGGCGCAGGGCGCGGCGGGGTTTTCGGCGCCGCGCGGCGAGCGCCTGTTCAACTCGCGCCACGGCAGCGACTGGAGCTGCTCCACCTGCCACACCGAAAACCCGCTCGCGCGCGGGCGGCACACCATCACCGGCAAGGACATCGCGCCGCTCGCGCCGGCGGCCAACGCCGAGCGCTTCACCGACCCCGCGCGGGTCGAGAAGTGGTTCCGGCGCAACTGCAAAGACGTCCTCGGCCGGCCCTGCAGCGCCCAGGAGAAGGGTGACGTGCTCGCGTACCTGATGTCGCTCGGATAGGAGAAGCCGCAAATGAACCATTCGCGCCGCAGACTCGCGCTCGACCTGATCGTGTGGACCGTCTCGCTGTTGGCCGGCCTCGCGCTGCTCGCGCACGAGGCGCTGGCCGACGGCCACCGCTATAGCGCCGACAACGCGCGCTGGAAGGCCGAATGCGGCAGCTGCCACCTCGCCTACCCGCCGCAGCTGCTGCCGGCGCCGGCCTGGCGCGGGATCATGGCGGGGCTCGACAAGCACTTCGGCACCGACGCCAGCCTCGATCCCGCCGCCGCCGCCGAGATCGGCGCCTTTCTCGAGCGCAACGCGGGCCGCGGCCGGCGCGCGAACGCGCAGACCCTGCGCATCAGCGAGAGCGCCTGGTTCCGCCACGAGCACGACGAGGTGCCGGCTGCGGCCTGGAAGCGGCCGTCGGTCACGAGCGCGGCCAACTGCTCCGCCTGCCACCGCGCCGCCGAGCGGGGCGATTTCAGCGAACGCAACATCCGCATCCCAAGATAAGGAGCACTGCCATGCGCAAATCGAGAATTCTGGTGTGGGACGTTCCCACGCGCGCCTTCCACTGGCTGCTCGCGCTGTCGTTCCTCGGCGCGTTTCTCACCGCCGAGTCCGAGCGCCAGCGCGACGTTCACGTCGCGCTCGGCTACGCCATGCTCGGGCTGGTTGCGTTCCGCCTGGTGTGGGGGCTGGTCGGCACCCGCTATGCGCGCTTTCGCTCGTTCGCCTTCGGGCCCAAGCGCCTCGCCGCCTATCTCAAGTCGCTGCTCACCCTGCGCCCGCAGCACTACCTCGGCCACAACCCCGCCGGCAGCTGGGCGATCTACGCCCTGCTCGCGCTCACCGTGCTCTCCGGCGCGACCGGCTACGCGACTTACAATGACATCGGCGGCGGCTGGCTGGAAGAGCTCCACGAAGGCGTCGCCAACACGCTGCTCGCGGTGGTTATCGTGCATGTCGCCGGCGTCCTCGTGAGCAGCCTGCTTCACCGGGAGAATCTGGTGCGCTCGATGCTGACGGGCTACAAAACGGGAGATCCGGGCGGTGCGCGTTCTTCTGGTCGAGGATGACGCGCTCCTGGGCGACGGCACGAAGGCCGGGCTCGGCCAGGCGGGCTTCGCCGTCGACTGGGTGCAGGACGGCGTCGCCGCCGAGCTCGCGCTCAAGACCAGCGACTACGCGGCGGTGGTGCTCGACCTCGGCCTGCCGCGCCTGTCGGGGCTCGAGCTGCTGCGCCGCGCGCGCGCCGGCGGCGCCAAGGTGCCGGTGCTGATCCTAACCGCGCGCGACGCGGTCGAGGACCGCATCAAGGGCCTGGACGGCGGCGCCGACGACTACCTGGTCAAGCCCTTCGACCTGCACGAGCTGGCGGCGCGCCTGCGCGCCCTGGTCCGGCGCGCAGGCGGCGAGGCGGCGCCCACGCTGCGCGTGGGCGAGCTCGAGCTCGACCCGGCGGCGCGCCGCGCCGGGTTCCGCAGCGCCCCGGTCGACCTGCCGGCGCGCGAATTCGCGCTGCTGCACGCGCTGATGCTGAGCGCGGGGCGGGTCATGACGCGCGAGCAGCTCGCCGAGCGCCTCTACGCCTGGGGCGAGGAGGTCGAGAGCAACGCGATCGACGTCCACGTCCACCACCTGCGGCGCAAGCTGGCGCCGGAGCTGATCCGCACCGTGCGCGGCGTGGGCTACCTGATGCCGCGCGAGACCGATGCCTGAAGCGGCGCCGGCGCGCGCCGCGCGCTATTCGCTCAAGGGCCGGCTGCTCGCCGCGCTGCTCGGCGCGGTCGCGCTGGTCTGGCTCGCCACCGCGCTGTACAGCTATTTCGACACCCGGCACGAGATCAACCGCCTGCTCGACGCGCACCTCGCGCAGTCGGCGTCGATGATCGTGGCCCAGGCCGGCCGCGAGCTGGAGGAGATCGACCTCGAGCACGCGCAGCAGCTCGGCGAGCGCTCGCGCCGGGTCGCGTTCCAGGTCTGGGAGCACGGCGGGGAGCTGCGGCTGCACTCGGCCAACGCGCCGCGGGCGCGCCTGTCGCCGCGCGAACAGGGCTTCAGCCAGGTGACGATCGGCGGCAAGGGCTGGCGCGTATTCAGCACCTGGGACGACGAGCGGCACTTCCTGGTTCAGGTCGGCGAGCGCGACGAGGCGCGCCGCGAGATCGCCGCCGGCGTCGCGCGCAACCTGCTGGTGCCGCTCGCGTTCGCGCTGCCCGCGCTCGGCCTGCTCGCCTGGCTGGTGATTGCGCGCGCGCTCGGGCCGCTGCGCGCCCTCGGGCGCCAGGTCGAGGCGCGCGAGCCGGAAAGCCTCGGTGCGCTCGCCACCGGGGACGCGCCGGCCGAGGTGGTGCCGCTGGTGCGCAGCCTGAACGCCCTGTTCGGCCGCGTCGGCAGTCTCGTCGAGCGCGAGCGCCGCTTCACCGCCGACGCCGCGCACGAGCTGCGCACCCCGCTCGCGGCGTTGAAGACCCAGGCCCAGGTCGCGCGCGGCGCGCCGGACGACGCGACGCGGCGCCACGCGCTCGACAAGGTGGTCGCCGGCAGCGACCGCGCGGCGCGCCTGGTCGAACAGCTGCTCACGCTCGCGCGGCTCG
>DATFMS010000237.1:0-2583 GCA_035266805.1 Burkholderiales bacterium | reverse complement strand
GCTGCGCACGCGGGTCGACATTCAGCTCGAGGCGCAGAACAGCGACCTGCTGCGCTCGATGGACCGGCGCGCGCGCCTGCAGTTGCGCCTGCAGGAAACCGTCGAGGGCCTCTCGGTCGCCGCGATCAGCTATTATCTCGTGGGCTTGGTGTCCTATGCCGCGAAGGGGGCCAAGTCGTTCGGCCTTGCGCTCGACGTCGACCTCGTGACCGGGCTGGCGATCCCGGTGGTGGTTTGCGCGGTCGGGCTCGGCGTTCTGCGCTTGCGGCGTCATATCGAAAAGAGCGAGGCATGGCGCCGGGACTAAAGCCACATTGTTTATATGGGCTTGTCTGGCGGGCGGCCCGTTGGTATAGCGTTTGCCGCGCATCATTGCGCAGCACTGCGGGATCGTTCATAAGACGGCGCGTGCGGCGGTCGGGGGTTTCCCGGGCCGGGGGACAGTGTCGCAAAACGGGAAGCGAGAGCATGGGAAGAGCAAGAATCTTCGGCATGGTGGCCGGCATTCTGGGAATTGTCGCCGGCGCCGCAGGGACGGCCTGGGCCGGCGCCCCGCGCGACTGGGAGATGGGGCTGCAGGCGGCGGCCTCGCCGACGATGGAGCGGATCACCGAATTTCACAACATGTTGCTGGTCATCATCACGGCGGTCGCCGGCTTCGTTCTCATCCTGCTGCTCTACGTGATGTACCGCTTCTCGGAGAAGCGCAATCCCACGCCGTCCAAGACGACGCACAACACCCTGATCGAGGTGCTGTGGACCACGATCCCGGTGGTCATCCTTGTGGTCATCGCCGTGCCGTCGTTCAAGCTGCTCTATTACGCCGACCGGGTCGCGGACGCCGACATGACCCTCAAGGTGACCGGCCGACAGTGGTACTGGAGCTACGAATACCCGGACAACGGCGACTTCACCTTCGATTCCCTCCTGATCCCGGAGGACGAGCTGAAGGACGGGGAGCTGCGGCAACTGGCGACGGACAACCACGTCGTTGTCCCGATCAACACCAAGATTCGCCTGCTGATCACGGCGAGCGACGTGCTGCACAGCTTCGCCCTTCCGGCCATGGGCGTGAAGCTCGACGCCGTGCCCGGGCAGATCAACGAGACCTGGATGGAAGTGATCCGGGAGGGGACCTATTACGGCCAATGCTCCGAGATCTGCGGGGCCGGCCACGCCTATATGCCGATCGTCGTCGATGCGGTGTCCAAGGAAGATTTCAAGAAGTGGGTCGCGAAGGCCAAACAAGAATTCGCGCGGGCCGACGGGTCCGGAACCAGCGTCGCGCTGACCACTGAAAAGTAGCAAGCGGGAGGAAAGATCACATCATGGCGCACGCATACGGCGAGGCACATGCTCACGACCACAAGCCCGGCTTTTTCGTCCGCTGGTTCTGCTCGACCAACCACAAGGACATCGGAACGCTCTATCTCTGCTTCGCGGTCGTTGCCGGCATTATCGGCGGCTTCTTCTCGCTGCTCATGCGGCTCGAGCTGCAGCATCCGGGTGTCCAGTATTTCCTGAGCAACGGCTCTCCCGACGGCCAGCTCTACAACGTCGTCATCACGGCGCACGGCCTGGTCATGGTGTTCTTCGTGATCATGCCGGCGGTCATCGGCGGCTTCGGCAACTGGTTCGTGCCGTTGATGATCGGCTCGCCGGACATGGCCTTCCCGCGCATGAACAACATCTCGTTCTGGCTGCTGGTGCCGTCGGTCTCGCTGCTGCTCGGCTCCGCCTTCGTCGGGCCCGGCGCGGGGACCAGCTGGGTGATCTATCCGCCGCTGTCGTCGTCGCTCGGGCATCCCGGCGCCTCGGTCGACATGGCGATCTTCTCGCTCCACCTTGCGGGTGCTTCGTCGATTCTTGGCGCCATCAACTTCATCACCACGATCTTCAACATGCGCGCGCCGGGCATGACGCTGCACAAGATGCCGCTGTTCGTCTGGTCGATCCTGGTGACCGCCTTCCTGCTGCTGCTCGCCCTGCCGGTGCTCGGCGGCGCCATCACCATGCTGCTGACCGACCGCAATTTCGGCACCAGCTTCTTCGACCCGGCCGGCGGCGGCGACCCGATCCTGTTCCAGCACCTGTTCTGGTTCTTCGGGCACCCCGAAGTCTACATCATGATCCTGCCGGCCTTCGGCATCGTCTCGATGGTCGTCTCGACCTTCAGCCGCAAGCCGGTCTTCGGCTACCTGGGCATGGCCTACGCCATGGTGGCGATCGGCTTTGTCGGCTTCATCGTTTGGGCGCACCACATGTACACCGTCGGCATGGACGTCGACACGCGGGCCTACTTCACCGCGGCGACCATGGTGATCGCGGTGCCCACCGGGGTGAAGATCTTCTCGTGGATCGCCACGATGTGGGGCGGCAGCATCCGCTTCACGACGCCGATGCTCTGGGCGATCGGCTTCATCTTCCTGTTCACCATCGGCGGCGTGACCGGCGTGGTGCTGGCCAACGCCGGCATGGACATCTCGCTGCACGACACCTACTACGTCGTGGCGCACTTCCACTACGTGCTCAGCCTCGGCGCCGTGTTCGGCATCTTCGCCGGCTTCTACTACTGGATCGGCA
>DATFMS010000236.1:0-4783 GCA_035266805.1 Burkholderiales bacterium | reverse complement strand
ACTACCGCTCCGACAGCGCCTCGGCGCTCGAGGCCGGCGACGACGTGCGCACCGCGCTCATCACCTTCGGCCTCGACGCCTCGCACGGCTACGAGCGCATCCACATGCACGCGCTGCGCTCGCTCGCCGAGCTGGTGACCGCCTACGCCACGAGCGAGGTCGAGATCCCGCGCGACGCGCAGGAGGCCGGCTCGCTCAAGGGCTTCACCGAGCAGCCGATGGTGGAGCCGCACGACACCGAAACCCTGCTCACCCCCGAGGGCCCGCAGCCGAAGTAGCGCCGGATGCGGCCCGAACGCGAGCTGACGGCGCGCGCGTTGCTGAGCGGGGTGCTGCTCGGCGCGCTGCTCACGCCGTGCAACGTCTACTCCGGCCTCAAGATCGGCTGGTCGTTCAACATGTCGATCGTCGCGCTGCTGCTCGGCCTGGGCGGCTGGCGCCTGGCCGAGCGCGCCGCGGGCGCAGCGCGCTGGTCGCAGAAGGAAGGCAACATCTCCCAGACCGCGGCCTCCTCGGCGGCCTCGATCATCTCCGGCGGCCTGGTGGCGCCGATCCCGGCCTACACTCTGATCACCGGCGAGCAGCTCGGCGCCGGACCGATGATGGCGTGGGTGTTCGCGGTCAGCTTTCTCGGCATCTGGGTGGCGTGGGCGCTGCGGCCGTCGATGATCGAGGACTCGCCGCTGCGCTTTCCCGCCGGCGTCGCCACGCTCGAGACCATGCGCGACATCTTCGGCCACGGCCGCGAGGCGCTCGCCCGCGTCGCGGTGCTGCTCGGTGCCGCGCTCGCCGCGGGGCTATTGAAGTGGGCCCAGACCTTCGCCCGGGTCATCGGCGAGTGGTCGCCCTCGGCGCTGGCGGCGAAGTTCACCTTCGCGCTCTCGCCCTCGCCCTTGCTGATCGGCTTCGGCGCCATCGTCGGCCTGCGCGTGGGCGCATCGCTGCTGGCGGGCGCGCTGCTCGCCTGGGGCGGGCTGGGGCCCTGGCTGATCGCGAGCGGCCGCGCGAGCGCCGCCGGCGCGGGCGGCTCGCTGTTCGAGCCGCTGGTGGCGTGGCTGCTATGGCCCGGCGTCAGCCTGATGGTGGCGGCGACCCTGACCGGCCTCGTGCTGCGCCTCGCTCCCGGCGCCGCGCGGGGCGAAGGCCGCCGCCGCATGCGGCTGCCCAAGGCGTCGGCGCCGGCGCTCGCCGGCTTCGCGCTCGCCTGCGCGCTGACCGTGGCGCTGCAGGTCGAGCTGTTCGGAATCTCGCTTGCGCTCGCGCTGCTCGCGATCCCGCTCGCGCTCGTGCTCGCGGTGGTCGCGGCGCGGGTGGTGGGCGAGACCGGCATCCCGCCGATCGGCGCGATCGGCAAGGTCTCGCAGCTCGGCTTCGGCATCGTCGCGCCGGGCCAGGCGGTGACCAACCTGATGGCCGCCAACGTCGCCGGCGGCGCGGCCGGCCAGTGCGCCGACCTGCTCAACGACTTCAAGGCCGGCCACGGCATCGGCGCCTCGCCGGCACGCCAGTCGATCGCGCAATGCTTCGGCGTGCTCACCGGCAGCGCGGTCGGGGTCGCAGCCTACCTGGCGCTGATCCCCGATCCGTCGTCGATGCTGCTCACCGAGCAGTGGCCGGCGCCCGCGGTCGCGGTGTGGAAGGCGGTGGCCGAGGCGCTGGCGCAGGGCCTGGGCTCGGTGCCGGCGAGCGCGCGCGCGGCGATGCTGATCGCGGCGATCGCGGGCGTTATCCTCGGCGCGCTCGAGAGTCGCCCGCGTGCCTGGCGCCTGCTGCCGAGCGCGGCCTCGCTCGGGCTCGCGTTCGTCATCCCGGCCTCGGTCTCGCTCATGATCTTCGCCGGCGCGCTCGCGGCGTGGCTGTTCGCCGTCCTGCGGCCCGCGCTCGCCGAGCGCTTCACGCTCGCCGCCGCCGCTGGCATGATTACCGGCGAGAGCCTGGTCGGCGTCGCGGCCGCGATCCTGGGGCTCGCCGGATCATAGGCCGGCACGCTTGAAACGACGTTGAGGCGACGCTCGCGTGAGCGTCTTGTATTGCAACGCGTTAACGGAGGAACAGATGGCTGACAACATCGCGATTCTTCAAAGCGGTTATGAGGCCTTTGCGAAAGGCGACATCCCAACGGTGCTAAGCCTCTGGGATCCCAAGATAGAGTGGAACGAGCCCGAGCACGGGACGTTCTGGACCGGCGCGCCGATAGTCGGCCACCAGGGCATCGTCACCGGCGTCTTCGCGCACCTGCCGCAACACTTCGACGGCTTTCGTATCGAGATCCGCCGGATGGTCGCCTCAGGTGACACCGTGGTGGTCGAAGGGCGCTACCGGGGCAACGCCAAGGCGACGGGGAAGCCCTTGGATGCCCAGGCCGTCCACGTATGGGATATGCGCGAGGGCAAGGCCGTCCGGTTCCAGGGGTACAGCGACACGTGGCAGTTTGCGCAGGTGACCGGCATCACGCCGAAGAGCTGAACGGGTTGGAGTGTTTCGAGCAGCGATGCGCTGGCGCCGAGGCTCTCCGATTCGCCGCTGAGCAAAGATTCGCTTAGGATGGTTTCCCGCGAATCGGAAACCACGGCGAACAGGAGACCTCGACTTGGACAAGATCAATATTCAGTTCACCCTCTTTTCCGCCTTCTACTCGCCGCTCATTTCGACCATGTCGGGCGGCTTTCTCAAGGCGGAAGGCCTCGACCCGCAGTGGTCCGTCGCCAAGCCGGGGGTGTCGGCGATCGAGGCGCTGAAGGACGGTTCGGCGCAGGTCGTGCAGACCGCGCTGAGCCAGGGCCTGGCTTCGCTCGACAAGGGCGAGACGCCGCCCGCGGTGCACTTCGCCCAGATCAACGAGATGGACGGCTTCTTCCTCACCGGGCGCAAGGCCGATCCGGCCTTCAGCTGGAACAAGCTGGAAGGCGCCGAGGTGGTGATGTTCAAGGCCGGCCAGCCGCGCGCGATGTTCAAGTACGCCTGCCACAAGGCGGGCATCGACTTCGAAAAGATCAAGCCGATCTGCCCCGGCGGCGCGGCCGACATCGACCAGGCGTTCCGCGCCGGCCAGGGGCAGTACGTCCAGCAGCAGGGCCCGTTCCCGCAGCAGCTGCAGGCCGACGGCATCGGCCACATCGTGGCCCAGGTCGGCAAGCAGATCGGGCCGTGCGGTTTTTCCAGCCTGGCGGCGACGCGCGACTGGCTGAAGACGGACATGGCGCGGGCGTTCATGCGCGCCTACCGCAAGACCCGGCGCTACATGAACGAAGCGCCCGCGGCCGAGATCGCGAAGGCCGAGAAGTCGTATTTCCCCAAGATCGACGAGCAGGTGCTGGCCGAGTGCATCGCGACCTACCAGAAGCTCGGCTGCTGGACGCCGCACGTAGAGATCACGCCGGCCGCCTATGAAAAGACGCTCGACGTGTTCGAGTACAACGGCCTGCTGAAGCAGCGCTACCGCTACGAGCAGGTCTGCGCCGCGCCGCCGGCCGACAGGTGAGACGGGATCCGGTCGCGCCGTATTCGCTGCCGTCGGTCGACCGCGTGTTGCGCCACGGCGCGACGGAGCCGCTCGTCGCGCAGCACGGCCGCACGGCGGTGACCGACGCGATCCGCAGCGTGCTTGCCGGGCTGCGCGCCGCGCGCGCTCCCGATCCCGGCGGGCCGGCGGCCATCCTGGAGCGCGTGGCCGAGCGCCTCGGCGAGGATTCGCGGCCGTCGCTGCGGCCGGTGTTCAACCTGACCGGCACGGTGCTGCACACCAACCTCGGCCGCGCACAGCTCCCCGCGGAGGCGATCGAAGCGATGGCCATCGCGGCGCGCAACCCAGTGAGCCTGGAATACGACCTGGAGTCCGGCAAGCGCGGCGAGCGCGACGCGCATGTCGAGGAAATTCTCTGCCGCCTGACGGGCGCCCAGGCCGCGACGGTGGTGAACAACAACGCCGCCGCGCTGCTGCTCGTTCTCGGCACGCTGGCGGCGCGGCGGGAAGTGCCCGTCTCGCGCGGCGAGCTGATCGAGATCGGCGGCTCTTTCCGCCTGCCCGAGCTGATGGCGCGCTCC
Source organism: Burkholderiales bacterium (assembly GCA_035266805.1). GTDB lineage: Bacteria > Pseudomonadota > Gammaproteobacteria > Burkholderiales > SG8-39 > DAHVFK01. Next base: position 739 of record DATFMS010000236.1, on the reverse strand, counting down.
GGCTGCCGCTTGCGCGAAGTCGGAACGACCAACCGCACTCATCTTGCGGACTACGCCGAGGCCGTCGGGGCGAAGACCGGCCTGGTGCTGAAGGTGCACGCGAGCAACTACTCGATCGAGGGATTCACTGCGGCGGTGGCGGAAGCCGATCTCGCGCTGCTGTGCCGCGAGCGCGAGCTGCCGTTCGTGGCGGACCTCGGCAGCGGCACCCTGGCCGACCTGCGCCGCTTCGGGCTGCCGTACGAGCCCACGGCGCAGGACTCGCTCGCGCACGGCGCCGACCTCGTCACCTTCAGCGGCGACAAGCTGCTCGGCGGCCCGCAGGCGGGCATCATCGTCGGGCGCGCGGATCTGATTGCGCGCATCCGGCGCAATCCGCTGCGGCGCGCGCTGCGGGTCGACAAATTGACCCTCGCCGCGCTCGGCGCCGTGCTTCGCCTCTACCTCGACCCCGATCGCCTCGTCGAGCGCGTGCCGACGCTGCGAATGCTGGCGCGGCCCGTCGGCGAGATCCGCGCCATGGCCGAGCGGCTGCGCCCGCTCGTCGCGAGTCGCTTCGCAAAGGCCGCAGTCGAAGTCGTCGACTGCGAAAGCCAGGTCGGAAGCGGCGCGCTGCCGTCGCAGCGCATCGCCAGCGCCGGCCTTGCCGTGCATCCCGGCGGCGACCGGATCGCCGCTGCGTTGCGGCGGCTTCCGGTCCCGGTGCTCGGCCGCATCCACCAGGGCGCCTTCATCCTGG
>DATFMS010000235.1:0-18705 GCA_035266805.1 Burkholderiales bacterium | reverse complement strand
AGGTCGGCTCGTCCATCTTGTAGAACGCCGCCGGGCGCGGCAGGCCGCAGAAGTGCGACAGCGACGAGCGCGGGATGGCCTGGAAGCCGCCCGTGCCCGGTCCGCTCCAGAGCAGCCGCGCCACCGCGCCGCCGCCGCGCTCGTAGTACTCCATGCGCACCGTGTAGCGCTGTCCGGCGGTGAGCGCGATCGCCGCGCTGTCGTCGTTGGTCGGGCCGTGATCGGTCCAGTTGTCGATCACCAGCGCGCCGTCGATGTACAGCCGCACCCCGTCGTCGCTGTTGGTGCGGAAGGTGTAGCTGCCGCTCTGCGAGGGCGTCACGTAGCCGTCCCAGGCCACGCTGAAGTCGTCCGTGCCGATGCCGCTCGCCGGCGCGCCCGTGCCCCAGTTGAAATCCAGCGGCCCGTCGACCCGCGTCACGGTGTTGCCGGTGAAATAGGCGCGCTGCACCCCGTTCTGGTCGTAGTAGGTCCCGAGCAGGCCCGAGAGGTAGCCGCCGTCGGTGAAGAAAGTCGTCTGCGAGTTGGCCGCGATCGTGCCCCCGGCCTGGGCCACGATGTTGTTCACCGTCAGGGTGTAACCCGCACCCGAGGACAGGCCGCTCACCGCGAGCGTCACGAGCCGGCTGTCCGAGCCCAGCACCGCGCCGGTCACCGACCCGCCGCCGCTCAGCGCGTAGTTGGTCGCATTCTGCGCGCTCGCCGCGGTCACCGCGGCCGAGAACAGCACCTCCACCTGCGTCAGGCTGCCGCAAACGACGCTGGCGGAGTCGAGCGTCACGCCGCCGGCCTGGGGACGCAGCGCCAGCAGGTGCGCCACCCCCGGATCGCTGTTGTTGCCGGCGGCATCGGCGGTCGCGGTTTCGGTGCCGGTGCTGCCGGCGGCGGCCTGGGCGCCGTAGCTCATCTCGAGCGAGATCCCGGCGTTGCTGGGCGGCGCCTGCGAGGTCTGCGCCAGCGCCTCGCTCCAGCCTCCCGGGATGCCGGTCCAGCCGTTGGTCGCGGAGGGGTACTCGAACGAGCCCACCAACATCGTGTCGGCGACCGTGGTGGTGATCGCGTTCGCGCTGTGCGAGTAGCTGTTGGGCGTGGTATTGCCGCCCTCGCCGTCGATCGGGGTCGTCGCGTCGACGCCCGAAAAGCTGGCGATGCCTCCTGCCGCGCCGCCAAAGCCGGCGGTGTTCGAGAAGGTCCAGGTGTAGGAAGCCGGCTCGGCCCCGCCCGCCGCCCGGTAGTAGGTCGCCATGCGGCTGTTGTTGCCCGTGGTCTGCTGCGTGTCGCGCACCAGGGTCCAGCCCGCGGGCGCGGCGGGCGCGACCGTGTAAGGCCGGAACGCGATCGAGGCGACCATGACGTCGTTCGCGACCGTGCCCGCGGGCGCGTTGAGCGTCAGGCCGGGCCCCGCCCCGGCGGCGGGCCGCAACGCGAGGAGCTCGCCGGTGTTCGGGTCCGAGCCGTGGTTCTTGCTCACCGTGTAGGGCCCGTAGGTTCCGGTCGAGGCCTGCAGTGCGTAGTACAGGCCGACCGCGGTGTCGTTGCCCGTGGTCGTAGAGGAGTTGAAGGCCTGGGTGTAGCCGCCCAACGCGCCGAAGGTATCGTTGTCGGTGCTGTGGGCGATGAACACCAGCATCGCGTTCGCCGCCGTGGTCGCCTGCGTACCCGAGGTGACGGAGTTCGCGTTCTGGTAGGAGTAGTTGGCGGCGACTAGCGGCGAGGTGAAGAACGGGTTCGACGTATCGACGCCGCTGAAGGACGCGATCTGGGCGATGAGCGAATTGCAGCTACCGGACTGCGTCAACGTGGTCGGATCGCCGCCGGTGGCGATGCGCCAGTAGATCGCCGATGTCAGGTTGGTTCTCGGGTTGACGAGGAAAAGCTGCGTCCACCCGGTCGCTGACAGGGTCGGCGAATCGCCCGCGGTGACCGTCATGATCAACAGATCGCCCGCCGCCGCACCGCCCGGCAGACCGGGCGAGATCGAGCCGCAGGTGTTGCGCGAATCCGCCGTGCCGGCGCCGACGTAATTGATGCCCCCGGCCGGAATAGTCGCGATGCCGGCGGACGTGGCGGCGCGGAAGGCGATCTGCGCCTGCGCGCTCGGCAGCGCGCCTGCGCACAGTAGCGCCACGGCGCAGCCCGCGACGCGCAGCGTCCTCAGCTTACGGCGTAAGCTCTTCATCACTCTGCAATTTACACCATCGACGGCACCGCCCATCCGCCGCCCGTCGCCCGCCGCGCACCGTCCGGGGCAAATTATCGTTTCCTTGCAGACGCAGCTGCGCCCGGGCCGTGGCACAATTTCCACCATGTCCGAAGACGCCGTCACGCTCAGGCTCGCCGAACCGCACGACGCGCAGGCGATCGCGCTCATGTCGCGCGACCTGGTCGAAGCGGGGCTGGGGTGGAAGTACGACGCACCGCGCGTGCTGCGCTCGATCCGCGAGCGCGACACGGTGACCCTGGTCGCCTGCGAGCGCGCCGCCGTGATCGGCTTCGCGATCATGGAGTTCGGCGACGAGCGCGCGCACCTGGTGCTGCTCGCGGTCCACCCGGCGCAGCGCCGCAGCGGCGTCGGCCGGCAGCTGCTGCGCTGGCTGCTCGAGTCGGCGCAGACCGCCGGCATCGGCAGCGTGCACCTCGAGCTGCGCGCACGCAACGAAGCCGCGCGCGCGTTCTACCGCGCGATGGGATTCTCCGAGTCGGTGCTGGTGCCCGGCTACTACCGCGGCCGCGAGGCGGCGCTGCGCATGCTGCGCGTGCTGCGCGTGCCGGGGCCGCCTCCCTACGTCTGGCAGCCGCCCGCCCTCGGGCAGAAATGACCCCGCTCAACGAGCTTGGAGCAGCCGGGCTCGTTGCTCGCCTCGCCAGCGGCGAGCTCAGCGCGGAACGCCTGGCGCAGGCCTGCCTCGAGCGCGCCGCGCTGCGCGAGCCGGTGGTGCGCGCCTTCGCCCGGCTCGAGCCCGAGCGGGTGCTCGAGGCCGCGCGCGCGCTCGACCGCGCCGGCGCGCGCGGCCCGCTGCATGGCCTGCCGCTCGGGGTGAAGGACATCATCGACACCTTCGATCTGCCGACCGAGTACGGCTCGCCCATCTACGCCGGGCACCGCCCCGCGGCGGACGCCGCCTGCGTCGCCCTCGCCCGCGACGCCGGCGCGCTGGTGTTCGGCAAGACCGTGAGCACCGAGTTCGCGACCCATCCGCCGGGCCCGACCACCAACCCGCACAACGCCGCGCATACCCCGGGCGGATCGTCCTCCGGCTCGGCGGCGGCGGTGGCCGATCGCATGCTGCCGCTCGCCTTCGGCACCCAGACCGGCGGCTCGGTGATCCGGCCGGCCGCGTTCTGCGGCGTGGTCGGCTACAAGCCGAGCTTCGGTTTGCTGCCGCGCACCGGCGTCAAGGCGATCTCGGACAGCTTCGACACGGTCGGCGTGTTCGCGCGCGCGGTCGAGGACGCCGCGCTGCTGGTCGCCGCGCTCAGCGGGCGCGACGCGCTGCGCATTCCGGCGTCGCTGAACGCGCCCAGGCTCGGCCTGTGCCGCACCCCGCAGTGGCCCGCAGCGCGGCCCGAGACGCACAAGCTGTTCGACGAGCTGCCCGGGCGCCTGATGCGCGCCGGCGCGCGCGTCGGCGCGCTCGAGCTGCCGGCGGTGTTCGCACCGCTCGCCGACCTGCACGGCACGATCTGGGATTACGAGATCGCGCGCTGCCTGGCCGACGAGCACCGGCGCCACCGCGACATGATCCGCGAGCCGCTGCGCGGCCAGCTCGAGCGCGGGCGCGGCGTGAGCGGCGAAGCCTACGACGCCGTACGGCGGGTGGCGAGCGAATGCCGCCGCCGGCTCGCCGACGCCATGCACGACTTCGACGCGCTGGTAGTGCCCTCCGCGCCGGGCGAAGCACCCGAGGGCCTGGCCTCGACCGGCGACTCGGTGTTCAACCGCGTCTGGACGCTGCTGCACGCGCCCTGCGTCAACGTGCCCGCGGGGCGCGGGCCGAAGGGGCTGCCGCTCGGGATCCAGCTGGTCGGGCGCTTCGGCGACGACGCCAGGGTGCTCGCCTGCGCGCACTGGATCGAGATGTCGTGACAGCGCCGCTGCCCGTCGTATTCGTCTCCCACGGCTCGCCGATGCACGCGCTCGATGCCGGCGCCGCGGGCGAAGCCTGGGCGGCGCTCGGACGCGAGCTGCCGCGGCCGCGCGCGATCGTCATCGTCTCGGCGCACTGGGAAACCGACGTCCCGGCGCTGACCGGCGCCGCGCGTCCGCAAACGATCCACGATTTCTACGGCTTTCCCGAGCCCCTGTACCGCATCCGCTACCCGGCGCCGGGCGCGCCCGCGCTGGCCGCGCGCGCCGCGGCGCTGCTCGAGGGCGCGGGCTTGGCCGCGGAAGTGGACCCCGCGCGCGGGCTCGACCACGGCGCCTGGTCGCCGCTGCTGCACGCCTACCCGCGCGCCGACGTGCCGGTGGTGCAGCTGTCGCTGCAGAGCGCGCTCGGCACCCGGCATCATCTCGCGCTCGGGCGCGCGCTCGCGCCGCTGGCCGGCGAAGGCGTGCTGCTGATCGGCTCCGGGCACATGACGCACAACCTGCGCGACTGGGTCCGCAGCGGGCAGGTCGCGCCCCTTGCCTACGCACAGGAGTTCCAGGCCTGGGTCGCCGATCGCGTCGCCGCGCGCGAGCTCGAGGCGCTCGCCGACTACCGCGCGCGCGCGCCGCACGCCGTGCGCGCGCATCCGAGCGAGGAGCACTTCCTGCCGCTCTTTTTCGCTCTCGGCGCCGCCGCGGAGCACGGCCGCGCCGAGCGGCTCTACGACGGCATCGAAGGCGGCGCGCTGGCGATGGACGCCTGGCTGTTCCGCCCCGCCGGCGCCTAGTGCGCGTCGTAGAGCTTGATCAGCGCGGTGCTGTCGAGCTCGGTGTGGCCCAGGTGCGCGAGCATGCGGAACAGCGACAATGCCTGCGCGGTCATCGGCGTCGGCGACTTAGTCGCGGCGGCGAACTCGTGCACCATCTCGAGGTCCTTGAGCAGCTGGCGCACGTAGCCCTGCGGCGCGAACTCGCGCTTGACCATGCGCGGATAGAAGCGCTGCATCAGGTTCGAGTCGGCCAGCCCGCCCGCGAGCGCCTGCGGCACCTTCGCCGCGTCGAGGCCGGCGCCCTCGGCGAGCACGATCGCCTCGGCGAGCATCGCGTGCCCGATCCCGACCACCAGCTGGTTGATCATCTTCGCCGCCAGCCCGCTGCCCACCGGCCCCAGGTGGGTGCAGCGCGCCGAGACGTCCTTCAGCAGCGGCAGCGCGCGCTCGATCTCGGCGCTCTCGCCGCCGGCCATGACCGTCAGCGTGCCGTCGCCCGCCGCCGGCGGCCCGCCTGAGACCGGCGCGTCGATCCACCCCGCGCCGCCCGCCGCGCGCAGCTTGCCGGCCAGCTCCTTCGCCTTCGCCGGCGGGATGGTCGAGAAGTCCACCACCAGCTGCGGTGCCTTGAGCGCCGACGCGGCGCCGCCCTCGCCCAGGACCGCGCTCTCGAGCGCCGCGACGGTCGGCAGGTTGAGCAGCAACAGGTCGGCGCCGCGCGCCGCCTCGGCGGGCGAGCCCGCAGCTTGCGCGCCCGCCGCCCGCGCCGCCGCCATCCTGTCGGCGACGATGTCGTAGGCCGTCACGGCGTAGCCGAGCGACAACAGGCGTTTGAGCATCGGCAGCCCCATCAGGCCGACGCCCACGTATCCGATTGCGGGCTTTGACATGAAATTCTCCCGGGGAAAGAAGCGCCGAAGTATAACGACGATGCGCGATCCGGCGCTGGCCGGTTGCCCGCGTGGAATGCTAATCTGCTGCGAAACTCGGGAGCGGAGTCAATGAAAGAACTCGGCACGGCGATCACGGGCTCGGCCTCGGCGCTGCTCGACCGGCTGGTCACCTATCTGCCGAGCGTGCTCGGCGCGGTGCTGCTGCTGTTCGCCGGCTGGTTCCTCGGTCGCCTGCTGCGCGCGCTCACGGTGCGCGGCGCGGTCCTGGCCGAAACCCTGCTCGCGCGCTTCGTCGCGCCGCGCGCGGCCGAGAAGCTGCGCTTCGGGCGCTCGGCCGCGGTGCTCGGCACGGTCGTGTTCTGGGTGGTGCTGCTGTTCTTCGTCACCGCCGCGACGCAGGTGCTCGGGCTGCAGACCTTCACCGACTGGCTCGCGCGGCTGCTCGAATACATCCCGACTTTCGCCGCCGGGCTGCTGATCATCGCCGTGGGCTACATCGTGTCCGGCTTCGTCGGCGACCTGACGCACGCCGCGGCGACCCGGCTCGCGCCGTCGCAGCGCACGATGCTCGCGCGCGTGGCGCAGGGCGCGATCCTCGCCGCCGCGATCCTGGTCGGCGCCGAGCAGGTCGGCATCCGCATCACCTTCCTCGCCATCATCGCCGGCGCGGTGTTCATGACCGTGGCCGGCGGCGTCGCCATCGCCATGAGCCTCGGCGCGCGCGGCTACGTCTCCAACCTGATCGGCGCGCATTACCTGCGCCAGTCTTTCGAGATCGGGCAGCGCATCCGCGTCGCCGGCCACGAGGGGCGGATCCTCGAGGTCACCACCACCGGGCTGCTGCTCGACGCCGACGGCGGGCGCGTGCTGCTGCCCGGCAGGATCTTCCACGACGAGGCGATCGTGCTGCTCGCGCCGGAGCGCGGCAATGGCTGATCCGGAACGGCTGACCCTCACCTACCTCGACGCGCATCCGAACGATGCGGCGCGCGTGCTCGAGCGCATGCCCGTGGGCGAATGCGCGGCGCTGCTCGGGCGCGTGCCGGCGCGCGTCGCCGCGCCGGTGCTCGGCGCCATGCTCCCCACGGCGGCGGCGCACCAGATCGCCGCGCTCGACGATCGGCCGGCGATGGCGCTGCTCTCCGCGCTCGGGCCGCAGGCCGCGGTGACCATCCTGCGCCACGTCGCCGAGGCGCGCCGCCTGCGCCTGCTCGAGGGGCTGCCGACCGCGACCGCGCTCACCTCCCGCCTGCTGCTCGACTACGAGGAGGACGCGGTCGGGGCATGGACCGATCCGGACATCACCGCGCTGCTGCCCGAGACGCGCGTCGGCGAGGCGCTCGAGCGGGTGCGCCACGGCGGCGCCGAGCGCGTCGAGCGCGTCTACGTCATCGACGTGGAGCAGAAGCTGCTCGGAATGCTCGAGCTCACCACCCTCCTGCGCGCGCCGTCCGCGAGCCGGGTCGCGGATCTGGCGTCGATGCCTCCGGCCGCCATCGCCGCCAACACGCCGCTCGCCGCCGCCGCCAACCACCGCGGCTGGGGCGGCAGCGCGACGATGGTGGTGGTCGACCGCGGCGGGCGCCTGATCGGCGTCCTGCGGCGCGAAGCTCTGATGCGCGCCCTCGCGCGCGCGCCGGCCGCGCAGGCGGCGTCAGACGCGACGGTGGTCGGCGCGCTCGCGCGCGGCTACTGGGGCGCGGTGTCGGGGCTGTTCGCCGCCTGCCTCGCCGCGCTGCCGGCGGCACGTTCCGTCGCTGGATCGCCCGATGAGCGCTGAAGCCGCCTCCGCGGTGGCGGCGCTGAACCAGCGCTACCTGCTCGACTATCCGCACGAGGCGGCGCGCCAGCTCGAATCCATGCCGCCGCAGGACGTCGCCGAGCTGCTCGCGGCGCCCGCGCCGCACGCGGCGGCGCGCGCCTGGCAGGCGTTGTCGCCCGACGTCGCGGCGGCGGTGCTCGAGCTGGTGCCCGAAGCGCTCGCGCCGCACCTGCTGAGCGAGGCCGAGCCGGCCATGGCGGTCGCGGTGCTGGCGCAGCTCGAGGCCACGGTGCGAACGCGGATGCTGAAGCTGCTCGATGCACAGGTGGCGCGCGAGCTGCGCGCGCTGCTCAAGTATCCGGAGGACTCGGCGGGACGCCTGATGGACCCGCAGGTGAGCCCGGTGCGCGAGGACCACACCGTCGCCGAGGCGCTGGCGCGGCTGCGCGCGCTCAAGCGCCGCGGCCTGCGCGAGATGTTCGTGGTCAACGCCGACGGCGTGCTCACCGGACGGGTCGAGATCCAGGATCTCGCGGTGAGCGACGACGGCCAGAAGGTGCGCGAGCTGGCGCGCGGGCTGGGCGCGACCGTGCGCGACCTCGATCCGCGCGAGGAGGTGGTCACGGTGCTGCAGCAAAGCCCGACCTCGTCGCTGCCGGTGGTGAACCACGCCGGACGCCCGGTCGGCGTCATCCGCCAGGCGGCGCTGGTGTCGGCGATCGAGGAAGAGGCGAGCGCCGACCTGCTGTCGATGGTGGGCGCGAGCCGCGACGAGCGCGCGCTATCCAGTCCCGCCTTCGCGGTGCGCAAGCGCCTGCCGTGGCTGCAGATCAACCTGCTCACCGCCTTCCTCGCCGCCGCGGTGGTCGGCATGTTCGAGGGCCTGATCGCCAAGTTCACCGCGCTCGCGGTGCTGCTGCCGGTGGTCGCGGGCCAGTCCGGCAACGCCGGCGCGCAGGCGCTGGCGGTGACCATGCGCGGGCTGTTCCTGCGCGAGATCAGCCTGCGCCACTGGCCGCGGGTGCTCGGCAAGGAGGCGCTGACCGGGCTCGTCAACGGCGTCGCGGTCGCGGCCACCGCCGCGCTCGGCGTCTACGTCTGGAGCCGCTCGCCCGGCCTGGCGCTGATCTGCGTCATCTCGATGGTGATCTCGATGGTGATCGCCGGCCTCGCCGGCGCCGCGGTGCCGATCCTGCTGCAGCGCTTCGGCCAGGATCCCGCGACCGCGTCGTCGATCATCCTCACCACGGTGACCGACGTCGCCGGGTTCTTCTCCTTCCTCGGCACCGCGACGCTGCTGTCGGCCTTCCTCGGCTGAGCCCACCCGGCTAGTCCTGCGGCACGAACCTGGCGCCGAACACGGGCTCCTTGTGCGGGATCGGCGGCAGCGCCCAGGTGCCGGTCGCCGGCGGGCGGATGTTGGCGTCGACGTGGACGTCGACCAGGCAGGGCTTGCCGAGCTTGATCGCGTGCTCCAGGGCGCCGGCGAAGTCCTGCGACTTCTTCACCGTCACGCCCTCGACGCCGGCGGCGCGCGCCCAGGCGGCGAAGTCGGGGTTGTAGGGCTTGCCTTCGGGCCCCTCGTAGAAGCCGGTGCCGATCTCGCGCCCGTCGAACAGGCCGTACTGGATGTCGCGGATCGCGGCCCAGGAGAAGTTGTTCCACACCACCCACACCGCGGGGATGTTGTACTCGACCGCGGTGCACAGCACGTGCGGCACCATGGTGAAGCCGCCGTCGCCGCAGATCGAGACGCAGACCTTGTCCGGCGCCGCGAGCTTGGCGCCCAGGATCGAGCTCGGGCCGAAGCCCATCCCGGAGTAGCCCCAGGTGTTGAGCATCGTCTGCGGCCGGCGCGCGTTCCAGAACTGCATGTACCAGTTGTGGTGCACGCCCGAGTCGAGCGAGATGATCGCGTCCTCGGGCAGCACGGCCTGGCAGTCGGCGACCACGCGCTCGGGGCGCATGGGCGAAGCGTGGATGTCGAAGTTGGGCGCGACAAAGGCCTCCCACTCCTTTTTCCAGCCCGCGATCTGCGCGTGCCACTCGGCCAGGCGCGGGCCGCTCTCGACCTTCCTCGCCGCGAGCGCGCCCAGCAGCTGCTCGAGAAAGGCCTTGGCGTCGGCCAGGATGCCGAGGTCGGGCGGGTAGTTGCGCCCCAGCTCGGCGTGATCGACGTCGACCTGGATCAGCTTGCTGTGCGGGAAATTCCACGAGTAGCCCGGCAGCCACGACGAGGAAGAGCGGTCGTCGAACCTGCCGCCGATCGCCAGCACCAGGTCGGCGTGGCGCCCGGCCTGGTTGGCCGGGTAGGCGCCGTTCCTGCCGATGAAGCCGAGCGAGAGGGGGTGCTCCATGTCGAGGCAGCCCATGCCGTTGGGCGAGCTGATGACCGGGATCGCAAGCTTCTTCGCCAGCGCGGTCAGCTCGTTCGATGCTTCCGACAGCGTCACGCCGTGGCCGATGAACATCACCGGGCGCTTCGCCGCGAGCAGCATCTCGAGCGCCTTCTTCACGGCCTCGTTCGAGGCGCCGCTGCGGCGCGAGAGGTAGCCGTTCCACGGCGCCTCGAGCTGGGCCTCGGTCTCCTCGCGGAACACGTTGAACGGGATGTCGACGTTGACCGGCCCCGGGCGGCCGCTGGTCATGGTGGTCGCAGCCTGGCGCAGCGCGAGCGGCAGCATCTCCGCCCGCGTCGGCTGGAAGCTCCTTTTCACCACCGGCCGCACCACGTTCGGGTAGTCGGCCTGGTTGTGCCGGTTGAGCTCCTGGAACGGGCCGCGGTTGAACTGCGAGGTCGGCACGTTGGCGGTGATCGCGAGCAGGGCCGACGAGTCGGTCTGCGCCACCGCCAGCGCCATGATCAGGTTGGCCGAGCCCGGCCCGGTCGAGGTGAGCGTCGCCACCGGCTTGTGCTTGACCCGGAAGTAGCCGTCGGCCATGTGGCCGGCGACCTGCTCGTGGCGCGGCGAGACCAGTTTCACCTTGTCGGCCACGTCGTACAGCGCGTCGAGCAGGCCGACGTTACCGTGGCCGCAGATGCCGAACACGTAGGGGATGTTTTCCTTCACCAGGAACTCGGCGATCAGCTCCGCACCTTTTCTTTTTGCCATGGTCGCTCCGCTATTCAGGAAGTTGCCCGTTGCGCCGCCGCGCTGGCGCCGGCGATCCTGCCGAACACCGAGCCGTTGGTGAGCCCGGTGCCGCCGGGGTAGTTGAAGTAGAAGATCCCGCCCACCAGCTCTCCCGCGGCGTACAGGCCGGGTATCGGTTCGCCGTCGGTGCTGATCACGTTCGCCCCGGTGCCGATGCGCAGCCCGCCGAAGGTGAAGGTGATGCCGCAGGTCACGGCGTAGGCCTCGTACGGCGGGGTGTCGAGCACGTTGGCCCAGTTGGACTTGGGCACCGCCAGCCCTTCGGTATGGCGCCCGTCCTTGAGATTGGGGTTGAACGGGATGTCGCTGCGCACCGCGGCGTTGTAGGCTCGAATCTCGGCCAGCGCCGCTTCGGCGTTCACGTCGTCGAGCTTGCCGACCAGCTCCTCCAGCGTGTTGGCGCTGGCCTTGGTCACCTGCTTGATCTTGTACTCGTCGCGCAGCAGGTGCTTGACCTTCTGGTCGAACACCTGCCAGGCGAACTGCCCCGGCTGGTTGAGGATCACGCGGCCGTACTTGGCGTAGGTGTAGTTGCGGAAGTCCGCGCCCTCGTCGACGAAGCGCTTGCCTTCGGCGTTAAGCATGATGCCGAACGGGTACGAGTGCTTCTGGAACTGGTCGCCCACCGCGAGGTCGCCGAACTCGGGCGCGTTGCGCTCCCAGCCCACCGCGTGGCAGCCCGACCAGTTGCCTACCGGCGCAGCGCCCGCGTCGAGCGCCATGCGGATCACGTCGCCGGTGTTGAAGCGCGTGCCGCGCACCTTGGCCAGCTCCCAGCCCGGGCCGAGGTAGCGCGCGCGCCACTCGGGGTTGGACTGGAAGCCGCCGCCCGCGAGCACCACGCTCCTGGCGCGCACCTCGACCGTCTTGCCTTGCTTCTTCAGCCGCACGCCGTGCACGCCCGCATCGTCTACGATCAGCCCGGTCGCGCGCGCGCGGTACCAGATCTCCACGCCGTGCTTGCTGGCCGACTTGGTCCAGCCCTCGACCAGGCCTTCGCCGCCGCCCACGGCCTCGACCGTCAGCCCGCCCCAGAACTTGAACTTGCCGTCGACCTTGAACGCCTGCCGGCCGTAGATCGGCGCGAAGCGGATGCCCTTGTCGCGCATCCACAGCAGCGTCTCGAGGCTCTGCTTGACCAGGATCTCGGTCAGGTCGGGATCGCAGCGGTACTGCGTGACGCGGCCCATGTCGTCGAGGAACTGCTCTTCGGTGTAGGTGCCGAAATCGGTGCGCGCGACTTCCTCGTCGGTCAGGTCGGGCATCAGGCGGCGCAGGTCGTCCACCCCGCGGTAAGCCACGCGCATCGCCCCGGCGGTGAAGCGGGTGTTGCCCCCGGCTTCGTCTTCCGGCGCGCGCTCGAGCACCAGCACGCTGGCGCCCTTCTCGCGCGCGGCCAGTGCGGCGCAAAACGCGGCGTTGCCGCCACCTACCACTATGACGTCCCAGATCTTCGGCGCCATGCTCAGGATGCCTTCTGTCTTGTTAGGTTTTTCATATTACCAAATGAATATTCACTATGTCGGTTTTTGAGCGAACCTGGGTTATCATCGCATGCAACGGGGCCTTGTCGGCCACTCCGACCGAGGGAGCACTGATGTCCAAACCGGATCTTGCGCGCTTGCGAATGCTGATCGGCGGCGAGTGGCGCTTGGGCGCGAGCGAGCGCGACATAGTCGACCCGTACCGCGGCGAGCGCGTGGCCCGGGTGCCCGAATCCTCGCTCGCCGACCTCGACGATGCGCTCGCGGCGGCGCTGGCAGCCAAGCCCAAGGTGGCCGCGATGCCGGGCTACGAGCGCGCGGCCCTGCTGCGCCGCGTGAGCGAGCGGCTGGTCGCGCGCGCCGACGAGATCGCGCACATCATGTCGCGCGAGACCGGCAAGGCGATCAAGGACGCCAAGGCCGAAGTGGTGCGCTCGCAGGACACGCTGCTGCTGTCGGCCGAGGAGGCGATCCGCATCCAGGGCGAGCAGGTGCCGCTCGACGGCACCGCCATGGGCGCGGGCAAGCTCGCGCTGCTGCTGCGCTTTCCGGTCGGCGTGGTGGCGGGCATCACGCCGTTCAACGCGCCGTTCAACCTCGCCTGCCACAAGATCGCGCCGGCGCTCGCCGCGGGCAATTCGATCGTGCTCAAGGCGCCGCCGCAGGCGTCGTGGGTGGTGAGCAAACTGGTCGAACTGTTCGTCGAAGCCGGCACCCCGCCGGGATTCGTCAACCTGCTCTACGGCAACACCGTGGGACCGGCGCTGGTGCGCGATCCGCGCGTCGATTTCGTGACCTTCACCGGCTCGAGCCGGGTGGGCGCCGGGATCAAGGCCGCGAGCGGGCTGCGGCGAGTCGCGCTCGAGCTGGGCGGCAACGGCCCGACCATCGTGCACGAGGACGCGGACGTCGCCGAGGCCGCACCGCTGTGCGCGCGCAATTCGATGCGCCTCGCCGGCCAGAGCTGCATCTCGGTGCAGAACGTCTACGTGCACCAGAGCCTCTACCGGGACTTCGTCGAGCGCGTCGCGGCCGAGGTCGCCAAGCTGCGCCTGGGCGACCCGCTCGATGCCGCGACCGACGTCGGCACGCTGATCGACGAGGGCGCGGCGAAGCGCGTCGAGCAATGGGTGGACGAGGCGCGCGCCGGCGGCGCGCGCGCGCTCACCGGCGGCAAGCGCCACGGCGCGGCCTACGAGCCGACCGTGCTGGTCGACGTCTCGCGCACGATGCGCGTGGTGTGCGACGAGGTGTTCGGCCCGGTCGTGACGCTGCAGCCCTACAGCGACCTGCGGGCGCTGTTCGAGGAGATCAGCGCCAGCCCCTATGGCCTGCATTGCGGCATCTTCACCAAGTCGCTCCAGGTCGCGTTCCAGGCGATCCGTGCGCTGCGCGTCGGCGGCGTGATCGTCAACGGCACCTCCACCTGGCGCACCGACCAGCTCGCCTACGGCGGGGTCAAGTCGAGCGGCATCGGCAGGGAAGGGCCGAAGTACGCGATCCGCGACATGACCGACGAGCGGCTGGTATTGTTCAATCTATGAGCGAAGTCGAGGCGAAAGTCGCGGGCGGCACCGGCGAGCCGGCCAAGGAGCGCGCAGGCATCCAGTCGATCGAGCGCGCGTTCGCCATCCTCGAGGAGGTCGCGCGCCACCGCGACGGCATCGGCCTCGCCGAGCTCGCCAAGCGCGTCGGGCTGCACAGCAGCACCACCTTCCACCTCGTCAGGACCATGGTTCAGCTCGGCTACGTCAACCAGCCCAAGGATTCGAAGAAATACCGCATCGGGCGGCGCATGTTCACGCTCGCGGCCGGGGCGCTGGACGAGATCGAGCTGGTCAACATCGCCACCCCGGTCCTGGAGAAGCTGACCCTCGACACCGGCGAGTCGAGCCATTTCGCGATCCGCTCCGGCGAGGACATCGTGGTGGTGGCGAAGACCGCGGGCAGCGGCATGTTCCAGCTCGTCGACCGCTCGGGCGCGGTGCGGCCGGCGCACGCGACCGCGCTCGGCAAAATGCTGCTCGCGGCGCTCGAGCCGCCGGAGCTCGAGCGCTTCCTCGACGCGCGCGAGCTGCGCAGCTTCACCCCCAAGACCATCGTCGAGCGCCAGGCGCTCGAGCGCGAGCTGGACGAGGTGCGGCGCAAGGGCATCGCCTACGACGACGGCGAGTTCGACCCCGAGGTGCGCTGCGTCGCGGTGCCGGTGCGCGATTTCGCCGGCCGCGTCATCGGCGCGATCGGCATCTCGGGGCCGATCTGGCGCCTGTCGCTGCAGGCCCTGCAGGACAGGTCGGCCAAGGTGCGCGACGCGGCCACGCGGCTCTCCGCCGAACTGGGCGCGCGCGCGGCGGCCTGACAACCATTTCTTTGCATCGCCAAGGGAGAGCACATGCAGCTGCAAGGCAAGAGCGTAGTCGTGGTCGGCGGCTCGTCCGGGATCGGCCTGGCGACCGCGGCGCTGGCGAAAGCGGAGGGCGCGTCGGTGACGATCGCCTCGCGCTCGGCCGAGCGCCTGCGCGCCGCGGGCGAGGGAATCGGCGCGCGCGGCATCGTGGCCGACGTCACCAGCGACGCCAGCGTCGAGGCGCTGTTCAAGGACTGCGGCAAGGTCGACCACGTCGTGGTGACCGCGGCGCAGCTGCGCTCCGGGCCGATCAAGACGCTTTCGATCGAGGACGCCAAGGCAACCATGGAAAGCAAGTTCTGGGGCGCCTGGCGGGTGGCGCGCTGCGCCGACATCGCGCCCGGCGGCTCGCTCACCATCGTCACCGGCTTCCTCAGCATCCGGCCGCGCCCGGGCGCGGCGATCGTCGGCGCGGCCAACGGCGCGCTCGAGTCGCTCACCAAGAGCCTGGCGCTCGAGCTCGCCCCGGTGCGCGTCAACGCGGTCTCGCCCGGCATCATCGATACGCCGATCCGGGCCGCGATGCCCGAGGAGGCGCGGCGCAAGATGCTCGAGCAGACCGCCGCCGCGCTGCCGGTGAAGAGGGTCGGCAGCAGCGAGGACATCGCGCGCCAGATCCTGGCCTTCATGACGATCGGCTTCGCCACCGGCTCGATCGTCTTCCTGGACGGCGGAGGGTCGATCGCATGAAGCTCTGGCACTCCGGCCCGTCGCCGTTCGCGCGCAAGGTGCGTATCTGCGCGATCGAGCTCGGCCTCGCGGCGCGCATCGAGGAGATCGCGGTCACGGTGGCGCCGAACAAACCGAACCTCGAGCTCGCGCGCGAGAACCCGCTGATCAAGGTGCCGGCGCTCGAGGCCGAGGACGGCAGCGTGCTGTACGACTCGCGCGTGATCTGCGAGTACCTCGACGCGCTCGCCGGCGGCAACCGGCTGTTCCCCGCCGCGGGCGCCGCGCGCTGGCAGGCGCTCAGGCGCCAAGCGCTCG
Organism: Burkholderiales bacterium; assembly: GCA_035266805.1. Taxonomy (GTDB): domain Bacteria; phylum Pseudomonadota; class Gammaproteobacteria; order Burkholderiales; family SG8-39; genus DAHVFK01. Next base: position 3,157 of record DATFMS010000235.1, on the reverse strand, counting down.
GCGACGGCGTCATGGATGCGGGGATCCTGCGCCGCTACGAACTGGCGCTACGCCCCGAAGCGCTGCGCTGGGCCGACTGGCTGGCGGGCCAGCAGGCCAAGATCGATCACGGCCTCGACGCCGCCGAGCGCGAGGCCGGCGGCTGGGGCGAGGCGTTCGACATCGGCCACCTCACGCTCGCCTGCGCCCTCGGCTGGCTCGACTTCCGCTTTCCCGATTCCGGCTGGCGCAACGCGCGGCCGCAGCTCGGCGCCTGGTACGCCCGCCTATCGGCCCGCCCGTCGCTGGCGCAGACCACCCCCAGCGCATAAATGTGTCTTGCGCCGGAGCGACAGTTATCCAATACTATGAAGTGCGATACGACATTATGAAATAACATCCGGCCGCTTCGGCCGAACGACAGGAGGAGAGGAGCGATGGACAGCAATCAGAAAGACGGCAAATCGACGCCGCATTTCGGCGACCGCAGAAGGGTATTGCAGGCAGGCGTCGCGGGCGCGGTGGCGCTCGGCTTTCCAGCGATCGTTCGCGCCCGTTCGGACGCGATCAAAATCGGCCACCTGACGCCGAAGACCGGTTTTCTCGGCGCGCTCGGCGGCTGGGCCGAGCTCGGCATCATGCTGGCCGCGGAGGAGATCAACGCCGCCGGCGGGGTCATGGGACGCCAGCTCGACGTGAGGTCGGAGGACTCGGTCAATCCGGCCACTGCCGCGACCAAGGCCCAGCGCATGCTGGAACGCGACAAGGTGGACGTGCTGATGGGCGAGATCAACTCGGCCTCGGCCAAGACCATCATGCAGGTGGCGGCGCGCAACCGGCGCCTGTTCATGCAGATCGGCGCAAGGTCGGATGCGCTGCGCGGCGCGAACTGCAACCGCTACACCTTCCACGTCGACATTCCCGTCACGGTGATGGTGAACGCCGAAGGCCAGGGGCTGCTGCGCGAAGGCATGATCAAGGGCCAGCGCGTCTACGCCCTGACCTCGGACTACCTGTTCGGCCACGACCTGGCCAAGGCGGCGAGGAAGTTCGTCGGCAAGCATGGCGGCACCGTCATCGGCGACGAGCTGATCGCGACCAGCGCGACCGACTTCAGCCCCTACCTGCTCAAGATCCGGCAGGCGAAGCCCGATCTGATCGCCACCAACCTCGGCGGCAACCAGGTCACCAACTTCGTCAAGCAGTACGCCGAGTTCGGCCTGCCCTACCCGGTCGCCGGCTTCAACCTCAACACCGCGGACGCCTGGGCGGCGGGCGCCGGCAACCTCGGCGGCATCTGGCCCACGGTCTGGCACCACCATATCGACACCCCGGGCACCAGGGCTTTCGTCGCCGCGTTCCGCAAGAAGTACGGCAAGACGCCCGAAAACCACGCCTGGATCGAGTACGTCTCGCTGCACGTCATGGCGCGGGCGATGAACGAGACCAAGGGGACCGACAACGAGAAGCTGATCGCCTTCTTCGAGAAGGAGCCGAAATTCGACCTGCTGAAGACGCGCATGGGCTACTTCCGCAACTGGGACCACCAGATGCAGCAGGAGGCCTACACCTTCACGGTCAAGAAACCGGGCACCTATAAGGAGGCGTGGGACTTCCTCGAGTTCAGCGCGCCGATTCCGGGCCCCGACCAGCCGCTCGAGCTTCTCGCCCCGACCAGGGCCGAGAATCCCTGCACTTTCTAGCCGGGCCCCCGGGCGCGGGTGCGGCTGACGCACCCGCGTTCGGGGCATGAACATGCAGCTCCTGTTCCTGCTGGAGCAGGTGGTGAACGGCCTCGTGCTCGGAGGCTACTACCTGCTGATCGCGCTCGGCCTGTCGCTGATCTTCAGCGTCGGCGGCGTCGTCAATCTGGCGCACGGCGCGTTCTACGCGCTGGGCGCATACGTCTCGATCGAGGTCGCGAGGTACCTGGGCTTCGGCGCGGGGGTCGTGATCTCGCCCGTCGCGGTGGCGCTGCTCGGCATCCTGTTCGAGCGCTTCATCCTGCGCCGCTTCTACACCGCGGACCCGATCCTGTCGCTGCTCGTCACCTTCGGCCTCGCCCTGGTGACGGAGCAGGCGATCAGGATCATCTGGGGCTCGGCGCCGCTTCCGGCGTCGATGCCCCGCGCCCTGAAGGGCAGCGTGGTGCTGGGCGATTTCCTGTTCTCGCGCTACCGGCTGCTGCTGCTCGCGGTGGTCGCGCTGGTGCTCGCCGGCATCTGGCTGCTGCTCAACAAGACCTCGTTCGGGCGCGTCGTGCGCGCGGGCATCCAAAGGCCCGACATGGTGGCCGCGCTCGGCATTCGGCTGCAGCCCTACATGACCGTGATCGTCATGCTGGGCGTCGGCATGGCGGCGCTGGGCGGGGCGCTGTTCGCGCCCATCGCCCTGGTGCACCCCGCGATGGGGGCGGAGATCATCGCCGTCGCCTTCGTCGTGGTCGTCATCGGCGGCCTGGGCAGCTTCTGGGGCGTGGTGCTCGCGGCGCTGCTGGTGGGCGTGGTGCGCGGGGTCACCATCTTTTTCGTGCCGGCCGCCGGGGAAGCGTCGATGTACGTGCTGATGTTCGTGGTGTTGCTGTTGCGGCCGCGCGGGCTGCTCGGCGAGCGCATCGAGAAGTTCGAATGAAAGCCGCGTGGGCGCAGGCGAAGTTCCGCCCGCTGGTCGTCGGCGCGGTCGCTCTCGTGCTGCTGCCGTTCGCGATGCGCATGCTCGGCCTGGGCACCAACTCGGCTTCGCAGATCGTGTGCTTCGCGATTGCCGCGCTCGGCCTCAACATGCTGGTGGGATTCACCGGGCTCACGTCCTTCGGCCACAGCGCCTGGTTCGGCATCGGCGCCTACGCCGCCGCCATCGCCCAGAAGCAGTGGTTCGGCGGACAGATCGCGCTGCCGATCCTGTTCTCGCTCGCTTTCGTCGCCGTGCTGTCGACCGCGGTCGGCGTCCTGATCCTGCGCCGGCGCGGCGTGTACTTCGCCCTGCTCACGCTGGCGTTCGTGGCGCTGGTCTACACCATCGCCTTCCGCTGGACCGAGCTGACCGGCGGCGAGGACGGCATCGGCGGCCTGCAGCGCGGCGGCTTCGGGCCGCTTCGCATGGACAACTCCGAGGTCTACTACGCCTACGTCGCCGTGATCGCGCTCGGCGTGCTGTACGTTCTGCTGCGCGTGACCCG
>DATFMS010000234.1:0-4330 GCA_035266805.1 Burkholderiales bacterium | reverse complement strand
GCACCTGCATGGGGCTGGTGTGGGTTCGCAGCAGGAGGTTCAGGCCGTCGGCGTCCTTCAGGTCGACGTAGAACGTGTCCTGCATCGAGCGTGCCGGGTGGTTCTCGGGATTGTTGAGCGCGGTAAAGTTGTACCAGTCGGTCTCGATCTCGGGACCGTCCGCGACGTCGAAACCGACTGAGCGAAAGATCTGCTCAACCCGCTGCCAGGTTCGCATCATCGGGTGCAGGCCGCCACCGCCGCGGCCGCGCCCCGGCAGCGTGACGTCCAGCGCTTCCTCGGCCAGGCGGTCGTTAAGCGCCTCTTCGGCGAGCGCGGCCCGGCGCGCCTCGAGCGCCTGCTCCAGGCGCCCTTTCGCCGCATTGATCGCCTGCCCCGCGCCCTTGCGCTCCTCGGCCGGCAGCTGCCCGAGCGACTTCAGCAGCGCAGTCAGCTCGCCGCCCTTGCCGAGGTAACGCGCCTTGGCATTTTCGAGCGCCGCAGGGTCCGCCGCCCGGTTCAGGTCGGCGAGCGCGCGGTCGACGATGGCTTCGACGTTATGCATATCCAGAAATGCGAAGCGAGGGTCTGGCCCTCGCTTCTTATCGTTGCGCGTCCCGGCGCCGAGCTCAGTGCGCGAGGCTGGCTTTGACCTGATTCGCGATTTTCGCGAATGCCGGCTTATCGAGCACCGCGAGGTCGGCCAGCACCTTGCGGTCGATCTCGATATTGGCGCGCTTCAGGCCCGCCATGAAAGTGCTGTAGCTCAAGCCCAGCTCTCGCACCGCGGCGTTGATCCGGGTGATCCACAACGAGCGGATTTCGCGCTTGCGCTGGCGGCGGTCGCGGTAGGCGTACTGCCCCGCCTTCATCACCGCCTGCTTGGCGATACGGTAAACGTTGCCGCGGCGCCCGCGGAATCCCTTCGACTGCTTGAGGACCTTCTTGTGGCGCGCGCGGGAAGTTACGCCTCGTTTGACTCGTGGCATGGCGTCCTCCTCAACCCGCGTACGGCAGCATCTGGCGCACCTGCCGCTCGTTGCTGGCGTGTACCGAACCCGTGCCGCGCAGCTGGCGCTTTCTCTTTTGCGACTTCTTGGTCAGGATGTGGCGCATGTACGCGTGCGAGCGCTTGATGGTGCCGCTCGAGCGGACCTTGAACCGCTTCGATGCGCTCTTCTTCGACTTCATCTTGGGCATGTCTGCTCCCGTCTTTTAGCCTGACGCCGGGTGGCCCGCTGCGCAGGCGCTTGATACCCGGTCATCACTTGTATCGCGCCGCGCAAGCCCGCGCGACGCGAAGAAACTATGCTGTCTCGGCCGGCTTCGTTGCCGGTTTCGCTGCCTGCTTCGGCCCTTCCGCTGCGGCCGACTTCTTTCCCTTGGTCGGAATCACCTTCTTCTTGGGCCCCATCACCATCACCATCTGGCGGCCCTCCATCTTCGGAAACTGCTCGAGCACGCCGTGTGGTTCGAGATCCGCCTTCACCCGCTCGAGAACCCGGAAGCCGAATTCCTGATGCGCCATCTCGCGGCCGCGGAAGCGCAGGGTCACCTTGACCTTGTCTCCCTCTTCAAGGAACTGGACCAGCTTGCCCAGCTTGATCTTGTAGTCGCCCTCATCGGTGCGCGGCCGGAACTTGATCTCCTTGACCTGGATCTGCTTCTGCTTGAGCTTGGCTTCGTGCGCCTTCTTCTGCTCGCGGTAGCGGAACTTGCCGAAGTCCATCAGCTTGCAAACCGGAGGCTTGGCGAGCGGCGCGATCTCTACCAGATCGACTTCCTGCTCTTCTGCCATCCGCATTGCGTCGGCGATCGGCACGATGCCAAGCTGATCGCCGTTGTCTGCTACCAGGCGCACTTCAGGTGCGGTGATCTCCCCGTTGAGACGTTGCGCTTTCTCGAGTGTGATGAGTGCATCTCCTCTTCAGGCGGCTCGTTGCGGTCGCCGCTCTGACCGTGCGAAACCCGGTTTCGCGAAAAATCAGGCCGTGCCCAGCGCTTCCGCCTCGGTTCGGAGGCGCGCAATGAAGGCCTCGAGGCTCATGGCGCCGAGGTCCTCACCGCCGCGCGTGCGCACGGCCACGTTCCCAGCCTGCTTTTCCTTGTCCCCGACCACCAGCTGGTAAGGGAGCTTCTGCAAGCTATGTTCCCGAATTTTATAGGAAATTTTTTCATTTCGCAAATCTGCCGCAGCGCGCCAGCCGGCACCGCGCAGGCGCTCGGCCACGGCCGCGGCGTAGTCCGCCTGGTGCTCCGAAATGCTCATCACCACCACCTGCTCCGGCGCCAGCCAGAGCGGGAACGCCCCGGCATAGTGCTCGATCAGGATGCCCAGGAAGCGCTCCATCGAGCCGACGATCGCGCGGTGCAGCATGACCGGCACGTGGCGGGCATTGTCCTCCCCGACGTATTCGGCGCCGAGACGCTCGGGCATGAAGAAGTCGACCTGGATGGTGCCGCACTGCCAGACCCGGCCGATCGCATCCTTGAGCGAGTACTCGATCTTGGGCCCGTAGAAGGCTCCTTCGCCCGGCGAGACCTCGAAATCGATCCCCGCCCGACGCAGGGATTCCATCAGCGCCGCCTCGGCCTTGTCCCACAGCTCGTCGGCACCGATGCGCTTGTCCGGGCGGGTGGCCACCTTGTAGATGATCTCGGCGAAACCGAAATCCCGGTACACCTTCTGCAGCAGCGCGGTGAACGCCTCGCACTCGCCGAGAATCTGGCTTTCGGTGCAGAAGATATGGCCGTCGTCCTGCACGAAGCCGCGCGCGCGCATCAGCCCGTGCAGGGCGCCGGAGGGCTCATTGCGATGGCAGGTGCCGAATTCGCCCACCCGGTACGGTAGGTCGCGGTAGCTCTTGACGCCCTGGTTGAAGATCTGGATGTGGCCCGGGCAGTTCATCGGCTTGACCGCGTAATCACGGTTTTCCGAGGCCGTGGTGAACATGTTCTCGCGGTAGTTCTCCCAATGTCCGGTGCGCTCCCAGATGCTGCGGTCGAGGATCATCGGGCAGCGCACTTCGAGGTAGCCGTTGTCGCGGTAGACGCGGCGCATGTACTGCTCGACCTGCTGCCACAGCGTCCAGCCCTTGGCGTGCCAGAACACCAGGCCGGGGGCCTCGTCCTGCAGATGGAACAGGTCGAGCTGCCTGCCGAGACGCCGGTGGTCGCGCTTTTCCGCTTCTTCCAGCATCTTCAGGTAGGCGTCCTGGTCCTCCTTCTTCGCCCACGCCGTGCCGTAGACCCGCTGCAGCATCTCGTTCTTCGAGTCGCCGCGCCAGTAGGCGCCGGCCAGCCGCATCAGCTTGAACACCTTCAGCTTGCCGGTCGAGGGCACGTGCGGCCCGCGGCACAGGTCGATGAAGTTGCCCTGCTCGTAGAGCGAGATTTCGTCCCCCGAGGGGATCGAGGCGATGATCTCGGCCTTGTACAGCTCGCCCTGGTCGCGGAAGAACTTCACCGCGGCGTCGCGCGGCATCACCTTGCGCACCACCGGGATGTCGCGCTTGGCGATCTCGGCCATGCGCTTCTCGATCGCCGTCAGGTCCTCGGGGGTGAACGGCCGCTTGTAGGCGAAGTCGTAGTAGAAGCCGTTTTCGATCACCGGGCCGATCGTGACCTGCGCTTCGGGAAACAGCTCCTTGACCGCGTGCGCCAGCAGGTGCGCGGTCGAATGGCGCAGGATCTCGAGGCCTTCGGGGTCGCGCTCGGTGACGATCGCCAGCTCGGCGTCGCTTTCGAGCGGGAAGCTGGTATCGACCAGCCTGCCGTCGACCTTGCCCGCCAGCGCGGCACGCGCCAGGCCGGCCCCGATCGAGCGGGCGACCTCGGCGACCGTGACCGGACCGGGAAAGCTCTTCTGCGAGCCGTCGGGCAAGCGGATGTTCGGCATCTGTCGTGACCCCTCGGGAGGCAAAAAAAAGTGCGGTCGCGCCGCACTTTCTTCGACACTCCTTCCGGGCGGAAGCTGGTAGGCGCGATTGGACTCGAACCAACGACCCCTACCATGTCAAGGTAGTGCTCTAACCAGCTGAGCTACGCGCCTGAAAGGTGGGGATTCTAGCGTATCCTGCCGCCTTGCCTCAATGTTGTGTGGCGGACCTCACGTTCGCCGAACAAGCTTTGACCCCGCTTGTCCAAGCGGGCAATGGAGAAATCGAAGTGGACCTGATCCTTTGGCGGCATGCCGAAGCGGAGGAAGGCGGCCCCGACCTGGAGCGGCGCCTGACGCCCAGAGGCCACAAGCACGCCGCTCGCGTGGCCGGCTGGCTGTTGCAGCGCCTGCCGTCCAAGTTCACCGTGCTCGCCAGCCCGGCACGGCGCGCCCTGCAGACTGCCGAGTCGC
>DATFMS010000233.1:0-3595 GCA_035266805.1 Burkholderiales bacterium | reverse complement strand
CGGCAAGCGCCGGTCGCCCGCGAACCGGCCAACGAGCCGTTGCCCCCTGTCGTGCCTGCGTACGAGCCGCTGCCCCCCGTCGCGCCCGCGTACGAGCCGAAAGTGGAGCCAAAGGCGGAGCTGGAGCAGTCGGGCCTGGTGATGATCGAAACCGACCCGTCGAAAGCCCGCACGGTGCGGGCCGAGGCCGAGCCGCAGCAGCCGCTCGGCCGCCCGCGCCGCGAGCACAACCCGGAGCCCGCGGACGCGGAGGCAGAGCTGGTGCAGATCGAAACCAGAAAGTAGCCGCAGCCCCGCGTCGAGAAGAAGCCGGCCTTGCGCCGGCTTTTTCATTTGACGCTCGTCAAACCGAGCCATGCCGGAAGGCCATACTGGTCTGGCATGGACAGGATCTGGCTCAACTCGTATCCGGACGCGGCCCCGGCAGAGGCACGGGTGCGCGCCTATCCGTCGCTCGTCGACCTGTTCGAGGAAAGCTGCAGGCGATTCGCCGAGCGGCCCGCGTTCACCCATCTCGACGTGACCCTGACCTACGCTGAGCTGGAGCGACTGTCGGCTCGCTTCGGCGCCTGCCTGCAACGCCGGTTCGGCCTTGGGAAGGGAGACCGCATTGCCATCATGCTGCCGAATTTGCTGCAGTATCCAGTGGCGCTGTTCGGGGCGCTGCGCGCCGGGCTGGTGGTGGTCAACGTCAACCCCCTCTACACCGCGCGCGAGCTTGCCCAGCAGCTCGCAGACTGCCGCCCCTCGGCGGTGCTGGTGCTCGAGAATTTCGCCCACACGCTCCAGCAGGCGCTCGAAAGCGTGCCCGTTCCCCACGTCGTCACGACCCAGGTCGGCGATCTGTTCCCCCCGCTCAAACGCTGGACCGTCAACCTTGCGGTCAAGCGTCTCAAGCGCATGGTCCCGCGCTGGCGTATCGCCGGCGCAGTTGGATTCCGAGACGCGCTCGCCGCGACGCCTGGGCTCGAGCGGGCCAGGCTTGGCGCCGATGACCTTGCGTTCCTGCAATACACCGGCGGCACCACCGGGGCGCCGAAGGGCGCGATGCTGTCCCACGGCAACATGGTGGCGAACGTCGAGCAGACCCTGGCCTGGGTCGGAGGCACACTCGTCGCAGGCGAGGAAACAGTGGTTACGGCGTTGCCCCTGTACCATGTCTTCGCGCTTACCGCCAACCTCCTGCTGTTCGTCAGGCTCGGCGGAAACGACATCCTCGTCAGCGATGCGCGCGACATTCCGCGCTTGATCCGCACAATGAAGAAATCGCGCTTCAGCGCGATGACCGGCGTCAACACGCTGTTCAACGCGCTGCTCGACGCTGACGGTTTCGACCAGGTCCGCAGGGCGAACCGGGGCGCCCTGAAGCTCTCGGTGGCGGGCGGCATGGCGGTGCAGCGGGCGGTCGCCGAGCGCTGGCAGCAGGCGATGGGCGTGCCGCTGGTCGAAGGCTATGGCCTGACCGAAGCCTCGCCCAACGTCTGCGCCAACCGCTTCGACGCGAAGGCTTTCAGCGGCAAGCTCGGACTGCCGCTGCCCTCGACCGAGGTGTCGATCATGGACAAGCAGGGCGACGCGGTACGGCTCGGCGAAGTGGGCGAGATCTGGGTCCGCGGACCGCAGGTGATGCGCGGTTACTGGAACCGCCCGGCCGAGACCGCCAGTGTCCTCACGCCCGATGGCTGGCTGAAGACCGGCGACCTCGGGTGGATGGACGAGAACGGCTACGTCGGCTTCACCGAACGCAGGAAAGACATGATCGTGGTATCGGGCTTCAAGGCGTATCCGAGCGAAATCGAGCAGGTCGCGATGCTGCACCCGGGGGTAAAGGATGCGGGCGCCGTCGGCGCTCCGGACGAGCGCAGCGGCGAGGCGGTTGTGCTGTTCGTGGTCAGGGCCGATTCGGGCCTGACCGCGGACGCGGTGCGCGAGCACTGCGCCAAATACCTTACCCGCTACAAGCGGCCGCGGCGGGTCGAGTTCCGCGACAGCCTGCCGAAGACCCCGCTGGGCAAGATCTTCCGCCGCCGACTCAGGGACGACGTGCTGGGCGCCGATGGCTGACTACCCTTCCCGGCTGGTGGGTGAGCGCAGGCTGTTCGACGGCCGCAAGGTGGTCATCCGCCCGGTGCGCGCCGACGACGATCTGCTGGAGCGCGAATTTCTCAGCAGCGGCGTGTCCGGCGAAAGCCGCTACCTGCGCTTTCACAAATGGGTCGGCGCACCTTCGGACAAGTTGATTCACTTCCTGACCGACATCGATTACGAGCGCCACATGGCCTTCGTCTGCATCCACGGCGAAGGCGACGAGGCCGAGGTCGCGGGCGAGGCGCGCTACGTAGCGAATTCGGACGGAAAGAGCTGCGAGTTCGGCGTCGTCATCGCCGATGCCTGGCGCAAGAGCGGTGTTGCCGGTCTGCTGATGGAGGCGCTGATCCGGGTCGCGCGGGAGCGCGGACTGACCAGCATGGAAGGGCTGGTCCTGCGCAACAATCCGCCCATGCTGCGCTTCGCGCGCGCGCTCGGCTTCGAGGTCCACTCGGTGCCCGAGGATCCGATCACCTTGCGCATCGTCAAGACGCTCTGATCCCACGGTGCAGTTCCACGAGCAGCCCGCGCGCCGCGGCCTCCACCATGTCGAGCACCCGCTCGAAGCCGCCCGGGCCGCCGTAGTACGGGTCGGGAACCTCGTCGATCTGCCAGCTGGTGGCGAACTCCATCAACAGACGCAGCTTGTGCCGGTGCTGCGGCGGCGCGATATGCCGCAGAATCGCTAGGTGGCCACGATCCATGGCGAGGATCAAGTCAAAGGACTCGAAATCCTCCGCCACGACCTGGCGCGCGCGCAGCGGGCTGAGATCGTAGCCGCGGCGTCGCGCGTGCTGCTGCGCGCGGACATCGGGTGGCTCGCCGACATGGTAGTCGTGGGTCCCGGCCGATTCGACGCGCACGCTCTGCGCCAGGCCTGCGTCGCGTACCAGCCGCCGCATGACGCCATCGGCCGTCGGCGAGCGGCAGATGTTGCCGGTGCAAACGAAGAGAACGCCGCGCACCGCTATTCCGACGCCAGCGCGACGCCGAACACGTGCCTCTTGAGCTCCGCGAGCTGATCGCGCATTTTGGCCGCCTGCTCGAACTCGAGGTTCTTCGCGTGCTCGAGCATCTTCTTCTCAAGCTGCTTGATCTCGCGCGCGATCTGCTTCTCGCTCATCGCCTCGTAGCGCGCGTCGTCCTGCGCCGCGCGCAGCAGCGTTTGCGCCTCGTCCGCGTCGTAGACACCGTCGATCAGGTCCTTGATCCGCTTCGAGATGCCCTTCGGCGTGATCCCGTGCTGTACGTTGTACGCGATCTGCTTGTTGCGGCGGCGCTCGACTTCCGCGATCGCGCGCCGCATCGAGTCGGTCATTACGTCCGCGTAAAGCAGCGCGGCGCCGTTCAGATGGCGCGCCGCGCGCCCCATGGTCTGGATCAGTGAGCGCTCGGAGCGCAGGAAACCCTCCTTGTCCGCATCCAGAATCGCCACCAGCGACACCTCCGGCAGGTCCAGTCCCTCGCGCAGCAGGTTGATGCCAACCAGCACGTCGAATTCGCCCAG
>DATFMS010000232.1:0-6023 GCA_035266805.1 Burkholderiales bacterium | reverse complement strand
AGCCGCTCTCCAACCTCGACGCCAAGTTGCGGGTGCAGATGCGCACCGAGATCAAGAAGGTGCACCAGAAGGTACGCACCACCACGGTGTACGTGACGCACGACCAGGTCGAGGCGATGACGCTGGCCGACCGCGTGGTGGTGATGAACGGCGGCAACATCGAGCAGGTGGGCACGCCGAACGACCTCTACCATAGCCCGACGACCAAGTTCGTGGCCGGGTTCATCGGCTCGCCGGCGATGAATTTCCTGCCCTGCGCGCTGGAGGAGGCCGCGGGCGGCTTGCGCGTGCGGTTGAGCGATGAGCTGACCTTTCCGGTGCCGCAGGAGCGCACCGCCCGCTACCGGCCGTACCTGGGGCGCGGCAAGCTGCTGTTCGGGCTGCGCCCCGAGCACATCATGGAGCAGCGCCCGCACCTCGAGCCCAACCAGACCCCGTTCGAGGTCGAGCTCGAGGTCACCGAGCCGATGGGGATGGAAACGCTGGTCTATTTCCTGGTGCGCGGCACCGAGGTCTGCGGGCGCGTCAACCCCAACGCCGGCGCGCGCGACGGCGCGCGCATGAAGCTGGTCGCCGATCTGAACAACGTGCACCTGATCGACGACGAGAGCGGCAAGGTGCTCTGAGGTTGCTGCGGGCGATCGGTATCGCCCTCGCTTGCGGCCTGCTTGTCGCCGGCGGCGCCCGCGCCGCTGAAATCTCGATTTCCTGCAGCGCGGTCGGGCTCGAGCTCGAACTCTGCCGCGACGGCGCGCAGCGCTGGGCGCGCGAAAGCGGCAATTCGGTACGGCTGGTTTCGACCCCGAACTCGGCCAGCGAAAGGCTGGCGCTGTACCAGCAGCTGCTTGCTGCCGGCTCGCCCGACATCGACGTGCTGCAGATCGACGTCGTCTGGCCCGGCATCCTGGCGCGCCACCTGCTCGACCTGCGGCCGTACGCCGGCAGGCGGCCGGCCGCGCACTTCGCGTCGATCGTCGCCAACGACACGGTGCGCGGCAAGCTGGTGGCGATGCCATGGTTCGCCGACGTGGGGCTGCTTTACTATCGCAAGGACCTGCTCGCCAAGTACGGCGTCGAGGTGCCGCGTACCTGGCCCGCGCTCACCGTAGCGGCGCGTCGCATCCAGGACGCCGAGCGCGCCGCCGGCAAGGCCCGCATGTGGGGCTTCGTCTGGCAGGGGCGCGCCTACGAAGGCCTGACCTGCGACGCGCTGGAATGGATCGCGAGCCGCGGCGGCGGGCGCATCGTCGAGCCCGACGGCACGATCTCGGTCGACAATCCGCGCGCCGCGCGCGCGCTGGCCGCGGCCGCGGGCTGGGTCGGAAGCATCTCGCCGCGCGGCGTGCTCAACTACGCCGAGGAGGAAGCGCGCGGCGTGTTCCAGTCGGGCAACGCGGTGTTCATGCGCAACTGGCCGTACGCCAGGGCGCTGGCCGAGAGCGAGGGCAGCCCGGTGCGCGGCCTGGTGGGCGTGGCGGCGCTGCCCGCGGGCGTCGGCGCGCTCGGCGGGGCGCAGCTCGCGGTGTCGCGCTACTCCAGACATCCCCGGCTCGCCGCCAGCCTGGTAATGGCGCTTACCGGGCGCGCCGAGCAGAAGCGCCGCGCACTGGCGGGCGGCTTCAACCCGACCCTGCCGGCCTTGTACCGGGACGCCGAGATCCGGCGCGCCAATCCGTACTACGACGTCATGGCACAGGCGCTTGCGCACGCGGTGGCGCGGCCTGCGGCGGTGACCGGGACGCGCTACAACCGGGTCAGCAGCGCCTTCTCGAACGCGGTGCACGCGGTGCTCGTGGGGCAGGCGGACGCCGCCACGGCGCTGCACTCGCTCGAGGGCAGCCTGATGCGAATATCGCGCGGCGGGCAATGGTAGCTCGCACGCGTACCGCGTGGCTGTTCCTCGCGCCTTCGCTGGCGCTGCTCGCGCTGGTGGCTGGCTGGCCGCTGGCGCGCAGCGTGGGCTTCGGCTTCAGCGACGCGGCGCTCGGCGACCCTGCTTGGCGCTGGATCGGATTCGAGAATTACCTCGCCAACTACGGCGGCCGCTGGTACGGGCTTCTGGCGGATCCGGTCTGGTGGCATGCGGTATGGAACACGCTGCGCTTCGCGGTCTGCTCGGTCGGCCTCGAAACGGTGCTCGGGGTGGTCATCGCGCTGGTGCTGAACGTCGAATTCCGCGGGCGCGCCTGGGTGCGCGCCGCGGTGCTGGTGCCGTGGGCGGTGCCGACCATCGTCTCGGCCAAGATGTGGAGCTGGATGCTCAATGACCAGTTCGGCATCGTCAACCACGCGCTGCTGTCGCTCGGCCTCATCGCGCAGCCGCTCGCCTGGACCGCCGAGCCGGGGCTCGCCATGGCGTCGGTGATCATGGTCGACGTCTGGAAGACCACGCCGTTCGTGACTCTGCTCGCGCTCGCCGCGCTGCAGCTGGTGCCCAGGGAGTGCCGCGAAGCCGCCCGCATCGATGGCGCCGGGCCGGTGCGCGAGTTCTTCAGCGTCACGCTGCCGATCATCCGCCCCGCGCTCGTGGTCGCGGTCGTGTTCCGTGTGCTCGACGCGCTGCGGGTGTTCGACATCGTCTACGTGCTGACCTCCAACAGCACCGACACCATGTCGATGTCGATCTTCGCGCGCCAGCAGCTGATCGATTTCCAGGACGTCGGCTACGGCTCGGCCGCGGCCACGCTGCTGTTCCTCACCGTAGCGCTGGTGACCGCGCTGGTACTCACCGCCGGGCGCGTGCGCCTGACCGAGGAGGGCGTGCTGCGATGAGACGGCTGCGGCAGGCGGGCTTCCTGCTGCTGGTGGCGGCGATCCTGCTGTTTTGCCTGTTCCCGTTCTACTACGCCCTGACGTCATCGCTGCGGCCGCCGGCCGAGCTGTTCGAGCCGGCGCTGCTGCCGCGCTCGTGGACGCTGGCCAACTATGCGGCGGTGTTCGCCGAGCAACCCTTCGGGCGCAACATCGTCAATTCGGTCCTGGTCGCGGGCTCGGTGGTGGCGCTCTCGCTGCTGGCGGGGACGCTCGCCGCCTACGCGCTGGCGCGGCTCAGCTTTCGCGGCCGCGGCACGCTGCTGGCGGCGATCCTCGCGGTGTCGATGTTCCCGCAGGTGGCGATCCTGTCGGGCATGTTCGAGCTGATCCGCAGCCTGGGGCTGTACAACAACCTGGCCGGGCTGACGCTGTCCTACCTGGTGTTCACGCTGCCGTTCACGGTCTGGATCCTGACCACCTTCATGCGCGAGCTGCCGCGCGAGCTGGAGGAGGCCGCGCTGATCGACGGTGCGAGCCCGTGGCAGACCCTCGCGCAGGTGCTCGCGCCGCTGGTTGCGCCGGCGATGGTAACCGCCGGCCTGCTCGCGTTCATCGCGGCGTGGAACGAGTTCCTGTTCGCGCTCACCTTCACCCTGACCAACGCCGAGCGCACGGTTCCGGTCGCGATCGCCCTCATGAGCGGCGCCAGCCAGTACGAGCTGCCGTGGGGCAATCTGATGGCGGCGTCTGTTATCGTGACGCTGCCGCTGGTGGCGCTGGTGCTCGTGTTCCAGCGCCGGATCGTTGCCGGCCTGACCGCCGGCGCCATCAAGGGATAGGCATGAGCAGGTACTACTGGGACGACTTCACGCCGGGCTGGACTTATGAGAGCGGCTCACGTTCACTCAGCGCCGAGGACATCAAGCGCTTCGCGCGCGAGTACGACCCGCAGGTCTTCCACACCGACGAAGAGGCGGCCACGGCCACGCCCTTCGGCGGCCTGATCGCGAGCGGCTGGCAGACCTGCGGCGTGATGATGCGCCTGATGTGCGACGGCTACCTGGTCGAGTCGGCCTGCCTGGGCTCGCCGGGGCTGGAGGAGCTGCGCTGGCTCAAGCCGGTGCGCCCCGGCGACGCGCTGCGCCTGCGCGCCGAGGTGCTCGAGCAGACGCCGTCGCAGAAGCAGCCAAATCGTGGCACGGTCAAGTTCCACTGGGAAGTGCTGAACCAGAACGACGAAGTGGTGTGCTCGATCGTCGGCCGGCAGCTGTTCCGGCGCCGCTAGTCTTCCAGCAGCCGGCGCAGGTTCTCGCGCACCGCGGCGTCCGCCCCTGGACCGTAGCGCGTGCGCCCCGGCTCGAAGACGTCGGTAAACGCGTACTCGAAACGCTGATCCTGCAGCCCCAGGATGCCGATCAGGCGGTTTTCGGCCGAGCAGTCGTCGTCGTGAGCAACGAGTGCCGGCCAGGCGTCGGGTCCCGGCTCCAGGATCGGGCCGAAGAAGATCGCGCCGCCGTTGTTCTTGATGCGCAGCGCGCAGCTGCCCTCGGTCACTCCCGACATCGGCAGGAAGTCGATCGTGCGGGTGAGCTTGCGCCCGCGGCCGACGGCGAGGTCGACCGTGCCTGCGACGTGCGCTGCCTCTGCCTCGAAGGCGATGCTCTCGACGCCGGCCGCTGTGCGCCAGCGCTCGAGGTCTTGCGCGCCGCGACGGCTGGGGAGGAAGACGTAGGCGGGCGGAGCGACCGCGCTCAGCGCCGCGAGCAGCTCGGCGTCGAAAGGCGGCGCGTTGACCAGCACTCCGCCGGCCTCGCGGTCGGCGATGTAATAGACGGCCGGGCGCGTTCCCGCGAGGTGGTAGATCGTGCGCTCGCGCAGCGTGAGCAGACTATCGAGCATCTGCGGCCTGCGCGCGAAGCCAATCGACGAACGAGCGCACCGAGGCACGCGCCAGGGCCTCGCTGCGCGCCACCAGGTAGTAGGCGTAGGGCAGATGCACGCGCAGACCGAACGGCGCCACCAGGCGCCCGTCGTCCAGCTGCGGCTTGGCGAGCTCGGGCAGGGTGGCGACGATGCCGACGCCCTCGGCCGCCGCCTCGAGCGCGAGCACGGTGTGCGAGAAATGCACGCCGTGCTTGAGCCGCAGCTGCGTCGCGCCGGCCGCCTTGAGCCACAGGTCCCAGAAATCGCGGCCGTCGAACAGCTTGCCGATATCGTCGTGGATCAGGGTGAATTCGCGCAGCCCGGCCGGCGCCAGCCTGCGTCCCGCGAGCAGGCGCGGGCTCGCCAGCGGCGTGACCGACAGCGGCACCAGGCGCTCGACGTGGTAGCCCGGGAACTGTCCGTTGGACAGCAGCACCGCGACGTCCGCGTCGGCGAGCCAGGTGTCGGCCTCGCGCTGCGACTGGGCGCCGACCGAGGTCGACTGGCGGGTGCGGGCGGTGACTCGCACGTCGACCCCGGGCTCGGCGCTGAGGAAGCGGTGCAGGCGGGGCATCAGCCAGCAGGTGGCGAACGAGGGGGCAACGCTCACCGTCAGCGTCGACTCGGGTCCCGACTCGCGCAGCAGGCGCATGGCGTCGGCGAGCTGGTCGAAGCCCGCGCTCAGGCGCGGCAGCGCCGCGCGCGCGGCGTCGGTCAACTCGATCGCGCGCGGTTTGCGTACCAGCAGCTGGCGGCCGGCGTGGTCTTCCAGCAGCTTGATCTGGTGGCTGATCGCCGCCGGGGTGACGTTCAGCTCGGCCGCGGCCTTCTTCAGGCTCAGCAGGCGCGCCGCCGCCTCGAAGGCGCGCAGGGCATTCAGCGGGGGCAGGCGGCTCGGCACAGCGAGGGCTCCCGAGGGCGGTATCTATAGATTATCAAAACTAACGCATAAAGCCAATAAGTATCGTTTGTTGCCTCGCAACATAGGGGTGAAAATGTTGTCAAACAGATCAGACGCAGAATTAAAGTTTAGCTAATTTAACTCTAACCAATGAGGTCCACCATGCCCAACTCGAACCAGCTGCTGCGCAAGAGACTGGCATCGCTGCCGATCACCGAGGCCGAGCGCGACAATGCGCTGAGGCTCGTCGCGCAGGGCGAGTCGATCGCCGACGCGCTGCTCGCACTGTCGCGCCTGTTCCATCGCGCGCCGGTGCTGCACCACGCTGCGCACTAAGAGTAAGTAAGGCCCAGATCTGCTCAGGCCGGTGCGAGCCATCGGCGCGACCGCCGCAGCAGCTCGAAGACGATTGCGAGATTGAGCAGGTTCCAGCCGATGCCGTTCA
>DATFMS010000231.1:0-4257 GCA_035266805.1 Burkholderiales bacterium | reverse complement strand
AAAGGGCAGGTGATCGCGCGCATCGACGAGCGCGCCGTGTCGCAGGCGGAGGCCGCGAGCGTGGCGCAGGTGCGCGAGGCGCAGGCCGCGCTCGCCAACGCGCGCGCCCAGTACGAGCGCTCCAAGCAGCTGCTGGCGCAGAAATTCATCAGCCAGGCCGCGCTCGACAAGGCGCAATCGGATTACCGCGCGGCGCAGGCGCGCGTCACGGCGCTGCTCGCCGGCGCCGGCGCCGCCGCCACCGAGCGCAGCTTCGCCACCATCGTCGCGCCCTACAGCGGGGTGGTGTCGGCGCGCTACGTCGAGCTGGGCGAGATGGCCACCCCGGGCAAGCCGCTGATGACCGGCTTCGACCCCTCGACCCTGCGCGTGGTCGCCACCGTGCCGCAGGCGCAGGTGGCGGCTATCCAGGCCGGCGCCAAGGCGCGCGTCGAGGTGCCCTCGAGCGGCAAGTGGATCGACGTCAGGAACATCGTGGTCGTGCCCTCGGCCGACCCGCGCACCCACACCACGCGCATCCGCCTCGAGCTGCCCGAGGACGTGCGCGGGGTCTACCCGGGCGTGTACGCGCGGGCGCACTTCGTCACCGGCAGCGCGCTGAAGCTGCTGCTGCCGCGCAGCGCGGTGGTCCACCGCAGCGAAGTCACCGGCGTCTACGTGGTCGACGACAAGGGCGCGCCGCGCCTGCGCCAGGTGCGCCTGGGCGACGCCTCCGACGAGAATTACGTCGAGGTGTTGGCGGGCGTGAAGCCGGGCGAGCGGGTCGCGCTCGATCCGGTCAGGGCCGGCATGGCTGACAGCGGCAGCGCGAGACCCTGAGCGATGGGCATCTCGGGCCGCATTGCCACCTATTTCCAGGACTCGCAGCTCACGCCGCTGATCGCGCTGGTCGCGTTCCTGCTCGGCCTGTTCGCGGTGATGGTGACCCCGCGCGAGGAGGAGCCGCAGATCAACGTCACCATGGCGAACGTGTTCGTGCCGTTCCCGGGCGCGTCGTCGAAGGATGTCGAGTCGCTGGTCGCTACCCCGGCGGAGCAGGTGCTGTCGCAGATGACCGGCGTCGAGCACGTGTTCTCGGTCTCGCGCCCCGGCATGGCGGTGCTCACGGTGCAGTTCAAGGTCGGCGTGCCGCGCGTCGACGCACTGGTGCGGCTGTACGACACCATCAACTCCAACCGCGACTGGGTCTCGCCCAACCTCGGCACGCTCGAGCCGATCATCAAGCCCAAGGGCATCGACGACGTGCCGGTGGTGACGCTCACCTTCTGGAGCAAGGACCAGAAGGTCGGCGCCTACGAGCTCGAGCGCGTGGCGCACGCCGCGGAGATCGAGCTCAAGCGCGTTCCCGGCACGCGCGAGGTGCAGACGCTGGGCGGCCCGGGGCGCGCGGTGCGGGTGCTGCTCGACCCGGACCGGATGAACGCCTACGGCATCTCGGCGCTCGATGTGCGCAACGCGCTGCAGCTCGCGAACGTCGCGCTGCCCACCGGCAAGCTGGTGCGCGAGAACCGCGAGATCGTGGTCGAGACCGGCGACTACCTCCGCTCGGCGGCCGATGTGCGCCAGCTGGTGGTCGGCACTTCTGAACAGCGCCCGGTCTACCTGTCGGACGTCGCCGAGGTGCGCGACGGGCCCAACCAGCCCTCGCACTACGTCTGGATCGGCACGCGCCAGGGCGAGCATGCGGCGGTCACGGTGCAGGTCACCAAGAAGCCGGGCGAGAACGCGGTCGACGTCTCCGACCGGGTCATGAAGCGGGTGGCCGAGCTGCACGGCACGGTGATCCCGGACGAAGTGCGGGTCACCGAAACGCGCAACTACGGCGCCACCGCCAACGAAAAGGCGCTCAAGCTGATCGAGAAGCTGATCTTCGCCACGCTGTCGGTGGTGGTGCTGGTGTTCGCCACGCTCGGCCGGCGCGAGGCGCTGATCGTCGGCATCGCGGTGCTGCTCACGCTGGCGACCACCCTGTTCGCGTCCTGGGCCTGGGGCTTCACGCTCAACCGGGTGTCGCTGTTCGCGCTCATCTTCTCGATCGGGATCCTGGTCGACGACGCCATCGTGGTGGTCGAGAACATCCACCGCCACCGCGCCAAGGCGCCCGAGACGCCGCTCGCGCTGCTGATCCCGCTCGCGGTCGACGAGGTCGGCGGGCCGACCATCCTCGCCACTTTCACCGTGATCGCGGCGCTGCTGCCGATGGCCTTCGTCAGCGGCCTGATGGGCCCCTACATGAGCCCGATCCCGATCAACGCCAGCATGGGAATGCTGATCTCGCTCGCGATCGCGTTCAGCGTCACGCCGTGGCTCGCCTGCAGGCTGCTCGGCAAGTCGAAGCACCACGAGGAGGAGGCCGGCGGCAGCAAGCTGGAGCGCTTCTTCTCGCGCGTGCTCGGGCCCTTCGTCGACTCGGCCAAGCACCGCCTCAAGCTGTGGATCGCGATCCTCGGCCTGATCCTGCTATCGGTGTCGCTGGCGGGCGTCAAGCTGGTGATCCTCAAGATGCTGCCGTTCGACAACAAGTCCGAGTTCCAGGTGGTGGTCGACATGCCGGCGGGAACGCCGGTCGAGGTGACCGCCGCGGCGCTGCACGACCTGGGCGCCCACCTGGCGCAGGTCGGCGAGGTCACCGACTACGAGGCCTACGCCGGGCTCGCCTCGCCGATCAACTTCAACGGCCTGGTGCGCCAGTACTACCTGCGCAGCGACTCCGAGCAGGGCGACCTGCAGGTCAACCTCAAGCCCAAGGGCGAGCGCGAGCGGCAGAGCCACGAGATCGCGGCGGCGGTGCGCCCGGCGCTGGAGAAGATCGGCGCGCGCTGGAACGCCAAGGTCAAGGTGGTAGAGGTGCCGCCCGGGCCGCCGGTGCTGTCGCCGATCGTGGCCGAGGTCTACGGCCCGGACGAGGCGGGGCGCATCCGCACCGCCGAGCGGGTGCGCGCGGCGTTCGCCTCGACGCCGGATATCGTCAGCATCGACGACAGCGTCGAGGACCCGGCGCCGCGCGTGGTGCTGAAGGTCGACCAGGCCAAGGCCGCGCTGCTGGGCGTGAGCGCGCGCGACGTGGTGGAGACCATGCGCATGGGCCTGCTCGGCGCCGACGTGACGCCGATCCACGACGGCCATTCCAAGTACGAGGTGCCGGTGCGGATCGTGCTGCCGGCCGAGCGGCAGGGGCGGCTGGACGAGTTCCTCAAGCTTGCGCTGCGCACTTCCTCGGGCAGCCTGGTGCCGCTGTCGGAGCTGGTCAAGGTGGTGAAGAACGTGCGCGACCGGCCGATCTACCACAAGGACCTGCTGCCGGTGGTGTACGTGGTCGGCGACAAGGCCGGACGGGTCGACAGCCCGCTGTACGGCATGTTCTCGATCCGCGGCAAAGTGGTCGGCAAGCCGCTGCCGGACGGCGGCGTGCTGGGCGAGTACTTCATCAACCAGCCCTCGGACCCCTACCGCCAGTACTCGATCAAGTGGGACGGCGAGTGGCAGGTCACCTACGAGACCTTCCGCGACATGGGCCTCGCCTACGCGGTCGGGCTGATCCTGATCTACCTGCTGGTGGTTGCGCAGTTCCGCTCTTACCTGGTGCCGCTGATCATCATGGCGCCGATCCCGCTCACCGTGATCGGGGTGATGCCCGGGCACGCGCTGCTGGGGGCCAACTTCACCGCGACCTCGATGATCGGCATGATCGCGCTCGCCGGCATCATCGTACGCAACTCGATCCTGCTGGTCGACTTCGTCAACGAGAGGCTGGAGGAGGGCGTGCCGCTGCGCGATGCGGTGCTGCACTCGGCCGCCGCGCGCGCCAAGCCGATTGTGCTGACGGGCCTCGCGGCGATGATCGGCGCCACCTTCATCCTCGACGACCCGATCTTCCAGGGCCTCGCCATCTCGCTCATCTTCGGCATCTTCGTCTCGACCCTGCTGACGCTGGTCGTAATCCCGGTGCTGTACTACGTCGCGGTGAAGAGCAAAATGGAAAAGGGGCCAGGCTCGAAATTATGATTCGATAATTCGAGCCTGGCCCCTTTTCCTCTTTTCCTTAACTTGCGGCGATAATCCGGGCGGAATGTCCGAGATCGCGCTCGAGAACGTGTTCAAGCGCTACGGCGCGGTGCGCGCCGTAGACCGCGCCAGTTTTCGCGCCGAGGCGGGCAAGTTCCTGGTCCTGCTCGGGCCTTCGGGCTGCGGCAAGTCGACGGTGCTGCGGCTCATCGCTGGCCTGGAGGAAGTGACCGAGGGCAGGATCCTGATCGG
>DATFMS010000230.1:0-3344 GCA_035266805.1 Burkholderiales bacterium | reverse complement strand
CACTCGGTGAGCCCATACATCGAGTAGATGCGCGCCGACGGAAAGAGGTCCCGCAGCATCAGGATGTGCTTCACCGGCAGCGCGGCGGCCGTATTGGTCACGAAGCGGATGCTGGAAAGGTCGTAGTCCTTCAGCGTCTTCATTTCGGCCAGGACCGCGAACATCGTCGGGACGCCGGGGAACCCCGTCACGCGCTCCGCGACCATCAGCTTCAGCACCGCCGCCGGAAAGCTGAACGAGCGCTCGAGGACCAGGCGAGCGCCCGCCCGCACGCACATGATCATCTGGTAGAGCCCGTAGTCGAACGCCATCGGCAGGACCCCGAGGATCACTTCGTCTTCCCTAATCTCGAGGTAGGTGCCGATCGAGGTTGCCGCCGAGATCATGTTGCGGTGCGTGAGCATCACGCCCTTGGGATCCCCCGTCGATCCCGAGGTGTAGACGATTGCTGCGAGGTCGATGTCGATGCAGCGCCGTTCCGGCTCTCGCTCGGGCCGGCCGGCGAGCGCCTCCTCCCAACGCACCAGCCCCGGCAGGGATTCGAGCTTGCCGGCGTCGACCGCGCCGGACACGATCACCGCCTTGAGGTGCTTCGATCGCCGCGCAGCCGGCGCGAATACGCCTTGGAGATGCGCGTCCGTGATGAGCGCGGTCGCGCGGCAGTCGTTCAGGTAGTACGCGAGCTTGTCCTCCTTCGTCATCGGATTGACGATCGACACCACGGCGTTCGCCTTCAGAACGCCCCAGAACGAGACGTAGGTCTCGACCGTGTTGTCGGCGAACACGATCACCCGGTCGCCGCGTCCGACCCCCAGGTCCGCCAGCGCATGCGCGAGCGCGCTCGCGCGCCGATCGAGGTCGGCATAGCTGTAGCGATTCTTCGCGACGAGCAGTGCCTCCTTGTCGGCAAGTCGCCGCGCGGCGTCGGCAAGGAAGTCCTGTAGCAGGGGAATGGCGCTGATGAGCTGGTGCGGTCTGGGCATACGGCTCAGCCTCGAAGCCGATCGATTTCGGTTCGCATGGACACCGGCGGTCCGCTCGGGGGCGCTTCGCGGACGAAGTCGCGCCACAGCAGCTGCGTCGACAGCACGCCGACCACGGCCATGTTGTCGCTATTGGAGAACTGACCTTCGTTCCCACGCGCGGCGCATTTCTGCCAGAGTTGCCTGATGGCGCGAGGCTCGAACACGCCCGCGTCCCGGATCGCGGCATCGCTCATCAAATCCTCAACGTACGACGGAACGCCGTCGCCGACGAAAGACAGTGCGTCCGGGGCGCGGTACGGCTGCTTCTTGCGCTTCAGGATTGAGGGCGGCACCAGTCCCTCGGACGCGCGCTTCAGGACATGCTTCTCGTCGAGCACGCGGAGCTTGTACGCGGGAGGCAGCGACGCGGCGAGCGCCATCACGTTCATGTCGAGAAACGGAAATCGCCCTTCGACGGAGTTCGCCATGAGCATACGGTCGCCCTGTGATGACATGAGGTAGCCCGACAGCAGCGTGCGAATCTCGAGGTACTGGTCCTGCGCCAGGTACGTCCAGGAGCCGAACTCCGCCGGAAGGGATTCGACGAGCCGGCGCATGGTCGCCGCGGCATCCCCCGCCGCGCGCATTTCTGGGCTGAGTAGGCGCTTGAGCGAGGCGGTCGTCACCCAGCGCGTGTCGTGCGAAAAGCCGGGCTCGCGCCAGCCGCCGAGGTTGCGACCGAAGAATTGGCGCGCCATCGCCTGCTGCGAAACGGGCGAGCGGGCGAGATACGGATACAGGCGCTCGAGCAGGCGCGGCCGCAGCTTGGACGCGGGCTCGCGCGCCCAGAAGCGGCGGACCTTGGCCTCGCGGAACAGGTCGTATCCGGCGAACATCTCGTCGGCACCCTCCCCCGTAAGGACCACCTTGATGCCCGCGTCGCGCACCAGGCGCGAAAGGAGGAACAGCGGCGCGGGCGCGGTCCGCAGGATGGGACGCTCTGCATGGCGAATCACGTCGGGGAAGATGCGGGCGATATCGGCACGACCGACAACGACCTCGTGATGGTCGCTGCCGAGCAGGCGGACCATTTCGCGCTGGAACTCCGTTTCGTCGTACTCGGCGTCCTGGAAGCGAAGGGAGAAGGTCTGGAAATTCTCTCCCTTGGCCCGCCGGCCGAGCGCGGCGACGAGCGAACTGTCGAGGCCGCCGGAGAGATAGCTGCCGACGGGCACGTCGGCGCGCAGCATGCGCAGCGCGGTCGCGTCCTCCAGCGCGTGCCGCGTGGCCTCGACGGCGTCGTCGAGCGTACCGCGGAACTTTCCGCTCTCGCCGAGCGGGTAGGCAGGACGCCAGAACGCATGCTCGCGCGGCGCGCTGCCGCGGTCGTAGATCCGCGTCGTCCCGGGCTCCAGCTCGGCGACGCCGGCGAAGACCGACTGCGGCGGCACCACGGTCCAGAAAGTGAAGGTCTCGTCGATCCCGGCCGGATCGAGCGCGCGCGGAATTGAAGCGTCGGCGGCGAAGATCGCCTTCACCTCCGAGGCGAAGTACAGGCGGCCTGCGTGCTCACACATGTACAGCGGCCGGACTCCCACTCGATCGCGCGTCAGGACGAGCCGTTGTTTGCTTGCGTCCCAAAGCGCGGCCGCCCATTGCCCGTTCATGCGCTCGAAAGCCGCCTCCCCCCATTCCTCCCAGGCGTGGACGATGACCTCGGTGTCGGACTTGGTTCTGAAGCGGTGACCGCGTGATCCGAGCTCAGCGCGCAACTCGACGTAGTTGAAGATTTCGCCGTTGAACGCGATCCAGATCGTCCCGTCCTCGTTCGACATTGGCTGCTGGCCGGTGGCGAGGTCGATGATCGACAGCCGGGCGTGGCCAAGTCCCGCACGGGCGTCGCGGTACACGCCGAATTCGTCGGGGCCGCGATGCCGGATGGCGCCGATCATCGCCTTGAGGTCGCCGATTTCGGGCGGAGGCAGGTCTTCCCGCAGCGCCATAATGCCGGCGATACCGCACATCGCTAGGCGCTCCGCGCCTCTCCCGCGAGGAGCGGCGCCTGGTGCAGGTAGCGGCTGGCCCGGCGCTTGGCATCGATATCGCGGTATACGCGCTCGACTTGCTCGACCGTGAGACCGAGAACGGCGCCGACCTCCGCGGCGGGCGTGGCGTGATTGTGCGCCCAGAGACAAAGGTCCATCTCGCGATAAGGCAGCGCGAAGTAGAACTCCTCCTGCGACTGCGCCAGCGAGAATGTGTCGGTGGTCGGCGCGCGCCCGCGAATCTCGTCGGGGACGCCCAGATACTCGGCCAGCGCATAGACCTGCGTCTTGTACAGGTGCGCAATCGGCTTGAAGTCGGCCGCGCCGTCGCCCT
>DATFMS010000229.1:0-16447 GCA_035266805.1 Burkholderiales bacterium | reverse complement strand
CTGGCGGCTGCTCAACTTCGGCCTGGTGCACCAGTCGAACGGCCAGTCCGACCCGCTCTCGCGCAGCTGGAACCGGGCCTACGTCCAGTTCGGCTTCGAGCACGACCGCTTCGAGCTGCTGCTGCGGCCGTGGTGGCGCATTCCGGAGAACCTGGGCAGCGACGACAACCCCGACATCGTCGACTACATGGGCTACGGCGACGCGGTGGCGAGCTACCACGTCGGCCGCCAGACCCTGTCCCTGCTCGGGCGCTACAACCCGCGCAGCCACAAGGGCGCGCTGCAGGCGTCATGGAGCTTTCCGGTGTGGCGCCGCATGCGCGGCTACGTGAACGTGTTCAGCGGCTACGGCGAGAGCCTGCTCGACTACAACTGGCGGCAAACCAGCTTCGGCTTCGGCATGGCGCTGACGGACTGGCAGTAATGCGGCCGCTGTTCGTGACCGGCTTGAGTATCGCCAGCGCGCTGGGCGCGGGGCTGGAACGGACCTTCTCCGCGCTGCGCGAGGGCCGCAGCGGCCTGCGGCAGAATGACTTCGAGCCCTTCCCGCACCCGACCTGGATCGGCCGCGTCGAGGGGCTCGAGTCGGCGCCGCTGAGCGGCGAATTCGCGCGCTTCGACTGCCGCAACAACCGCCTGGCGCAGCTGGCGCTCGCCGAGGACGGATTCGAGCAGGCCGTGGCGCGCGCGCGCGAGCGCCACGGCGCGGCGCGAATCGCCGTCCTGCTCGGCACCACCACCTCGGGCATCCTCGAGACCGAGCTCGCCTACCGGCGCGGCGCCGAAGTCGAGTCGCTGCTCGCCCGGCGCGACTACGCCGCGACCCACGGCATGTTCTCGCTCACCGAGTTCGTGCGCCGGCGCCTCGCCCTCGAAGGGCCGGCGGCGACCGTCTCCAACGCCTGCGCCTCGAGCGCCAAGGTGTTCGCGCAGGCGCAGCGCCTGATCGAGGCCGGGATTTGCGACGCCGCGGTGGTCGGCGGCGTCGACAGCCTGTGCCTGACCACGCTGTACGGCTTTCGCTCGCTCGAGCTGCTGTCGGAGTCGCCGTGCCGGCCTTGCGACGAGCGGCGCGACGGCATCTCGATCGGCGAGGCGGGCGGCTTCGCGCTGCTCGAGAAAGCGCCGCGCGCCGGGCGCGGAGCGGTGGCGCTGCTCGGCTACGGCGAGAGCAGCGACGGCTACCACATGTCCTCGCCGCATCCCGAGGGCGCGGGCGCGCTGCTGGCCATGTCGGCCGCGCTCGCGCGCGCCGGCGCCGGGACGCGGGAGGTCGATTACGTCAACCTGCACGGCACCGGCACACCGGCCAACGACCGCGCCGAGGACGCTGCGCTGCACGCGCTGTTCGCCGATTCGACCCCGGCGAGCTCGACCAAGGGCTGGACCGGGCACACGCTCGGGGCGGCGGGCATTGTCGAGGCCGCGGTCTCGGTCCTGTGCCTCGAGCGCGGCTTCCGGCCGGGATCGCTCAACACCGAGCGCGTCGACCCCGCGCTGCGCGCCCGGGTCGCGCTCGAGAGCGAGCAGCGCCCGCTCGAGCGCGTGCTCAGCAACTCGTTCGGCTTCGGCGGCAACAACTGCAGCCTGCTGTTCGGCCGCGCCGCATGATGAAGGTTCACCTGCACGGCGTCGGCGTCGCCGGCTCGGGGCTGGAAGGCTGGGCCGCGTGCCGCGAGGTGCTGGCGGCGCGCGCGCCCTGGTCCGGGCAGGCGCTGCGCGTGCCGGCGCCGGCGATCCTGCCGGCGGCCGAGCGGCGGCGCTGCAACGCCGCTTCGCGCCTCGCGCTGGCGGCGGCGGAGGACGCGCTGGCGGGATGCGAGTGGCCCCTTGCCGAGCTGGCGACCGTGTTCACCTCGGCCGACGGCGACGGCGCGGTGACGCACGCGCTGTGCGAGTCGTTCGCCGCGCCCGAGCCCGACGTCTCGCCGACCCAGTTCCACAACTCGGTGCACAACGCGCCCGCCGGCTACTGGGGCATCGCGACTAAATCGAAGCGGCCTTCGACCAGCATCGCCGCCGACCAGGATTCGTTCGCCGCCGGGCTGTTCGAGGCGGCGGTGCAGGCGACGCTCGATCGCGGCCCGGTGCTGCTGGTAGCGTTCGACCTGCCGCTGCCGCACCCGCTCGCGCTGATGCGTCCGCGCAGCCACGATTTCGCCGCCGCGCTGCTGCTAAGCGGCGAGCCGCGCGGCCGCCCGCTGGCGTCGCTCGCGCTGCGGCTTGAGCCCGGCGCGGCTCCCAGCGCGCTGCCGGCGGGGCTCGGCGCGCTGGCCGACAACCCGGCGGCGCGGGCGCTGCCGCTGCTCTCGGCACTGGCGCACGGCGGTACGGCGGAGATCCGGCTCGGCGCCGTGGGCGCCCGTCAGCTCGCGGTCCGGTGCGAGCGATGACGCTGGGGCGCGAGCAGATCGCGGCGCTGGTGCCGCAGCGCGGCGCGATGTGCCTGCTCGAGCGGGTGGTGTCTTGGGATGCCGCCGGCATCGTCTGCGCCAGCGCGAGCCACCGGCGGGCCGACAACCCGCTGCGCGCGCGCGGCCGGCTGCACGCGGTGGCCGGCATCGAGTACGCGGCGCAGGCCGTCGCGCTGCACGGCGCGCTCGCGGCGCGCGAGGGCGGCGCGATCGGGCCCGGCGTGCTCGCCAGCCTGCGCGATGTCGAGCTCGAGGCCGAGCGGCTCGACCTGATCCCGGGCGAGCTGCTGGCGATCGCCGAAGCGCTCGTGGTGCAGCAACGCCACATGCTGTACGCTTTCCGGGTCGAAGGCGACGGCCGCATCCTGCTCAGGGGGCGCGCCGCGATCGCACTCGTTGCCGGGACCGACGCATGAAGCGCGCCGTGGTGAGCGGAGGAAGTGGTGCGCTGGGAGCGGCGATCTGCCGCTCGCTGGCGGCGGCTGGGCTGCACGTGATCGTGCACGGCCACGCGCACCCGGATCGGGCGCAGGGCGTGGCGGGCGAAATCCGCGCCGCGGGCGGCAGCGCCGAAACGGTCGTTTTCGACGTCTGCGACGGCGCCGCCGCGACGCGCGCGCTGGAGGACCTGGTCGAGCGCGGCGGGCCGATCCAGGTCGTCGTCAGCAACGCCGGGGTGCACCGCGACGCGCCGCTGGCGGGCATGTCCGAGGCGCAGTGGGACGAGGTGGTCGACGTCTCGCTCAAGGGTTTCTTCAACCTGACGCGGCCGCTGCTGCTGCCGATGATGGCGACGCGCTGGGGGCGGATCGTCAGCATCTCGTCGATCGTCGGCCTGACCGGAAACCGCGGCCAGGTCAACTACGCGGCGGCGAAGGCCGGCCTGCACGGCGCGACCAAGTCGCTCGCGATCGAGCTGGCGGCGCGCGGCGTCACGGTCAACGCGGTGGCGCCAGGGATCATCCGCTCCGAGGGCACCGACCAGGCCGTCCCCGACAGCGTGGTCAATTCCATCGTGCCGATGAAGCGCCGCGGCACGCCGGAGGAAGTCGCGAGCCTGGTCGCCTACCTGGTCTCCGAGGACGCCGGCTACCTGTCGGGCCAGGTGATCCCGGTCAACGGCGCGATGGCCTAGGCGCGATGGACGCCACCGACACCATCGCCGTCATCGCGGCGTACAACGAGGCGGCGACGATCCGCGAGGTCGCCGAGCGCACCCTGAGACAGGTGCGCGCGCTGATCGTGGTCGACGACGGCTCGGGCGACGGCACCGGCGCCGCGCTCGAAGGCCTGCCGCTCGAGCTGCTGCGCAACCCGGTAAACCTGGGCAAGGGCGCCAGCCTGTGGCGCGGCATGCAGCGCGCGCTCGAGCTCGGCGCGCAGGCGGTGATCACGCTCGATGGCGACGGGCAGCACCGGCCCGAGGACATCCCGGCGCTGCTCGAGGTGCACCGTCGGCGCCCCGAGGCGATCGTGATCGGCTCGCGCCTGCACCTGCGCGAGGAGATGCCGGCGCTGCGCTACCGCGCCAACCGCTTTGCCGACTTCTGGGTCGGGCTGGCGGCCGGGCGCAGCTTTCCCGACACCCAGTCCGGCTTTCGCGTCTACCCGGCGCGCCTGCTGCACGAGGCGCGGGTCGACCACGGCGCTTCGGCGCGCTTCGCCTTCGAGAGCGAGATCCTGATCGAGGCCGGCCGCCTCGGCATCGAGAGCGTCGCGGTGCCGGTCACGGTCGCCTACCGCGGCCTGGCGCGCGCGAGCCACTTCGCCAACGTTGCCGACGTCGCGCGCATCGCGCGCATGGTGGCGCGGCGGTTGCTGGCGCGCTACACCGTGTCGCGCCCGAAGGCGGCCGACAATGCCAGCGCGAGCGGCGTTCCGAGCAGCACCGTGACGCCGATCGCGCGCAGCACCGGCGTGGCCGAGAGCGCGAGCGCGCCGGCCGAGCACAGCACGGCGAGGCAGCACACGGTGAGCGAGAGCAGCGTGCGCTTGCGCTCGTCGGGGTCGCGCGGCACGCGGTTGAAGAACAGCGAGTAGTTCAGCCCGGTGCCGACGACGAACAGCAGCGCGACGAGGTGGAACAGCGTCAGCGGGGTCCCCAGCAGCGGCAGCATCCCGGCTGCGAGCGCCGCCGCGAGCAGCACCGGCAGCAGCACGCGCGCGGCCTCGCCCGCGCCCCTCAGGCCCCAGGCCAGCAGGGCGAACATCGCCGCGATGCCGAGCGCGGTCAGCTGCAGCGTCTGAGCGCGGTAGCGCCCGATCATGCGGCCGGTCTCGCGCCGCAGATCGAGCAGCGCGGCGCCCGGCGCATGCAGCGCCTTGAAGCGCGCCGACAGCGCCACAAGATCGCCGGCGCCGCGCAGCGGGATCAGCGCAACCCACTCGCCGCGCAGCGGGAACAGCAGCGAATCGAGCCTGACGCCGAGGCCGCTGCCGCGCAGGTCGGCGGGCTCGAGCAGCGGGTCGCGGCGGGCGCGTTCGACGTCGCGCAGGAAGGGCGCGAACAGGCCGGGGCGGAACGGCAAGCCGCGCTCGGCCTCCTGCAGGGTGTGCCGCAGCGCCCGCGCATCGGGCAGCGCCGCGCGGCGCGCGCGCTGGCGCGCCGCGCTCGGCAGGATGTCGCTCGCCGCCTCGAAGCCGGCGAACAACCCGTCGCGCGCGAGGCCGCGCAGCGCGGGCTCGAGCGCCTCGCTGCGCGCCAGCGCGCGCTCGCGGTCGGGGGCGCGCACCACGATCACGGCGCCGACGTCGGGCGCGCCGAGCTCGGCGCGCAGCTGCTGGTCGGCGCGGCGCTCGGCATCGGGGATGGGGTTGAGCGTGCCGAGGTCGTCGTTCCACAGCGCGCCGGGACGCAGCGCGTTGAGCGCGATCACGAGCGCGAGCGCGGCCCAGGCGAGGGCGCGCAGCGGCCGCCGCCGGCGCGCGAGCGCGCTCCAGCCCAGCAGCGGCGCGACGCGCGCCAGCGCCACCGGCCGCGCCGGCGCGATTGCCGGCAGGACGTAGCGCGTCACCAGGCCGGCGACCAGGATCGCGCTCATCAGCAGCAGGCCGAGCTGCGCCAGCCCGGCGAAGCTCGACAGCAGCATGCTCAGGCCGCCGAGCACGGTGGTGAGCACCGCCAGGCGCAGCGTCGGCCAGACGCGCGCCAGTGTGGCGCGCAGCGAGTCGCCCGGCTGGTTGTGCAGGAACAGGTAGCTCGGGTAGTCGACCGCCTCGCCGAACAGGATCGCGGCGAAGCCGAGCGAGATGCCGTGGATCGAGCCGAAGGCGAGGCTCACCAGCGCGACGCCGGCCAGGATCCCGCTCGCGATCGGCACCAGGCAGGCGAGCGTCAGCGCGGCCGAGCGGTAGACGAACAGCAGCAGCGCGAGCACCGCCGCGCCGGCGATCAGCGACAGGCGCGAGGCGTCGGCGCGGATCAGCGCGCGCGACTCGACCGCGAACACGCCCGGGCCGCTGAGCGCGAGCGACGCGCCGCTGCCGCCCGCCGCGGCGGCGAAGGCCGAGCGAACCTCGCCCACCGCGCGCGCCTGGGCGTCGAGATCGGAGGCCGCGGCACGGGTCTCGGCGATCAGCAGCGCCCGCTTGCCGTCGGGGGAGAACCAGACGCCGTGGCGCGTTTGCGGCCCGGCCGCCGGCAGCGACTCGAAGTAGCGCAGCGCTTCGCGGGTCGGGTCGGCGGCGATGCCCGCGACGAGCATGGTGCCGAGCGGCGAGGCGAGCGCCTCCAGCGCGCGCTCGAGCGATTCGCGCAGGCCGGCGGCGGAGAAGCGTTGCGGCGCGACCGCGGGGCTGAGCAGGTAGCGCCAGCGCTCGACCAGCGCGCGGTCGGCGGCGCCGAATCGGGCCTCGCCGTTGTTGACGTAGGCGAAGCGCGCCGAGGCCGAGAGCCGGCTCGCCAGCGCGCGGCTGGCGCCGGCGAGCGCGTCCGGCCCGCCGCCGGAGATGCCGATCAGGATCATGCGCGCCGCGACGCCCTCGCGCAGCTGGTGCACCAGCAGCGCCTGGTCGGCGTCGAGCCGCGCCGGCAGGAAGGCGGTGAAATCGCTGGTGACGCGGGCGCGCGAGGCGAGCAGGGCGCTGCCGGCGAGAAGCGCGAGCCATGCCGCGACGACGACGGCGGCGCGCGCGCGCGGGCTCAAGGCGCCTCCCGGCGCAGCGTCATCAGGCTCGAGTTGCCGCCGGCTTCCTCGACCCGGATCGAGCTGATGTCGGCGCGGCTGCCGCGGAACTCGATCGACTCGACGAAGCGCGCCATCTCCTCGTCGCGCGGCGCGAGCTCGAGCGTCCAGGCGTCGACGCTGCCGCTGAACGAGACGCGGTAGTAGCGCTCGAGCGTAGCGAGGTCGCCGCCGAGGGTCGCGCGCAGGCCCTCGACGAAGGCGCGTGCCGCGGGATTGCCGCGCAGCGCGTAGCTGCGCGACTCGCCGCGCGCGGGGCTTTCGACCGTCATGGTGTCGCCGTCGATCGTGGTCCGTTCCCGGTAGGGCGCTTCCACGTCCTTCTCGATGCGGCCGCCGCGCACGTACGACAGCCTGCCCGAGAGCACGAGCGGCTCGCTGAGCGCGGCCATCTTCTTCGTTTCGCTGAAGCGCACAGTCGAGGCTTGCACCGCCGACAGAAGCCGCATCACCTGCTCGAGAGAGGAGTCCTGCGCGGGCGCGGCGCCGCAGGCGAGCGCGAGCAGGAAGGCGAGCAGCGCCCGGTACAATGGCTTCAGGCAGCCATGTTTCAGCGGTGCTATTTCCTCGTAGTGGGTTCGAGCGCGCATGCGGGTCGCGCGGGATTCGAACACGCCGTCCGCAAAAATACAACGGCGGCCGCGCTCGCGCTCTTGCTGCTGTGCGGCTGCGCCGGACCGTCGCCCGAGCAGGCGCGCGCGTTGCCGCCGAACGCGTACCCGGCGCGCTTCCTGCTGACCTTCGACGACGGCCCGAGCACCTGGGAGCCTTACAACCCGACCCGCGCGATCCTCGACACGCTCGCGCGCAACCCAGTGCAACCGGGGATCAAGGCGGTGTTCTTTTTGCAGACGCGCGATCCGCGCGCCGGCGGATCGGAGGCGGGCAGGGCGCTGATGCGGCGCGAGCACGCCGAGGGTCACGTCCTCGCGGTGCACAGCGGCTCGCCGCGCGGGCACATCGACCACCGGCTGCTGCCGGATGCCGAGCTCGAGCGCACGCTCGCCGACGCCGAGAGCGACATCGCGGCGGTCGCCGGGGTGGCGCCGGACCTGGTGCGGCCGCCGTTCTGGAACTACGACGCGCGCACGCTCGCCGCCTACCGCAGCCGCGGCCTGCGCATGCTGCTGACCGACGTCAGCGCCAACGACGGCGTGATCTACTTCTGGAACATCAGCCTGCGCCGGCGCAGCCACCTCCGCGACGCCCTGGCCGAAGTGCGCGAGAGGATCGCCGCCGGCGCGCTGCCGGTGGTCGACGGCGTAATTCCGGTGGTGGTCACCTTTCACGACACCAACACCTTCACCGCGCACCACATGCAGGAGTACCTCCGCATCCTGACCGGGGAGGCGGCCGAGGTCGGCCTGGTGCTGGCGCCGAAGCCGTTCTACGACGACCGCGCGGCGATCGAGCGCGCGGCGCGGGCGCGCGCGGAGGGCCGATATCAGGCGCTGGCCGGCGCCCAGTAGTCGTAGAAGTTGAACCAGTTGTACGGCGCGCTGCGGCAGTGGTGCTCGAGGCGCGCGGCGTAGCGCTCGACCCAGGGACGCAGCGAGGCTTCGCGCTCGCGCCGCTCGAGCGCGATGCGCTCGGCGAAGGGCTCCAGGTGCACCTCGTAGCGGCGGCCGCCGCGGTAGAGGCCGAAAGCGAGGATCACCGGCGCGCCGAGCAGGCCGGCGAGCAGCAGCGGGCCGAACGGAAAGCGCGCCGGCGCGCCGAGGAACTCGCAGTTGCACTCGCGCTCGTTGCGCCAGCTGCGGTCGGCGAGGATGCCGACGATTTCGCCCCGCTCGAGGCATTCCTGCACGCGCAGCAGCGACCCCGGCCGCCCGAGCGGAATCACGCGCGGCGCGGCCTGCGGCGCGAGCGCGTCGAGCGCGCTGTTGAGCTTCTCGGATCCCTCGGCGTGCATCAGCATGTTGACCGCCGGCGCGCCTTCGGCCAGGCCGGCGGCGCGCAGGATCTCGAAGCTGCCCAGGTGCGAGCCGAGCAGGATGCAGCCGCGGCCCCGGCGCAGGTCCGCCAGCAGCGCGGGCGGGGCCTCGAGCCGCACGTCGAAGTAGCCGTAGCGCCCGGTGCGCAGGTAGACGCGATCGAGCAGGGTGGCGGCGAAGGCGTGGAAGTGGCGCATGTGGTCGGCCGCGCGCGCCGGCCGTCCCAGCGCGCGCCGCAGGTAGCCGGCGGAGGCGCGCCGCAGGCGCGGCGAGAACAGCACGAAGTAGGCGCAAATCGGGTAGAGGAAGGCGCGCCCGACGCGGCGTCCGAGCGCGAGCGTGGTCCAGATCAGCGCGCGCATCGCGGCCTGGCTGCCGCGCTCTTGCTGCGCACGCCAGCCGATGCTCAAGTGCCGATCTCCGCGCTGCCGGCGGCGAACGCCTTGCCGCGGTGAAGGAGAGTGAAGCGGATCAACGGCGGTTGCCGCGTCTCGATGACGATCCGGAACCGCTCCCCGGGCGCGAGCGGCGCGAGGAACTTCACCGACGGCAGGCCGAGCAGGCGCGCCTGCGGGCCCATGGTGGTCTCGATCGCCGCCGCGACCTCGGCCAGCAGCACCACTGCTGGAACGATCGGGTTGCCGGGAAAATGCCCGGGCAGCGCGGGATGCGCCGGATCGATCACGGCTTCGAGCTCGAAGCTCATCGCGCCGCCACCCGGCGCAGCAGCGCATCGAGGCCTTCGCGCGTGATCTTGCCGTTGGCCGCGCGCGGCAGGGCATCGACCAGGTACAGCGGGCGCGGCAGGAAGACCGGATCGAGGTCGCGGCGCAAGGCGTCGAGGATGGACGCTTTGCTCGTTTGCGGCGCGACCACGAACGCAAGCGGGCGATCGGCGCCGTCCGGCATGTAGAAAACGCCGTCGACGATCCCCGGCACCGCGCGCAGGCGCGCGTTGAGATCCTCGAGCGAGCTGCGCTTGCCGGCGACCTTGATCATGTCGCCGATGCGGCCGAGCAGGCGGAAGCCGCGCCCGCCCTCGAGCTCGACGCGGTCAGTGAGGGTGAACGGCGCGTCGAGGTGACCGCCCCGCACGCGCATCGCACCGTCTTCGGCGCTGAAGCTCAGGCCCTCGCACAGGGTCCACGACGGGCCGCTCGCGGTGCGCCGCAGCGCCATCATGCCGGTCTCGCTCGAGCCGTAGATTTCCTCCACCGGGCAGTCCCACAATTCTTCCGCCGCCTGCGCCAGCGGCGCCTCGAGCGGCATGGTGGAGGAGATCACGCCGCGCAGCGCGCCGCGCAGATCGATCGCGTCCGCCACGCAGGCGCGCAGCTGCAGCGGGGTGGTCATCAGCCAGCACGGCTCCCCGGGCGCCGTGCGCGTTGCTGCCTCAATCGCGGCCTTGACGTCCGAGGGCAGCAGCGGGCGGCCGGCCTCGACCGCGCCGCGCCACTGCAGCGTCAGCATCACGGTCGCCTCGAGGCCGAACATGTGCTGCGGCGGCACGGTGCCGACGATCTGCGGCGCGAGCGACGGCGCCAGGCCCAGGTGCCGCCCCAGCGCCAGCGCGCCGCGCACCAGCGAGCCCCAGCTCTTGACGTGCGGCGCCGGGCGGCCGGTGCTGCCCGAGGTGAATACCACCGCCGCGGGCTGCTCGGGCGGGAAGGCGGGCCGCGCGCCCAGCGCTGCGGGCGGATGCCCGGTCGGACGGATCACGGCGACGCCCGCGGGCACCTCGTCGTGGTCGGCGACGCAGCACAGCTCGCCGAAGTCGCGGCAGATATCACGGATCGCAGCATCGCCGGAGCCCGGCGGCAGCAGGCACAGGCGGCGCGCGCTCAGCGCCGCGGCGAACCCGACCAGGAAGTGATAGCGGTCGCGGCACAGGTTGAGCACGTGGCGCCCGGGAGGCAGAGCGGCCGCGAGCGCCGCGGCGTCGGCCAGCAGCGCGGAAGCGGGGATCGCCTCGCCGCGCCGGCGCGCGACCACGTCGTCCGGCGCGTGCAGTCTGAGCAGCGGCAACGGCTGCGCCCGCGCCGCCGGCAGGCGCAGGTACTGCAGCATGTCCCTCAGGCGCTGGGGCGGGTGGTGGCGGAAGCGCATGCGGCGCCAGGCGAACTCGCCCAGGAACAGCGCCGCGACCAGCGCCGGGTTGACGGCGTAGACGAAAAGCGTCCACGCCCGCAGCGGGCCGAACGCTGCCAGCCACGCCGCGGCCGCCGCCATGGCCGCGAACAGCAGGGTCCAGGCGAGCGTGACGCGCCGCGTGTAGGCGGGAAGGTCGGGCGGCAGGTCGCCGCCGTGCGCGTGGCGCGCGAACGAGGTGATCAGCGGCTCGGCGCCGCGCCGCAGAGTGCGACCGAACAGCCAGCACAGCGCGAGGTCGATCAGCACCGGCGGCAGGGTGACGGCAAACTTGAGCGCGGCGCCCTCGGGCAGCGATTTCAGCGCGAAGCGGCTGAACAGCGCATACAGCAGGACCGCGCAGACCGCGACGACCGCGCGTCTACTTGGTGCGATGCTTTTCAATGTGCGCGGTCAGCGCCCGCAGCGAAGCGAAGATGCGCGCGTTGTCGGCGTCGTCGGAGCGCAGCTTGAAGCCGTATTTCTTCGACACGGCAAGCGCGATTTCGAGCAGGTCGATCGAATCGAGCCCGAGGCCTTCGCCGAACAGCGGCGCCTCGGGATCGATCTCGTCGGGGCGGATCTCTAGGTTGAGCGCCTGGACGATGAGCTCGGCCAGCTCGGACTCGAATGCGGTAGTCTGCATCTGCATCTGTTGCGTGTAGGTATATTGGCGGAATCAGCCCGAGAGTATAAATCGGGCCGGGAGAGAGCATGAACGATAGATTGCACGTGGTCGAGCGTTTCGCGGCCTTCGCGGAGACATTCCGCACGCAGCCGCTGCCGGCCGAGGCGCTGCACCACGCCAAGCGCGCGGTGATCGACTGGCACGCGGCGGTGTTCCCGGGCGCGGTCATGGCGCCGGCGACGCTGCTCGAGCGCGCCCTGGCGGAAGAGCTCGACCGCGGCGGGGCGCGCCTGGCGCTCGGGCGGCGCGCCACGGTGCGCGCGGCGGCGCTGATCAACGGCGCGGCGGCGCACAGCGCCGAAGTGGACGACATCTTCCGCGACGGCATCTACCACCCGGGGGCGCCGACGATCGCCGCCGCGCTCGCGCTGGCGCAGGCCAACCGCGCCCCGGGCGAGACCTTCCTGCGCGCCGTGATCGTCGGCTACGAGATCTCGACCCGCATCGCGGTGGCGATGGGCCGCGCGCACTACCGCTACTGGCACAACACCGGCACCATCGGCTGCTTCGGCGCCTGCGCCGCGGCGGCCGAGCTGCTGGGCCTCGATCGCCCGCGCTTCGCCCACGCGCTCGCGACGGCGGCCACCTTCTCGGCCGCGCTGCAGCAGGCGATGCGCGGCGACTCGATGTCCAAGCCGCTGCACGCGGGCAACGCGGCGCAGGCCGGCCTTACCGCCGCGCTCGCGGCGCGCGAAGGGGTGACCGGTTCGCTCGACGTGCTGGAAGGCGAGGCCGGCTACGGCCGTGCCATGGGCTACGACGGCTCCGCCGTGGGTCCCGACTGGGACCAGGCCCTCGCCAACCTGGGGAGCGAGTTCAACGTCACGCGCATGACATTCAAGAACCATACCTGCTGCGGCCACACCTTCGCCGCAATCGACGGCGCGCTGGCGCTCAAGGCGAAGATGGGAGTCGACACAGGCGAGATCGAGAGGGTGCGGGTCGGAACCTACAAGGCGGCGCTCGACGTGGCCGGCATCGAACAGCCGCGCACCGCGGCCGAAGCGCGCTTCTCGCTCAAGTACGTGGTCGCCACCGCGCTCACCGGCGGCAGCGTGCGCTTCGCCGCATTCGAGCCGGCGCGTCTGGAGGACCCGGCGACGCGCGCGCTGATGGAGCGAATCGAGGTCTCGCTCGACCCCGAGCTCGACGCCGCGTTCCCGCGCCAGCGCGCGGCGCGGGTCGCGATCGGCGCCAGCGGCGGGCGCAGCGCCGAGTGGCTGCAACCGACGCGCATCGGCGACCCCGACGCGCCGCTGGCGGACAGGCAGCTCGACGACAAGTATCTCGAGCTCGCCGTCCCGGTGCTCGGCGAGGCGCCCGCGCGCAGCCTGCTCGAGCGGCTGTGGGCGCTCGAGACCGCGCCCGACCTGGGCGAATGACGGACCTCGCGCAGGCACTGTTCGCGCCGCGCGCGGTGGCGCTCATCGGCGCCTCGGGCGACGCGGCGAAGAACACCGCGCGCCCGCAGCACTTCCTCGCCAAGCACGGCTACGCCGGCAGCGTGCTGCCGATCAATCCCACCCGCAGCGAAGTGATGGGCAAGAAGGCCTGGCGCAGCGTCGCCGACGCGCCGCAGCCGGTCGATCACGCCTTCATCATGATTCCGCAGGTGGAGCAGGCGATCGAGGACTGTGGCCGCAGCGGCGTCGTGGTGGCGAGCATCTTCAGCGACGGCTTCGCCGACGTCGGGCCCGAGGGCGCGGTGCGCCAGGCGCGGCTCGTCGCGCGCGCAAGGGAGCTCGGCGTGCGCCTGCTGGGGCCCAACAGCATGGGCGTGATCGACATTCCCGGCCGGCTCGCGCTGACGGTCAACGCGGTGCTCGAGATGGACGCGCTGCCCGCCGGCGGCACCAGCATCGTGTCGCAGAGCGGCACCATGCTCGGCACCGTGCTCTCGCGCGGCGCGGCGCGGGGCTTCGGCTTCGCCAAGCTGGTGTCGGTCGGCAACGAGGCCGACCTCGGCGTCGGCGAGCTGGTCGAGCTGCTCGCGGACGATGAGGACACGCGCGTGATCCTGCTCTTTCTCGAAACGGTGCGCGACGCCGAGCGCCTGGCCGTCGCCGCGCGCCGGGCGCACGCCGCGGGCAAGCCGGTGGTGGCCTACAAGCTCGGCCGCTCGGCGCTCGGCGAGCGCCTGGCGCGCTCGCACACCGGCGCGCTGGCCGGCAGCGACGCCGCGCTCGACGCCTACTTCCGCGACTGCGGCATCGCGCGCGTCGACATGCTCGAGACCCTGATCGAGATCGCGCCCCTGGTTGCAGGGCGCGCGCCGCCGCGCCTCGATCCGGCCGGGCGAGCGCCGCGCGTCGCGGTGCTGACCACCACCGGCGGCGGCGCGGCGAGCGTGGTCGACCGCCTCGGCCTGTCCGGCATCGAGACCGTCGCCCCGGGCAGCGACGCGCCGATTATCGACCTGACCATGGCCGGCACCTCGGCTCAGTACGCCTCGACGCTCGCCTCGCTCATCGACTCGCCCGAGTGCGACGCGGTGCTGGCGGTGGTCGGCTCGTCGGCCATGTTCCACCCCCAGCACGCGGTCGAGCCGATCCTGGGCGCGAAGCGGGGCGCCAAGCCGCTCGCCGCCTTCCTCACCCCGCACGCCGAGCAGTCGCTCGCATTGCTCGCGCGCGCCGAGGTCGCCGCGTTCCGCACGCCGGAGGCGTGCGCAGATGCATTTCGGGCTTATTTCGACTGGCGTTCGCCGAGATCCGAAAAAGACTCTCAAGAATTGAATCTGAACATCAAGCCCGGGAAATTCAACGAAAAATCGTCCCTGGAGCTGTTCGCTTCGCTCGGCATCGAAACGGTCGCCTCGCAAGTCGCGCGGGCGCCGAGCTTCGAGCACAGCGTTCCCTACCCGGTGGCGGCGAAGATCCTCTCGGCCGAGATCGCGCACAAGACCGAAGCCGGAGGCGTGATCCTGGGAATTGGCAGCGAGGTCGAATTCAGAGAAAAAGTGAAGAAACTGAATTCAAGCGAAATCCTGGTTCAAGCCA
This sequence comes from Burkholderiales bacterium, assembly GCA_035266805.1. Taxonomy (GTDB): domain Bacteria; phylum Pseudomonadota; class Gammaproteobacteria; order Burkholderiales; family SG8-39; genus DAHVFK01. The sequence continues at coordinate 2,101 of DATFMS010000229.1, read as the reverse complement.
TGCAATCCGGCCTGGGCGAGGCCATCATCGGCTACCGCGACGACCCGCTGGTCGGGCCGCTTGCGCTGGTGGGCGCGGGCGGGGTGATGGCCGAGATCTACCAGGATGTCGTGCTCGCGCTGGCTCCGGTGAGCGTGGCGCAGGCCGAGGAGATGATCGCGCGAGTGAAGGGCTTCGCCGTGCTGCGCGGCTACCGCGGGCTGCCGCGCGGCGACCTGCGCGCGTTGGCCGAGGCGCTCGCGGCGCTGTCGCGCCTGGCGCTGGTTCCGGGGCGGCCGGTCGCCGAGGCGGAGATCAATCCGCTGATTATCAAGGGCTCGGGCGCCGTGGCGGTCGACGGCCTGGTGCTGCCGAAGGCCTAGCTCAGCCGCGCTTGCGGCCTTCGACCGGCTTGGTCGGCAGCCGCTCCGGCTTGTTGGGACCCCAGACGCGGCTGTAGTAGGTGTCGGCGAGCTGCAATGCGCCGACCGGGTTGTGCGCCAGCACGCGGTCCTTGGTCACCAGCGTGGTGACCAGCCCCTGCGAGTGGCGGATGAACAGGCTGTCGTGCCCCACGCACAGGCCGACGATCACGTTCAGCTCGCAGCCGGCGCGGTTTAGCAGCTCGGCCTGCGACAGCGGGTTGCAGATCGCCTCGTAGGTGCCGGGGCGGATCTTCTCCTCGTCCTTGAGGCCGATCTCCTCCTTCGGCACGCCGCCGTGCTTGCACGCGACCGAGGCGACCTCCAGGCCGTGGCTCTCGAGGATCGCGCTGAACACGCGCGAGAGGTCGACGAAGCTGATGCAGGTGGCGATGCCCACGCGCTTGAAGCCCATCTTCCTGGCGAACTGGCAGATCTCCTCGACCCGCGTCCACTTGCAGTAGCCCTCGCTCTCGACCACCGCCGCGACTTTCGCCACCTGCTCGAGGAAGGGATCGCGGCGGTAGGCGTCGGCCTCGAGGATGGCGTCGGGCTCGATCTTGGAGGGGCAGTAGCCCGGCCCGCGCTCGTCGCCTTCGCCCACGCGGCAGGCACGTACGGTGCTCGGGCAGTAGGCGCAACTCGGGGTTTCGTAGGTGGTCATGGCTTGGCTCCCAGTACGTCCAGGCGAAGTTTAGTCTCGATCGTGTCCTGCGGCGCATCGCCGGTCGCCTCGGTTTTGCCGAGCGCGACCCGCGCCGCGTCGACTCCGGCATCCTCGACCAGGGTCCGCGACACCGCGCTCGCTCGCTGCCGGCCCAGCGCGTCCAGCTCGGCGCCGGGCAGCGGATGCGACTCAACCAGGCGCCGGAAGAGCGCTTCGTAGAGCTCGCGGTCATCGCTTCCCTTGCCGAACACCGCGAGCGCGGGATTGACGCGCTTGGCCTTGCGCCCGGCCTTGTTCTCGAACTCGGCCGTGAACTGCACCATGGCGTCCTTGCCCGAGCGCGCGGCCATCAGCTTTTCCAGCGCGCGCTGCGTCCTGGCATCGCCGATCGCCACCGGCCCCGGCTCCTCGCCGGGCGCGAGCTTCACTTTCTGCTCGGCCGCCAGCTCGCGGCGCACCTTCTCCTCGCGCAGCGCCTTGCCGTCCACCGCTTGCTGGTAGCGGCCGTCGACGATCACCTTGAGCTGCGGCCGCTTCTGCAGCGCTTCGGCGACTTTCTTCAGCTTGTCCAGCTCGGTGGGAAGAACGCGGGCCGAGCCGGGGTCGAACGCGATCGCGTCGAGCTTCGTCACGCCGCCGCCCAGCAATGCGCCCAGGGCGCGGAACGGCGCGGTGACGATGTTCTTGATCACCGTTGCGATCGCCTGCCAGATCAGGTGGCCGTAGCTGAACGAAGGGCTGTTGACGTCGCCGCTCACCGGCACCGCGACGTTGATCTTGCCGTCGGCGTCGGTCAGCAGCGCGATCGCCAGGTCGAGCGGCAGGTGCAGCGCATTGGGCGCCTCGACGCGCTCGCCCAGCGTGAACTTGTCGAGCAGCACCTTGTTGTTGCCCTCGAGCTTGCCGTCCTTGATCTTGTACTCGAGGTCGAGCGACAGGCGCCCCGAGGCGATCTTGCGTCCGGCGAAGGTGGCGCTATAGGGCGTCATCGGGACCATCTCGACGTTGCGAAAGACGGTGCGCAGGTCCATGA
>DATFMS010000228.1:0-30411 GCA_035266805.1 Burkholderiales bacterium | reverse complement strand
GCTCTTGGCCTCGCCACCGTACTTCTTCGACAAAATACTCGTCATCGCCGCCGTCAGCGTCGTCTTGCCATGGTCCACATGCCCAATCGTGCCAACGTTCACGTGCGGCTTGGTCCGCTCAAATTTGCCTTTTGCCATGACTGCGCTGCCTCTGACGTTTCGTTGAAAGTTTTATCTGGTGCCCATGACGCGGATTGAACGCATGACCTCTCCCTTACCAAGGGAGTGCTCTACCACTGAGCTACATGGGCTGAATTCGTTCATTGGAGCGGGTGAAGGGAATCGAACCCTCGTCATAAGCTTGGAAGGCTTCTGCTCTACCATTGAGCTACACCCGCCCATTCAATTCACCCGCAAAACCTGCCTGCCGCCCGCGCCCGCCCGCGATACCGATACCGGTGGAGGGGGTTGGATTCGAACCAACGTAGGCGCAAGGCCAACAGATTTACAGTCTGCCCCCTTTAACCGCTCGGGCACCCCTCCGGCGGAACCTGAAATTATGTGAGATTTCCGCTGCTTAGTCAAGTGACTTGCGGCCCAATACGCCTCGCAGCCGCTCAGGTGCCGTAACGCGCGGGCGAGCTCAGTTCCCTGAGTGCCGCCAGCGCGCTGTAGCAGGCGAGCCAGGCGGTTTTCGGGTTGTCGGGCGCCGGCACGTTCTCCAGCACGATGGTGAACTGGCCCGTCCTGCCCGAAACCCGGATGGTGTGGGTATTGCAAGTCAGGGCGGGGTCGGCCACGACCTTGAGCCTGGTGCGGTCGAAGCCGATGCCGGCAAGCGACAGCACCGCCGCAATGTTTACGTTCTGGGGAAAGTGCGGCACGCCGGCGCGCGCCGGGCCGTCGAACAGCGTCGTCGCGGCCGCGAGCGAATCGAGATCGACCCCGAGGGACTCGACGTAGTCGATCTTCTTCCACGCCGCCGGGGGCTTCGCGACCTGGATCGATACTTCCACCTCGCCCGCGGCACAGGCGCCCTTGAGCGCATCGAGGGCGCCGATCCCGCCAGAGGGGACGTAGAGCAGCGCGCCAGAGCGGCGCGCCGCCGCCTCGGCCTCGGCGCGCAGCGCGTCGTCCGCCAGCGCCCCCGCCGAGAGCACGATCACCGACGATCCCGCGGCGAGGAGCGCAACGAGATGAGCGCGGACCGCATCGTGCGAGGCCGCCTCGAGGACCACCTCGGGCTTCGCTGCGCAAAGCACCTGCGCGCCGGGCACGTAATCGATCCCGTATTCGCCCGCCAGCGCCGCGGCGCGTGAAACGGCGCTCCGTCCCGCCAGCGCCACCACCTCTATGCCGGGCAGCGCGCCGTGACGCAGGTTCTCCAGCACCAGACGCGCGATCGTGCCGCCGCCGAGTAGAGCGAGTCGCATGGTCCAGACCCTCCGGGAGGCGGCGATTCTGCCACAATCCGAATTTGCTTCGGGCGCCAGCGGCATTATCATTTGCCTCGCCGGCGCGGCGTCGCCGCCAGGGAGGTATGCAGTGCGAATCGCGATACTCGAGGACGACCCCGACCAGCTCGCGCTGTTGCGGCGCTGGCTTGCTGACTCAGGGCACGACGTGCACGGCTACATGGCCGGGCGGGAGGCGATGAAGCACGCGGGTCGCGAGAGCTTCGACCTCTTCATTCTCGACTGGCAGGTGCCCGATGTTTCCGGCGCCGAGGTGCTGACTTGGCTGCGCGCGAATGTCTCCAAGCATGTCCCGGTGCTGTTCATCACCGTGCGCGATTCCGAGGAGGACGTCGTCTTCGCGCTGGAGAACGGCGCCGACGACTACATGGTCAAGCCGGCGCGGCGCCAGGAGATGCTGGCTCGCGTCAGCGCCCTGCTGCGCCGGGCCTACCCGCGCGAGGAGCAGACACAGCTTTCTTTCCCGCCGTTCGAGATCGACACCCAGCGCGGCGAGATCCGCCGCGACGGCTCGCGCATCGAGCTCACGCCGAAGGAGTTCGAGCTGGCGGTGGTCCTGTTCCGCAACATCGGTCGCCTGATGTCGCGCGGCCATCTGCAGGAGTCGGTGTGGGGCCGCAGCGGCGACCTGGCGACCCGCACCGTCGACACCCACGTCAGCCAGGTGCGCAAGAAGCTCGACCTGCGGCCCGAAACGGGCTACAGGGTGGTGCCGATCTACAACTATGGCTATCGGCTGGAGCGGCTCGGCACCGACGAGAGCGCGGCCTAGGGCTGCTGCAACCGCCGCAGCTGCTGCTCGGCGTAATCCCTGACTTCCTTGCCGAGCGAACCGGTCGCGACCGCGCGCCGGAAAGCTTCGGCCGCCTCCGGGCGGTGGTCCAGCGCCTCGAGCGACAACCCGAGCCCGATCCACGCCGTGCCGGCCTGCGGCGCCACCCGCAGCGCCGCGCGGTAGGCGTCCGCGGCCTCTCCCGGCCTCGACGTGTGCTGCAGCACGGCGCCGAGCAAGGCGTTGAAGTCGGCGTCGCGCGACACGTCGCCCTTGCATCCGCGCAGCACTTCGAGCGCGCCGTCGTAATCGTCGCGCTCAACCAGGATACGCGCCAGCACGGTGGCGAATCGCACCCGGGTGGGGTCGAGCGCCAGCGCCTGCTTCAGCAGGCGCTGCGCCTCGTCCAGTCGCCGCTGGTCGACCAGCAGCGAGATGAGGGCCTGGCGCGCAGCCGCCTGGGACGGATCGATCGCCAGCGCGCCGCGCAGCGCCTGCTCCGCCTCGCTCACGCGCCCCTGATCGAGCAACCGCAGCGCGCGGCGAAACTCGGCTTCCGCCTCCTGCGCCGGGGTGCGCGCGTGCGGCCTCTTCTGCACCTGCGGCTGCGCCTGCGCGACGGGCGCCGGGCGGCGGCGCGCGGCGGGCTTCGGGCGCTCGATCGACTGCGCAAGCTCGGGCCTGTCGACCGCGGGCATTGGCGGCGGCGGCTCCTTCGCTGCGGGCACCGGCGCCGGCTCTTGCACCGGCGCCGGCTGCTGCCGGGCCGGCTGTACCGTACGTGTTACGCCGCCCGCCGAGCGCAGCGCGAGATCTGTGACCACCGACTGCGGCCTGAGCTGGTAGCTGGTCCACGCCAGCCACCCCAGCGCGACGGCCAGCTCGAGGCCGAGGATCAGCCAGAACAGATCGCGCCGGCGGCGCCCGGCCGCAACCACCTCGACCTGCTGCGTAATGGCGTCGGCGACGGGCTCGGCATGCCGGCGATCCAGCTCCTGCAGCATCCTGTTGATGAGGCTCATGGCGTTGGCCTCAGTCGGCGGCGCGCGGCGGCCTGGGGCTGGGCCACCACCAGTGCGTGGAGGCAGCGGCCGGTGTGTCGTTCGCTGCCGCGCGCACGTGGCGCGGCTCGACCCGGTAGCCGCCCTCGCCGTAGACGAGCAGCAAAGCCTTGTGCGACAGGATGTTGACCAGGCGCGGCAATCCCCGGCTCGCGCTGTGCAGCGTGCGCAGCGCGTGCCCGCCGAGCACCGGCTGGCCGACGTAGCCCGCGACCGTGAGCCTGTGATTAACGTAAGCGCCCACTTCGTCTTCAGCCAAGGCCTTCAGTTGGTACTGGAACGTAATGCGCTGGCGCAGCTGGCGGATGGAGTCCGTCGCGAGCTTGCGATCGAGCTCGGGCTGGCCGAACAGCACCACCTGCAGCAGCTTGCGCTTCTCGGTCTCGAGGTTGGTCAGCAGGCGCAGCGCCTCGAGGGTCTCGATCGGCATCGCCTGGCTCTCGTCCATGCACAGCACCACGCGCTTGCGCTGGCGCGCGAGCCCGAGCAGAGTTCGCGTAATGCCCTTGAGCAGGTAGTGCTGGTCGACCCCGGGATCGACCTGCACCCCGAGCTCCTCGGCCAGCTCTAGCAGCAGCGTGCGCGGCTCGATGCTCGGGTTGGGGACGTACGCGGTGACCCAGCCGGCATCGAGCGTGGCGAGAAACTTGCGGCACAGCAGCGTCTTGCCGGTTCCCACCTCTCCCGTGATCTTGATGAAGCCCTCGCCGTTGGCGACCGCGACCAGCAGGGTGTTGAGCGCCTCCTGCGTGCTGCGGCAGGCGCAGAAGAAGCTCGTGTCCGGAGTGATTCCGAACGGGGGTTCGCGCAGGCCGAAGTGCCGCAGATAATTCACCGCCGCCGTGCCTCGCCTCTCGAGCCAGGAACCATGTTCTCGATCCGCTCGCGCGTGTCGCGCAGCCCGGCGGCCCAGCCGCGATCGTCGCGGATCACCGTCGGCTTGATGAGGATGACGAGCTCCTTCTTGCTCGACTGACGGCTGGTGTTGCGCACCAGGTCTCCCAGGCCGCCCTCGCTGACGCCCGGAATGCCGCCCCGGTTGTCTCGCACGTCGACGCTCATCAGGCCGCCGATGGCGACGATATTGCCGTCGGGCACCCGCACGATGGTGTCGGTTTCGCTGATGGTGCTCTTGGCGAGCGGCAGCGTGATCGACGGCACCGTGCCGCCGAGGTCGACCACGCGCTTGCTCTCGGTGACCTCGCTGATCGACGGATGGACGTGAAGCGTGATGTTGCTCTGCTGGTCGATCTGCGGCGTGACGTCGAGCAGGATGCCGGAGAAGAACGGCGCCACGGTTACGGTCGGCGTCTGCTGCGTCGTCGCGCCCGTGGTGGTGGTGACGGTTGCCACGTTGGTGACGAAGAACTCGTCGGTGCCGACCTTGAGCACCGCCTTCTGGTTGTTGAGCGTGGCGATGCGGGGGCTGGAAAGCACCTGCACGTTGCCCTGCGACTCGAGGAACTGCAGCAGCGCGGCGAAGTTCGAGGTCTGGAACGCGAGCCCGAACACGCCGCTGGCCGGATTGTCGGCCGCCAGCGAGCTCGCGGCCGTGGTCACGCTGCTGGTGGAGAGGTTGAGCGTCTGACCGCCGCCCTGCAGCACCTGCCCGCGCGAGCCGAGCACCGTGGTGCCGGTATTGCCGCTCTGCCCGACCGCGACGTCCGGGCCGGTGCTGCGGAAAGCCGACCAGTTGATGCCGGACTGGTAACCGTCGGAGAGCGTCACCTGGATGATCTTCGCTTCCAGCATCACCTGGCGTTCGACCGAGATCTGGCTGTCGTGCAGATACTGCTCGACCGCGCGCATCTCGCGCGACGGCGCGCTCACCACCACCACCCCCGACTGCGGCGACACCACCACGTTGCGCCCCGCGCCGCTGCCGACGATCGCGATCAGCGCGCTGCGCAATTCCGCCCAGTAGTCGCTGTCGGTATGGGTCGTCACCTGGCTGCTGTTGAGCGAGGACTGGCCCTGCTGCTCGACCGGGCCCGGGGACGGATTGGCGCTCGAGGCCGGCGTCGGCGCCCTGCCGCTCCCGGCGGCGTCCGAAACCGAGCCGGATTGCACCCGCACGTCGCTCGAGCCGCGGCGCTGGCCCTGCAGGTAGTTGACCTGGAACACGCGCGTCTGCAGCCCCGCGGGCCGGATGAAAATGCGCGTGCCCTCGAACTTGTAGTCGTAGCCGTAGAGCTCGCGGATCGAGTCGAGCGCCTCCCTGACCGACACGTCCTTCAGATTGACCGAGATGGTCCCGCTCACGCTCGGCGGCACCAGCATGCTGTAGCGCGTGCCGGTAACGATCGAGCTGAACACCTGCTGCGCAGGCGCGTTGTTCACCGAAAGGTCGAACCTGGGCTCGATCGGCTGCCCGCGCACTTCGGGCATCGCCAGGCGCAGCGGCGGCAGCAGCGCCTGGTTGATCGCCGCGCTGGGGGCTGCCTTCTTCGGCGGCGCCGGCTCGAGCGCCGCGCTGATGCCCGGCTCGATGCCGCTCGGCCGGGGCGGCGGGCTCGCGCAGGCGCCGAGCGCGGCGGCAGCCATGATCACGAGTGCCTTGTTGTTCATGTTCTAGTTCATCCCCGGCGGCGTGCCGCCTCGCAGCGGCTTCTTTTCCACCCGCGGAAAGAGCCTCAGCACCTCGACCCGGCTCCCGTTGTGCAGTTCCACTCCCGACTCGGTGATCCTGGTCAGCGTGGCGTCGCGGAATTTGCCGCCGAGCGGCACCGTTTGCCCGTTGATCACCGCCAACCTGCGCGTCGGCGAAATCAGCACCGACTGCAAATCCGGCCCCGCAACCGGCGCCTGGTCTGCGCCGACGCCGAGCCCGCTATAGGGCGGTCGCGTCGGGTCGGCAAGACCCTGGGTCGGCACGGTGCCCGCCTCCGCCGCGAAGGCCTGCGCCGCCGCGAAGCTGGTCAGCAGGCCGCAAAACATTCGCATCCAGCTCATACGCTCATCCAGGACCTATCGAAGCTGAGCGTGTAGACGGTAAGCTTGAGCACCACTTTCGGATAGTCGCCCGCCGCGAGATCAGCCTTGCGCCAGTATAACCGCGTCGGCAGCCTTTCCAGCTGCCTCAGGTAGGCATACAGATCGAGGTACGCGCCGCTCACGGTGAGCTCGAACGCATGACGGTAGATCGGCCTCGGTCCCCGGGCGTCCGAATTGCCGAACAGGTCGACCGGCAGCGTCTTGAGGTCGACCAGCTGCAGGCGGGTGTTGCGCGCCAGGATCTCCTGCAGGACGTCCCGCATGTGCCGCGGCGAGGTGAAACGGCTTGCCGCTTCACCGATCTGCTCGTCGAGCTGCGCGAGCTGGTGCTGCAGGCCCGCAAGCTTGGCGCGGTTGGCTTCGTCCGGGCGCATCTCGCTCGAGCGCGCCATCGCCTGCAACTGAGCCTGTAGCATGGCCAGCTCGGTCTGCCGGCGCGCGACTTCCCGTCCGAGGCGCTTGTCCTTCTCCATCAGCGGGGAGATGAAGCCCAGATAGGCGAACGCGATCAGGACCAGGGCCGCCGCGATGAAAATCAGCACCCGCTCGCGCAAGCTGAGGGCGTCGATGCGCTCCGTGTAGCGCCGTAGCAGCGCCGTCATTTATTGCCGTCCTTTGCCGGCTGCGGCTCAGCGAACGGCATTGAGAGCTCGAACTCGACGTAACGCGCCGGCCCCGGTTGCGGCGCCGCATTGGCCGCTGGCGTCGGCTCGTTGTGCGCGACCAGCTTGAGCCGGGTTACCGAGCGCCCGCGCATGACTTCCTCTTTGTTCAGCGCATGGATGTACGCCGGCACCAGGTCGGGGTGCAGCACGCGCCCCCGGATGCTGAGCACTTCGCCGCCGTCGGCGACGCTGAAACCCCTCAGCCACACGCCCGGCAGCGTCTGGCGCGCGAACGCGGCGAAGTACTGCGAATATCCCTGCGCCTTGTCCGCGGCAGCCGCCTGCAGCGAGGCGAGCAACGCTTGCTTGCCGCGCAGCTCGCCTTCGGCCCGCGCCACCTGTGCCTCCAGCAGCTTGCTGCGCCGCTGCGGCGAGAGCGAGCCGCCCAGATTGATAAAGTGATCGCGCGTATCGGCGAGCTGGTGCGCGGCGTCCGCCGCCACGTCCTCGAACGATCTCACCTCGCTATGCGCGTAGACGTAGAAGGCGCACAGCGCAACCAGGATCAGGACCAGCGACTCGACCATCGTCTTGGCGGAGAAGTACTTCTCCTGCCTGAGGAAGATCGGATTGAACAGGTTGATTTGCTGGCTCACGGTCGACCCTCAGGGTGCCTTCGCCTCGTAACGCAGCGACGCGCCGATGAGGTGGAAGCGCTGCCACTCGGTTCGGGCGTCGGGCCGCGCGTCGGAATCGAACGCGAGCGTCGCACCGAGCTCGACGCGGGAAATCGGAATATCGAGGTTCGACTTGAGATACTCGAGCAGGCCGCTCTCCTCGGGCTCGGGCCCGAGCAGCAGCTTGTTGACCGCAACGAAACCGAACTGACGGTCGAAATGGTCGAGCGTGCGCGTCAGCTCCAGCGCGATGCGGTTGAACGCCTCGGCGCGCTCGGACGCGGCCGAGATCTGCTCGTGGCCGATATCGATGCGGCGCGCGAGGTAGAGCTCGCGCCGGTAGTTGATGGTGAACAGGCCGCTGCTCTCGCCCAGATACAACATCCCGACGCCGCGCCCCTCTTCCTCGTATAGCGCGGCGATGTTGCGCTGCGCGGTTTCCGCGATGTCGATGACCGAGAGCGGAATCTGCGCCGCATCGAAGCGCTCGATGCAGGCCTGAATCGCATCGTTGCGCGCGGCCACGGCGTACATCGAATGGCCGCGGGCCGCACCCGAGGGATCGGGCGGAATGTCGAGCACGTCGACCGTGGCGTCGTCGACGTGGTAGTCGAGCAGGTCCTTGATGCGCCAGCGGATGGCCGCCTTCAATTCGGCGGGCGGGACGTTGGGCGCCTCGACCAGCAGCAGCTGGTAGTCGCCCGGCTCGAGCAGCGTGGCGCAGCGATAGCGCTCGAGATGCCATTCCCTGCTCAGCCGCCCGGCCCCGGCGTAATCGCCCTCGAGTGCGCGTGAGGCGAGCTTGCCGATGCGCCCCTTGCCGTTCGACGCCATGCGGCCGTGAACGATGGCAAGCTCCTGCGGCTGCAGCGACGCGATCATCCATCCGGACTCGCGCTTCTTCTTGGCCGACCCCCATCTCATCAGGACGTCATCCGGCGCTTTTCAAAATCGATTCAAGATAAAGAATCAAGATAGAGAATTAACTACTTGTTGTCAATGATCTTTTTGTCAGTTTGTAACTGTCGCCTGAAGCTGCCGCTCGACATACGCCGGTCCTTGGGTGCCGGGACAGCTCGCCTGGTTGCAGGCGGTGGCCTTGAGCACATAGGCGCGCAAGGCGCTGGTTGCGCCTTCGTTGGTGGGCGCGGTCGCGCTGCATTCGACCTTGACGCTGAACGCGGCCAGCCCGCCGCTCAGGGCGAAGGTCTGCGAAGCCGGGGCTGCCGGAGCAACCGCCGCATTGCAGGCGCTGGCGTAGGCGGCGCCGGAATCGCGCAGCAATTCGTACAGACCCCAGTCGATGCCGGAGTGGGCCGCCTGATAGGCCCTGGCGCCCAGTTCATCGGCAGCGGAAGACTCCTGCTGAAGCGTCGAGATCGTCAGCAGGTAGGCGCCCATTGCGGCGAGCGAAACGAGCAGGAACAGCGCCAGGATGAGCGAGAAGCCGCGCTGCCGCGCGCGCCGGACGCGCCCCGGCTTACGGAACATTGTTGACGTGAATCGCATGGTAGAGCGAAACGGTCTCGGCTACGCCCGACGAAGTCGGTGCTGAAAGCGTCAAGCGCAGCGTCAGCAGGCCGATCTGCGGGGCGACGTTCGGCGCGTAGTCGAAGTCGCAGGCGCTCACCCTGGTCGCGATGACAGCCGAGCTTCCGGCGCCGAATGCGGTCGGCTGCGCCGCGGCGATCGGATAACCCCAGTAGCGGGTGATGGTGCCCAGCACGGGGTCGCAGACGTAGCTCACCGGCCCCGAAACGATGAAGAAGCGCCTGCCCGGCGAATCGTGCAGGGTGCGCTGGAAGGTCGTGGCCGCGAACGCGACCCGGTCGCGGCCGGCCTCCGAGGTATCGATCGCAGTGACCAGCGCGCGATTGGCCGGCGGTCCTGGGCCGTAGGCGTCCTGGCCGGCGAACCCCGGGCCGTAGTTGTTCAGCACCAGGTAATCGCCCGCAGTGACGCTCGCCGCGTCGGGCAGCTTGCCGATGGTCTTGAAGCAGGAGTCGGCGACCGAGTCGAAGCTGAGCTGGTCGTTGTCGGGCGCCGCGAGCGAAGGGTCGTCGTTCGGGCAGTTGCTTCCGCCGGCCGCGCCGCCGCCGTCGCCGCGGTAGCGGCCCGCGCTGCGCACGGCGAGGAACTCGACGAATACCGCGCCGCCGCTTGTGGCCGTGCGCACGCTGTTCGGCAGCGCAAGGCGCACGTCGCGGCCGATGCGCTGCAAGGCGGTGTCGGCGATGTCGGTCAGGTCGGCGCGGGCCGCGATGTCGGCCGCCTGGCGCACCGGGAAGACGAAGTAGGCCAGGCCCGCGACGACGATGCCGGTGACCACGATCGCGATCACCAGCTCGATCAGGTTGAAGCCGCGCGCGCGGCGCGCACCGCGCTCAAGGAGTGTTCGGCGCATAGCGCAGGCGGTAGCCCTGAAGGACGACGTTGGCGTTCGCGGGACCGCTCACCGTGACGGTGATGCGCAGCCCCTCGCCGGCCGGTATGCCCGGCAGCTCCCCGGCCGCGACCGGCTGCACCGAGATGCTGGCGCTATAGCCGCCCAACCCGGGCACGAGGGTGTTGGTGACGTCGCGGATGCCGCCGGCCATCGAGAAGCCGTCGTAGTCGTTCACGTTGTCGAAGCGCGGGTCCGCGTAGCGCGTCTCGCCCGGCTCGGGGCCGACGGCTTCCGGCGTCGCGCAAGCCGCGGCGCTCGCCGCGGTGCCGACCGCCGGGTCGTCCGGATCGCAGTAGGTAAACGCATGCAGCTCGATCTCCTCCATCAGCGAAGTGGCGATCGCGAGCGCCTGCTTGCGTACCACCGGGTCGACGCTCGAGCGGGTCATCTGGTTGAACAGGATCGCCACGCCGGCCACTCCGATCGCGAGCACGACGATGAACACCACCAGCTCGATGAGTGACAGGCCCCGCTCGCGCCGCGCCGCGCTACTGGACATAGCCCGTTTCCGCGCTCACGCTGACGGGACGGCCGTTGACCGCGAGCGTCACCGCGGCGCTCGGCTGGCCGAGGCCGTTGAAAGTGAACGGCGACGCCGACGCGGCGAGAATCACGCCGCTCGGCGGCGTGAGCACGAACGCGGCGCTGGAAGCAAGCGAGCGGACCGGGCTCGCGCAGGCCGCGTCGTAGCACAGCGACAGCTGGTACGGCGCCGACGCGTTCACCTTCACGTAGATCACGCGCCGCTGCGCGATCGCGGTCTTCTGCGCGTAGCGCAGCGCCGACTTGACCTGCTCGAGGAACCAGGTCTGGTCGATCGATTTCTGGTTGAAGCTCGCCGCGGTCACCGCCGCGAGGATGCCCAGGATCAGGATCACGGTCACCAGCTCGAGCAGGGTGAAGCCGCGCGCTGCGCGCGTGGAGCGCCGAAGTCTCACTTGCCGTCTCCCGCGGTCCGAGTCTTGCCGACGAATGCCAGCACGCGCGCGCGCTCGCGCCGCACCTGCGGCATCAGCGGCGCCATCGCCAGCGCCTGGCGCGACCAGGACTCGAGCTCGGACGCGCTCGCGGGCCGCGGCAGCGCCTGCCCCAGCAGGCGGTAGGTGGCGATGCGCCCCAGCAGATTGCGCACCTCGAGCGGATTGGCGCGCAAGCCGGCGTTGAACTCGCGCAGCGCGAAGCGCGCCGCGTCCGCGCCGCCGCCGGCGAACGCCTGGCCCTGCCAGAACTGCCCCAGATACCAGTGGTAGCGCCAGTCGCGCGGCTGCAGGCGGCTCGCGACCTGCAGCCAGTACGCCGCCGCCAGGGTCCGGCCCTCGCCGAGCTGGCGCCGGCCCCAGTAGGCCGCGCCCTCGGCGGCGACCGGCTGCGCCAGGCCGAACACCGCCAGCAGCAGCAGCGCGATGCGCGCTGCCCTCGGCAGCGCCGACAGCGCGAGCACCGGCACGCGCCCGGCGCCGGCCGCCGCGAGCAGGCGGTCGAGAGCGCCGAGCAGAGCGCCGAACAGCACCAGGCAGGCCGGGACGTAGAAAGGGTAATCGACCAGGGCGTGGACCGACATGGTCGTCAAGCCCGCGACCGCCGCCACCGCGTGCACTTTCTGCTCGGGCTCGAGCCGCGCCAGCGCGCGGCGCGCGAAGCCGTAGGGCAGCAGCGCGAGCGCCGCGAGCGCCAGCAGGCCGAGCGGCCCCGTTTCCTGCAGCAGCTGCAGGTAGTCGTTGTGGGCGAAATAGGTCACGTGGTCGGTGCCGTACGAAGGCACCTCGGCGCGGTGGCGCTCGAGAGCGTAGGGGAAGGTCAGGTAGCCGGTGCCGGCGGCCGGGTGCGCACGGTACGCTTCCCAGGACACCGCGTAGAGCTCGAGCCGCGACAGCGAAGATTCGAGCCGCGCCGTTGCATCGCGCGGCCTCTCGCCGTGTGCGGGCCCTGTTCCCGGCAACGGCACGCGCACCGCGAGCGAGATCAACAGGCCCGAAACCAGGGCCGCGCCGAGCATCGCCCAGGCGCGCGCGCCCGGGCGCGGCAGGCGCGCGCCGAGCCCCAGCGCCGCACCGGCGCCGGCAAGCGCACCGACCCAGGCGCCGCGGCTGAGCGCGGCAAGCGAAGCGGCAACGAGCAGCGCGGCGAGCGCGGCCAGCACCCGCCCGCCTCGGCCCCACAGCAGCCAGACCGCCGCCGGCAGCAAAACCAGGTCGAGCAATGCGGCGTAGGTGGCCGGGGTCTCGAGATACGCCTGCGCGCGCGCCTCGCCCAGGAAGCGCAGCTGCACCAGGCCCCAGACGCCGAGCACCAGCGCGGCGGCGAGCGCGCCGCCGAACAGCGGTCTCTGCAAGCCGTCCGGGCAGCGACGCGCGGCGGCGAAGGCGAGAATGAACAGCAGCGGATGGAACAGCCCGGCGGGGGTGTAGGCCGGGCTGGCGAGCAGGGTGTTGGCGGCAATCAGCGCCGCGAAGGCCGTCGCCGCAGCGGTAAGCCAGGTCGCAGCGGGCGCGGGCTGTCCGCGCCAGAAGATCACGATCAGTGCGAGCGCGGCCGCCGCCCACAACCCCACCACCGCCTGCGCCGATCCCGCCGCGGCGAAGGCGAGCGCAAGAAAAAAAAGGGAGGCCGGGAGGCCCCCCTCTTCTCGCTTGCCAGCCGGATCAGTTGCAGAGCGCGGACGGCAGTGCGGTGCAGGTCTTGACTGACGCATCGCCGGTGTACGTTACGGTCGGCGCGGCGCAGGTCCCGCCGAGCGTGAGGTTACCGCTGACGCTGACATTGCTGAGAATCGGACCGATGTTGCTCGGCGCCTTGTTCGAGGCGTACAGCAGCACCGCCGAAGACTGGATCGCACCGCACGCGCCTTCCTTCACGGCGTCGCGCGCGCTTTGCGACAGGTCGGTGAACTGCGGCACCGCGATCGCAGCCAGGATGCCGAGGATCACGATTACCACCACCAATTCGATCAGGGTAAATCCCTGTTGCGCTGCCCGTTTGATCTGCCTCACTGAAGGCCTCCCATGGTATTTGTCTTCGAGTGCGATGCTAACGCTGAATTTAGCCCGAAGCAATAGTGCTTTGTCAAGCTAAGTCATGGGCTTTCGGGTTGTTTCTCGAAATTATGTGAGGTTTTACCCACCATCTGGCCCCCAGTCGTACGCGGTCACCGCGTGCAACAGGAACGGCGAGTACGCGCCCGAGGGCGTGCGCTCGACCCGCAGGCGGAAGCGGATCGCCGGCACCGGGTCGGTGCCGCCTGAAAAATTGTTCGCGCGCCGCACCAGATATACCAGCTCGTGCCGGCCGCGGTCGTAGAGCCAGCTTCCGGACTTGAGCCGCGCCAGCTTGGGGTGGTCGAACTCGCCCAGATAGTTCGGCAGATCGGCGTGCGCGAGCAGCACCGGATTGCGCTCGCGCCAGTCGCGCTCGATCTGTACTCGGCCCGACAGCACCGTCTTCGCCGCACGCACGTAGAGCGCCGACTGAAGGCGCGCGACGGTCGCCTCCATGGCGGTCTTCTCCGCCACCTCCGACAGCTGCTGCAGGCGGTGCAGCAGAAGCGCGGCGAGCGCGCTGGCGATGATGACGTAGAGCGCCGACTCCAGGTAGTTGCGCTGCCGGAGATGGACCCGGAACCGGCTCACCGGGCAAGCATGACCTTGCCGATGCCCCAGATCGGCAGGAACACGCCGAGCGCGAGCACCAGCACCATGACGCCCATCGCCACCGTCAGGATCGGCTCGATGTTGGCGCTCAGGTTGCGGATTTCGTAGTCAACCTCGCGCTCGTACATGCGCCCGACCTCCGCCAGCAGGTCGTCGAGCTCGCCGGTCTCCTCGCCGACCGCGATCATCTGCAGCACCACCGGAGTGAAGACCCCGACCGCGACCGCGGTGCGCAGCAGGCTCTCGCCGCGCTCGACGCCGTCACGCATCTGTTCGATGCGCTGCGCGATGTACACGTTGTCGACCACCTCCGCGACCACTGTCAGCCCCTGCACGATCGGCACCCCGGACTGCATCGCCACCGACAGGCTGCGCGACAGGCGCGACAGGGTCGCCTTGGTGATGATCTCGCCCGCGATCGGCAGGCGCAGCTTGTAGCGGTCCCAGGCGTAGCGCCCACGGTCGGTGCGCACGTACGCGCGCAGCCCTACTGCCAGCGCGATCAGAGCGGCGAGCATCGCCGGCCAGTAGGCAAGGAAGAAATTCGAGCTCGCGACCAAAAACCTCGTGAGCACCGGAAGCGGCACCTTGTTGGCCTCGAAGATCTTGGCGAAGGCCGGGATCACGGCGAAGTTCACGATCGCGATCGCCACCACTATCGCCGTCATGACGATGATCGGGTAGCGCAGTGCGGTCTTGATTCGCTCGCGCACGCCGCGCTCGAACTCGATGTGGTGGAACATGCGGTCGAACGACTCGGCCATCGTGCCCGTGGTCTCGCCCACGCGCACGATGCTGACGTAGTAGTTGCTGAACACCTTCGGGTGCCGGCGCATGGCGGTCGAGAGCTCGCGCCCGGCGTCGAGGTTGACTAATAGATCCGCGATCACGTCCTTCAGCGCGGCGTTGTGCACCGACTCCTGCAGCCCGGCGAGCGCGCGCAAGATCGGAACTCCGGATTTGAGCAGGGTGTACATCTGGCGCGAAAACAGCATCACGTCGATGTCGCCGACCTCCCGCGCGGTGAGCGTGCGCCACCACTGCGGCACGCCGACGTCGTGCTCCGCGCCCGCGGCGGCGTCGATCTGCACCGGCGTGATCCCGGTGCTGAGCAGCTGGTCGGCCACCGCGCCGCTGTCGGCCGCCTCGATACGGCCCGTTATCAGGTCGCCGCGCGAGTTGCGGCCGCGGTAGGCGAACTGCGGCACCTAGCCCTCCACGTCCGTCGCCACCTTGATCACCTAGGACACGGTGCTGCGCCCGGCAAGCACCAGCTCGAGCGCGCGCTCGGTGAGCGTCTTGCCCTCGAGCTGCGGCCGCGCCGCCTCGGCGAAGGCGCCCGGGTCGGCCAGGCCCGCCGCGCGCACCAGCGCCGGGGTCATCTCCAGCATCTCGTACACGCCGGTGCGCCCGGTGAAACCGGTGCCGTTGCAGTGCGAGCAGCCGCGCCCGCGCATGAAGCTGCGCCCGGCCCAGTCCTCGCCCAGGTGCGCGGCGAGCCAGTGTTCCTCGTGCGCCTCGGGCGCTTGCGGCTCCTTGCAGCTCTCGCACACCAGCCGCAGCAGGCGCTGCGCGACCACGGCGTGCAGCGAGCTCGCCACCATGTAGCTCGGCGCGCCCATGTCGATCAGGCGGATCGCCGCGCTCGCGGCGTCCCGGGTGTGCAGGGTCGAGAACACCAGGTGGCCGGTGAGCGCGGCGCGCAGGCCGATCTGCGCCGTGTCCTCGTCGCGGATCTCGCCCACCAGGATGATGTCCGGGTCCTGCCGCAGCGCCGAGCGCAGCACGCGGCCGAAGCCGAGATCGATGCGCTCGTTGACCTGCACCTGCGTGATGCCGGCCAGGCGGTACTCGATCGGGTCCTCGATGGTGATGATCTTGCGCTCGGTGGTGTTCATTTCCTGCAGCGCGGCGTAGAGCGTGGTCGTCTTGCCGCTCCCGGTCGGGCCGGTCACCAGCACCATGCCGCTGGTGCGCTGGATGATGGCGCGAAAGCGCTCGAGCATGTCCTGCGGCATGCCGACCTTTTCCAGGCTCTGCAGGGTCGAGCCGCGGTTGAGCAGGCGCAGCACCACCGACTCGCCGAACTGGCTCGGCATGGTCGACATGCGCACGTCGACCGGCTGGCCGCGCACCATCACGTTGAGGCGGCCGTCCTGCGGCAGGCGCTTCTCGGAAATGTCGAGCCCCGCCATCAGCTTCAGGCGCTGCGCCAGCGCGGGGCCGATCCTGCTGTCGGCCTCGGCCTGCGGCACCAGCGCGCCGTCGATGCGCACCCGGATCTGCACCCGCGTCTCCTGCGGCTCGATGTGCACGTCCGAGGCATTCACCTGCACCGCGTCCTCGAACACCGACTGCAGCAGCTTGACCACCGGCGCCTCCTCGGCGCCGAGCCCGGCGCCGAGCGCGCCGAAGTCGATGTAGTCCTCGCCGATGTCGCGCTCGAGCTCCCTGGCGAGGCCGCTGATCTCCTCGGTGCGGCGATAGACGCGGTCGATCGCCTGCACCAGCAGCACTTCGCTCACCACCGCGACCTCGATGTCGCGCTTGAGCAGGCGCTGCAGCTCGTCGTAAGCGAACAGGTCGGTCGGGTCAGCCATGCCGACCAGGTAGCTGGTCCTGCGGTCCTCGAGCATGATGGCGCGGAAGCGCCGCGCCTGGGTCTCGGGCAGCACGCGCACCAGGTCGGGCTTGAGATTGTAGAACTTCAGGTTGACGAACGGGATCGCGAGCTGGCGCGAGATCGCCTCGCTGATCTGCTCGTCGCTGACGAAACCTTGCTCGAGCAGCACGCGCCCGAGCCGGCGCCCGCTCTTTTTCTGCTGCTCGAGGCCGAGCGTGAGCTGCTCGCGCGAGATCAGCTTCTGCGCGACGAGGATGTCGCCTAGCCTGACCTTCTCCGGACGGTCCATGCTCGCATTATCCGTGATTCGGGCGCGCCGCGAAGCGGCTATCATAAGCGCCCGTTCAGGACACATGCACGCGAGGACAGCCTCCATGACAAAGACTTTCGCCTCCCAGGGCGACCTCAAGCCGAAGAAGATCACCTTCAAGAAGCTCTCGCCCAACTGCTACGCCTTCACCGCCGAGGGCGACCCGAACACCGGCGTCATCGTCGGCGACGACGGCGTGCTGGTGGTCGACACGCAGGCCACGCCGGTCATGGCGCGCGAAGTGATCCGGCGCATCCGCCGCGTCACCTCGAAGCCGATCAAGTACGTGGTGCTGTCGCACTACCACGCGGTGCGCGTGCTCGGCGCCGCGGCGTACAAGGCCGAGCAGATCATCGCCAGCCAGACCACCCTCGATCTGATCCGCGAGCGCGGCAAGCAGGACATGAAGAGCGAGATCGGGCGCTTCCCGCGCCTGTTCCGCGGCGAGAAGTCGATCCCCGGCCTGACCTGGCCTACGCTCGCCTTCAAGGACGAGCTCACGCTCAGGATGGGCAAGCTCGAGGTCAGGATCATCCACGCCGGCCCGGGGCACACCGCGGGCGACACCATCGTCTGGGTGCCTTCGCAGCGCGTGCTGTTCTCCGGCGACCTGGTCGAGTACGAGGCCGGCATCTACACCGGCGACGCGCAGCTCGAGGAGTGGCCCGCCACGCTGCGCCGGCTGCGCGCGTTGAAGCCCAGGGCGCTGGTGCCCGGGCGCGGCCCCGCGCTCACGACCCCGGCACAGTGCGACAAGGCGATCCGCTACACGCAGGACTTCGTGGCGGCCCTGTACGCCAACGCCAGGCGCGCGGTGGCCGCCGGCAAGACCCTGAAGCAGTCCTACGACCAGACCCGGCGCCGGATGGATCCGAAGTACGCCGGCTATCCGATCTACGAGCACTGCATCCCGTTCGACGTCACGCGCGCCTACGACGAGGCGCGCGGCATCAAGCATCCGCGCATCTGGACCGCGCGGCGCGACGTGGAGATGTGGAAGACGATTGCCGAAAAATAGGGTCTGTCCCTATTTTCTAAGTGCGGTCCCGCCCCGCACTTGCGTGCGGAGCGGGACGAACCCCGCCGCGGAAGGAGGAGGGAGGAGGATTCCGCGGCGGGCGCAGTCGGTGATCAGCTGTGGCGCAGGCCGGCGCCGGTCTGGGTGGCCGCGCTCTCGCGCAGGGCGCGGAAGTAAGCGGCGATCCGCGCCCCGAGGCCGGCGAACATCGCGGCGATCGCCTTGGAGCGCTCGCGCTGGGCGCGGCGCACGATGTCGGCCATCTGGTAATCCGAAAGCGGCAGCTTCGGCTCGGCTTCCAGATGCTGTTCGATGTAGCGGATTTCGCTGGCGTTCATGGTGTTACCTCATTCAACGGTGTTGCGATGCAGCAATAGTAAGGCTTTGCTATATAGTTTAGAATAGGCTTAATTATCAATTCAGCTTTGCGCAAACAGCAAAGATATGTCCGACTCGCTGCAGCAAATGTCGATTTTCGCCAAGGTCGTGTCGAGCGGTAGCCTGTCGGCCGCGGCGCGCGAGCTGGGGCTGTCCCCGGCGGTGGTCAGCCGCAGCCTGTCGGCGCTCGAAGCGCGCCTGGGCACGCGCCTGGTCCACCGCACCACCCGCAGCCTGCACCTGACCGACGAAGGGGTCGCCTACTTCGAGTCCTGCACCCGCATCCTGGAGGAGATCGAGGAAGCCGACGCCGCCGCCGCGGCCGGGCGCGACGAGCCGCAGGGCGTGCTCAAGGTGGCGCTGCCGGCGTCGTTCGGCCACCAGCACATCGCGCCCCTGGTGCCGCAGTTCGCCGCGCGCTACCCCAAGCTGCGGCTCGCGCTCAGCCTCTCGGACCGGCGCGTGAACGTGATCGACGAGGGCTTCGACCTCGCGGTGCGCATCGCCGAGCTCGAGGACTCCTCGCTCGCCGCGCGCAAGCTGGCCCCCAACCGCCGCGTCGTGTGCGCGAGCCCCGAGTATCTGCGCCGCCACGGCACGCCGCGCACGCCGCTGGAACTGGCCAAGCACAACTTCCTGGTCGCCAACCGGGGTGACGGCAGTTTCGCCATGACGATCGAGTACAAGGGCCCGGCCGGCAAGCAGGGCGAGGTGCGGGTCACCGGCAAGTACGTCTGCGACAACTGGGAAGTGCTGCGCGAGTGGGCGCTCGCCGGCCTGGGCGTCGCGCTCAAGTCGACCTGGGACGTGCGCCGCCAGCTCGAGGACGGCACGCTGGTGCCGCTTTGCCCCGGCTATACCTTCGACACCGACGTGGCCATCTACGCGGTCTACCCGCACCGCCGCCATTTGCCGGCCAAGACCCGCGCCTTCATCGATTTCATGGTCGAATCCTTCGGCACCGAACCTTACTGGGACCTGCCGGACGCGAAACGGCTCAAGCCGCGAATCAGGGCCCGCGCCCCTGTCTAATGCTGTGTTAGGCTCGAATCGCGGGGCCACGACGCGGCATTCAGCAACACTTGTGGAGATACGCCGATGAACGCACCTGTAGATCCCTCCCAGCTCGCCCAGGTTTCACTCGACGACAAGTACACGCTCGGCAAGGGCCGCGTGTTCCTCACCGGCACCCAGGCGCTGGTGCGCCTGATGCTGCTGCAGCGCGAGCGCGACGCACGGGCCGGGCTCAACACGGCGGGCTACATCTCGGGTTACCGCGGGTCGCCGCTCGGCGGCGTCGACCAGACCATGTGGGGCGCCAAGAAGCACCTGCAGAGCCACCACGTCGTGTTCCAGCCCGGCGTCAACGAGGACCTCGCCGCGACCGCGATCTGGGGCACGCAGCAGGTCGGCATGTTTCCGGGCGCGAAGTACGACGGCGTATTCGGCATGTGGTACGGCAAGGGCCCGGGCGTCGACCGCTGCGGCGACGTGTTCAAGCACGCCAACGCCGCCGGCACCTCCCCGCACGGCGGCGTGCTCGCGCTCGCCGGCGACGACCACGCGGCCAAGTCCTCGACCCTGCCGCACCAGTCCGAGCACATCTTCAAGGCCTGCATGATCCCGGTGCTCAACCCGGCCAACGTACAGGAGTATCTCGACCTCGGGCTGCACGGCTTCGCCATGAGCCGCTACGCCGGCTGCTGGGTCGCCTTCAAGTGCGTCACCGACGTGGTCGAGTCGGGCGCCTCGGTCGATGTCGACCCCGAGCGGGTGAAGATCCAGCTGCCGACCGACTTCACGCTGCCGCCGGGCGGGCTCAACATCCGCTGGCCCGACGCCATCCTCGAGCAGGAGGCGCGCCTGCTCGACTGGAAGGCCTATGCCGCGGCGGCCTACGTGCGCGCCAACAAGCTCGATCGCATCGTCTGGGACTCGCCCGCGGCGCGCCTGGGCATCGTCACCACCGGCAAGTCCTTCGGCGACACCATGCAGGCGCTGGCCGACCTCGGCATCGACGAGCGCGTCGCGCGCGACATCGGCCTGCGCGTGTACAAGGTGGCGATGACCTGGCCGCTCGAGCCGCAGGGCGCGCGCCGCTTCGCCGAGGGGCTGGAAGAGATCCTGGTGGTGGAGGAAAAGCGCCAGCTGATCGAGTACCAGATCAAGGAAGAGCTCTACAACTGGAAAGAAGGCGTGCGCGCGCCGCGCGTGGTCGGCAAGTTCGACGACAACGGCGAGTGGAGCCGCGCCGCCGGACAGCCCGCCGGCACGTGGCTCTTGCCCGCGCACTACGAGCACACGCCGGCGATGGTGGCGCGCGTGATCGCGCAGCGGCTGCAGAAACTGGGAATGGAAAAGAATCTTGGATCCCAGTTCAAGGACCGCCTCGCCTTCCTCGACTTCAAGGACAAGGCGCTCGCCAAGCCGCGCGTGACCGCGATCCGGCAGCCCTATTTCTGCTCCGGCTGCCCGCACAACACCTCGACCCGGGTGCCCGAAGGCAGCCGCGCCACCGCCGGCATCGGCTGCCACTTCATGGCGGTGTGGATGAACCGCTCGACCGCGACCTTCACCCACATGGGCGCCGAGGGCGCGCCGTGGATCGGGCAGGCGCCGTTCACCGACGAGAAGCACATCTTCGCCAACCTGGGCGACGGCACCTACTACCACTCCGGGCTGCTGGCGATCCGCGCCGCGGTCGCGGCCAAGGTCGACATGACCTACAAGATCCTGTTCAACGACGCGGTGGCGATGACCGGCGGCCAGCGCCACGACGGCCCGCTCGACCCGGCGCTGATCTCGCGCCAGGTCGCGGCGGAAGGCGTGAGCAAGGTCGTGGTGGTGACCGACGAGCCGCACAAGTACCCGGCGGCGACCAGCTGGGCGCCGGGCGTAACCGTGCGCCACCGCGACGAGCTCGACGAGGTGCAGCGCGAGCTGCGCGACACGCCCGGGGTCACCGCGCTGATCTACGACCAGACCTGCGCCTCGGAGAAGCGCCGCCGCAGGAAGCGCGGCGCCTTCCCCGACCCGGCCAAGCGGGTGGTGATCAACGACATGGTGTGCGAGGGCTGCGGCGACTGCAGCGTCAAGTCCAACTGCCTCTCGGTCGAGCCGCTCGAGACCGAATTCGGCAGGAAGCGCAAGATCAACCAGTCGACCTGCAACAAGGACTACTCCTGCGTCAAAGGCTTCTGCCCCAGCCTGGTCACGGTCGAGGGCGGGCAGCTGAAGAAGGGCAAGTCGGCGGCGGTTTCGCTCGACGACGATTTCGCGCTCGAAGAGCCCGCGCTGCCGGGGCTCGACGCCCCGTTCGGCGTGCTCGTGACCGGCATCGGCGGCACCGGCGTCATCACCATCGGCCAGATCCTGGCCATGGCGGCGCACCTCGAAGGCAAGGGCGTGTCGGTGCTCGACATGTCGGGCCTGGCGCAGAAGTACGGCGCGGTGATGTCGCACGTCCAGCTGGCCGAGAGCGCCGAGGCGCTGCACGCGGCGCGCCTGGGCGCGGGCAACGCGAACCTGGTGGTCGGCTGCGACCTGGTGGTGACCGCCACCACCGACGCGCTGGAGAAGATGAATCCCACCGCCACCCGCGGCGTGGTCAACGCGACCACCACCCCGACCGCGGAGTTCGTCGCCAACCCGGACTGGAAGCTGCCGGGGAGCGACCTGCGGCACGACGTGGCGCAGGCCTGCGGGGCGACGAACGTCGACTTCGTTCCCGCGGCCGAGCTCGCCACCGGGCTGATGGGCGACTCGATCGCGACCAACATGTTCATGCTCGGCTACGCCTACCAGAAGGGCTGGGTGCCGCTGTCGGCCTCGGCGATCGTGCGCGCGATCCAGTTGAACGGCATCGCGGTCGAGTTCAACGTCGCCAGCTTCACCTGGGGCCGCCGCGCCGCGGTCGACCTCGAGCGCGTGCGCCGCGCGGCGACGCCGGGCGAGGTGATCCCGATCGGCGAGCACTTCTCGCGCAACCTCGACGAGCTGCTCGAGCGCCGGGTCAAGCTGCTGACCGACTACCAGGACGCCGCCTGGGCCGGGCGCTACCAGGCGCTCGTCGAGCGGGTGAGGAAGGCCGAGAGCGAGAAGCTCGGCGGCTCGACCAAGCTGGCCGAGGCGGTGGCGCGCTACTACGCCAAGCTGATGGCGTACAAGGACGAGTACGAGGTGGCGCGGCTGTACGCCAGGGGCGACTTCGCCAAGCGCATCGCCGGCATGTTCGAGGGCGACTACAAGACCTACTTCTACCTCGCCCCGCCGCTCATCGCCAAGCCCGACCCGCGCACCGGCGAGCCGAAGAAGATGCGCTTCGGGCCCTGGGTCATGAGCGTGTTCAAGCTCCTCGCCCGCATGAAGGGGCTGCGCGGCGGCGCCTTCGACCTCTTCGGCCGCAGCGACGAGCGGCGCACCGAGCGCGCGCTGATCGGCGAGTACGAGCGCACCGTCGATACCCTGCTCGCCGGCCTCTCGGCGCAGAACCACGGCCTCGCGGTCCAGATCGCCTCGGTCCCAGAGGAAATCCGCGGCTACGGCCACATCAAGCAGGAGAGCATCGACAAGGCGCGCGCCAAGACCGACCAGCTGCTCGCGCGCTACCGCGCCGGCGGCGCCGAGGAGCGTGCTGCCGCCTGATTGGGGACAGACCCCGATTTTTCTTGGAAATCGGGGTCTGTCCCCGGTTTTGACGTTTCTTCTTCTGTGCGCGCTGGTCGGCGCGGCCCACGCGCAGGAGCGCTCGATCGAGCTCGAAGGCGAGACGCTTGCCTACACCCTGCGCGCCGACCCGGCCGACGGCGGGGCGCTGGCGACCGCGCGCGAGCTGGCGCGCGACCTTTCTGCCGGCGACATCGAGGCCGCGGCGCGGCTGTCGAACGCGCCCAAGCGCCGCTACGAGGTGCTGCGCGAGTACCGCGACTGGGTCGGCGCCGAGGAGTTCAAGCGCGTCTACAGGCAGTACTTCTCGCCGCGCAGCCGCGCGGTGGCCGAAATCGGCATCGAGCGCCACCACCTGCTGGTGTGGCGGCTAGACGGCAGCGACCGGCTCGCCGGCCAGTTCTACGTCGAGATCGGCAACCGCTATCTGCTCGACGACGTGCCGGGCATCGAGCGCGGGCAGCTGCGCCGGCTGCTCGAGGCCTACCGCGCGGGCAAGCTCGGCGACTGAGCCCGCTCAGGCCTTGAGCGTGAACGGGTTGAAGTCGGTGCGCCGGTCGTAGTAGTCCTCGTTCTCGGCGCGCTTGAGCAGCGCCACCACCTTGTAGGTCACCGGCGTCAGCATCACCTCGACTCCGACCTTGGTGACGAACTGCGCCAGCATCACCAGCGGCAGCTTGTCGTCGGGGATGATGCCCGCGCCGTAGAACGCGAGCGGGTAGAACAGCAGCGAATCGACGCCTTCGCCGAAGAGGGTCGAGCCGATGGTGCGCGTCCACAGCCAGCGCCCGGCGGTGAGGATCTTCATCTTCGCCAGCACGTAGGAGTTGACGAACTCGCCGCAGAAGTAGGCGATCATCGACGCCCCGGCGATGCGCCACGTGGTGCCGAAGGCGACCTCGTAGGCGTCCTGGTGTTGCCAGAACGGCGCCGGCGGCAGCGCCACCACCACTGCGGCCATGAACGAAGCGAAGCCCAGGCCGGCGAACCCGGCCCAGATCACGCGCCGCGCGCGCGCGTAGCCGTAGACCTCGGTCAGGATGTCGCCGAACACGTAGGAGATGGGAAAGAACAACACCGCGCCGCCGAAGGTGAGCGGGCCGAAGAACGGCGCCTCGATTTGCGCGATCTTGGCCGGCCCGATCAGGTTGGAGCAGATCAGGATGGTGACGAACGCCGCCATCACGAACTCGTAGTAGCGGTAGCTGCGCGAGGGCGTCGCCACGCGGCCTCAGGGAAGACGCGGCGAGTGCTCGCGGACGTCGTCGTCGAACTCGACCCGCATCGCGTCGAGCATGCGCGAGACCATGGCGTAGAACGCCGCCGTCAGGCACAGCTCGACGTACTCGGCGTGGCCGAAGTGCCGCGCGACTTCGGCGTAGACCTCGTCCGTGACATGGCACGCCATCACGCCCTCGGTCAGCGCCAGCGCGGCGCGCTCGCGCGCATCGAAATGCTTCGACTCGCGCCACAGCTCGAGCTCGTCGATCTGGTCCTCGCTGACGCCCGCCTTGCGCGCCATCTTCAGGTGCTGCGCCCACTCGTAGTGCGAGCGCGCGACCTGCGCCGTGCGCAGGATCATGAGCTCGCGCAGCTTGCGCGGCGTGCGGCTGTCGTGGCGGATCGAGTTGGCGAATTCGGTCCAGGCCGCGGCCAGCGCCGGGTGGTTGCCGAGGGCGCGGTAGAGATTCACCGGCTCGCCCCACAGCTCATCGAGCCGCTTTTTCAGGCCGGGCTCGAACTCGGCCATCGGAACGCGTTGCATGGCCGTGCATAATAGCCGAATGGACGCCCGTGAACGCGCGCGCGCATTCGAGCTCACCCGCGCGCCGGCCGACTTCATCGACGACCCCTACCCCTGGTACGCCGCGCTGCGCGAACACGACCCGGTGCACGCGCTCGAGGGCGGCGGGGTGTTCCTGTCGCGCTACGAGGACGCGCTCGCGGCCTATCGCGATGCGCGCGCGAGCTCGGACAAGAAGGCCGAGTTCGGCCCCAAGCTGGGCGACACGCCGCTGTACGAGCACCACACCACCAGCCTGGTGTTCAACGACCCGCCGCTGCATACGCGCGTGCGGCGCATCATCGTGGGCGCGCTCAACCAGCGCGCGATCGCGCGCATGGAAGCCGACGTCGTCAAGCTGGTCGAGCGCCTGCTCGACGAGATGGCCGACGCGCGCGAGGTCAACTTCATCGACGCCTTCGCCTCGCAGATCCCGATCGAGGTGGTCGGCAACCTGCTCGATGTGCCGGGCGCCGCGCGAGGCCCCTTGCGCGGCTGGTCGGCGGCGATCCTCTCCGGGCTCGAGCCCACGCTTACGCCTGCCATGCACGAAGCGGGCAACCGCGCCGTCACCGAGTTCGTCGCCCTGCTCAGGGAGCTGATCGCCGAGCGGCGCAAGCACCCCGGCGACTACGACGCCGACGTGCTCACGCGCCTGATCCAGGGCGAAAAGGGCGGCGAGCGCCTGAGCGAGACCGAGCTCTACCACCAGTGCATCTTCATGCTCAACGCGGGGCACGAGACCACGACCAATCTCATCGGCAACGGTACGTGGCTCCTGCTCAGCCATCCCGCCGAGCTGGCGCGAGTGCAACAGGATCCCGCGCTCGTTCCCACCGCGGTCGAGGAGATGCTGCGCTACGAAGGGCCGATCCAGCTCAACAACCGCCGCCTCACCGCGCCGATGGAGCTCGGCGGCAAAGCGCTGCCCGCGGGCACCTCGATCACCATCGGCATCGGCGCCGCCAACCGCGACCCGGCGCAGTTCCCCGACCCCGAGAATTTCGATGTCGGGCGCAAGCCCAACCGCCACCTCGCCTTCGGCCAGGGCGCCCACGCCTGCGCCGGCTTGAACGTCGCGCGCATGGAAGCGCGCATCGCCTTCGCCCGCCTCCTCCCCCGCTTCCCCAAGCTCGAACTCGCAGGCGCCCCCGAGCGCGACCGCCGCATCCGCTTCCGCGGCTTCCGAAACCTCCCGCTCCGCGTCTAAACCCAAACCGGGGACAGACCCCGATTTCGCTCGTTAGTCGATTGTTTCTTCAGAAATAAAGCGAAGACATGTCCCCGATTACGCGGACACTGGTCAACCGACTCACGGCGGGAATCGTTGTGCGCACATGCCTCGTCACGCAAGAGCGGTTCTGCCTGAGGTGGCCGTGCACATCATCCAGCGCGGCAACAACCGCTCGGCCTGCTTTCACCGCGACGCCGACTACCTCGTTTATCTCGATCACCTGCGCGAGCTCTCGCGGCGCCACGGCTGCGAGATCCACGCCTACTGCCTGATGACCAATCATGTTCACCTGCTCGCCACGCCGCGGGCGGCGAAAGCTTGCGCGCTGCTGATGAAGAATCTCGGCCAGCGCTACGTGCAGTACATCAACCGCAGCCGCGAGCGCACCGGAACCCTGTGGGAGGGGCGCTTTCGTTCCTGCATCGCGCAGTCCGAGCGCTACGTCTTGGCGTGCTACCGCTATATCGAGCTCAACCCGGTGCGCGCCGGCATGGTCGCCCACGCGGGCGACTATCGCTGGTCGAGCCATTGCGCCAACGCCGCCGGCGCGGGGCAAGCATGGCTCGTGCCGCACCCGGAATATCTCGCCCTCGGGATCGACGACCACGCACGCCGCGCCGCGTATCGCACGCTGGTCGAGTCCGGCCTCGGCGCGGACCAGCTGAAGGAGATCCGCCGCGCAACCAACAGCGGTGGCGCGCTGGGTGACGCGGCGTTCCGCAGCCTCGCCGCGCGCGCCCTCGGCCGACGCCTGACGCCGGGACGCGCCGGGCGTCCGCCGAAACGCAAATCGGGGACACACCGTGATCCGGCGCTTTCCGAATCAGCGCGTTAGTCAGCGAAATCGGGGTCTGTCCCCGGTTTAGGGGGAAGGGCGGTTTACAATCCGGACTCCCATGAAAAGCGCCAGCAGGACGGAAGACGTTCACATCGTCGCCTTCGAGGCGATGCCTTCGCCGCGCGAGCTGCACGCCAAGGCGCCGATCACGCCGCGCGCGACGAAGACGGTGACCGAGGCGCGGCGCACGCTGCAGCACATCCTCGAGCGGCGCGACCCGCGCCTGTTCGTGGTGGTGGGGCCGTGCTCGATCCACGACCCCAAGGCGGGGCTCGAGTACGCCGCGCGCCTGCGCCAGCTCGCGGTCGAGCTCGCCGACGCGCTGTACCTGGTGATGCGGGTGTACTTCGAGAAGCCGCGCACGGTGAGCGGCTGGAAGGGCTTCGTCAACGACCCGCGCCTGGACGGCTCGTTCCGCATCGAGGAAGGCATGCAGCGCGCGCGCAAGTTCCTGCTCGCGCTCGCCGACCAGGGCGTGCCCGCCGCCACCGAGGCGCTCGACCCGGTGGCGCCGCAGTACCTCGGCGACCTGATCTCGTGGTACGCGATCGGCGCCCGCACCAGCGAGTCGCAGACCCACCGCGAGATGGCGAGCGGCCTGTCGGCCCCGGTCGGGTTCAAGAACGCCACCGACGGCGACACCGCGATCGCGATCAACGCCATCCGCTCGGCGCGCCAGCGCCACAATTTCCTCGGCATCGACCCCGACGGCCGCTCGGCGATCGTGCGCACCGGCGGCAACTCCTACGGCCACATCGTGCTGCGCGGCGGCGCCGCGAGCCCGAACTACGACACCGCGCACGTCGCCCTGGTCGAGCAGGCGCTGACGGAGGCGCGCGTGGCGCCCAACATCGTGGTCGACTGCTCGCACGCCAACTCGTTCAAGAAGCCCGAGCTGCAGCCGCTGGTGTTCAAGGACTGCTTGCACCAGATCGTCGAGGGCAACCGCTCGATCGTCGGCCTGATGCTCGAGAGCAACCTGGTGGCGGGCAGCCAGCCGATCGCCGAGGACAAGTCGAAGCTGATCTACGGCTGCTCGGTGACCGACGCCTGCATCGGCTGGGACACCACCGAAGCGCTGCTGCGCGAGTCGGCCGCCGCGGTAGGCAAGGCGCTGCACGCCAGAAAATAGGCGCCGGTCAGAATTTATCGGCTCTCATGAACCCACGCATCGTTCCCGTAATCCTTTCCGGCGGCAGCGGCAGCCGGCTGTGGCCGATGTCGAGGAAGCTGCTGCCGAAGCAGTTCCTGCCGCTGGTGAGCGAGCGCACCCTGCTGCAGGACACCGCGCTGCGCCTGCAGGGCCTGCCCGAGTGCGGCGCGCCGCTGCTGGTGGTCAACAGCGAGCACCGCTTCCTCGCCGCCGACCAGCTGGCCGAGATCGGCGTCGCGCCGCGCGCGGTGCTGCTCGAGCCGGTCGGGCGCAACACCGCGCCGGCGATCGCCGCCGCCGCGCTGTGGCTGCGTTCTGATCAGCCCGACGCGCTGCTGCTGGTGCTGCCCTCGGACCACATGATTCTCGACACCGCGGCGTTCCAGGCCGCGGTCGGCGCCGCGTGCCTCGCCGCCGAGCACGGGCTGCTCGCCACCTTCGGCATCCGTCCGAGCGAGCCGGCCACCGGCTACGGCTACATCGAGGCCGGCGAGCCGATCGCCGGCTGCCCCGGCGCGCGGCGCATCCGGCGCTTCGTTGAAAAGCCCGACGCGGCGGCCGCGCGCGGCTTTCTCGAGCAGGGGGGCTTCTACTGGAACAGCGGCATGTTCCTGTTCGGCGCCGCGACGTATCTCGCGGAGCTCAGGCGCCAGCGCCCGGACATGCTGGCCGCGGTCGAGCGTGCGACGGCGGCGAAAACCAGCGACCTCGACTTCGTGCGCCTCGACGCCGAAGCCTTCGCCGCCTGCCCCGCCGAGTCGGTCGACTACGCGGTGATGGAGCACACCAGCGATGGCGCGGTGATCGAGAGCGACTTCGGCTGGAGCGACGTCGGCTCGTGGTCGTCGCTGTGGGAAATCGGCGCCAAGGACGAAGCGGGCAACGTGCTGGCGGGCGACGTCGCCGCGGCCGACGCCCGCAACTGCTACGTGCGCGCCGACGCGCGCCACGTCTCGCTGCTCGGCGTCGAGGGGCTGCTGATCGTCGAGACCGACGACGCCATCCTGATCGCCGCGCGCGAGCGCGCGCAGGACGTCAAGCAGGTGGTCGAGCAGCTGGAGAAGGCCGAACGGCGCGAGCACGTGGCGCACTCGCGCGTGTACCGCCCCTGGGGCTACTACGAGTCGATCGACGCCGCCGAGCGCTTCCAGGTCAAGCGCCTGATGGTCAAGCCCGGCCACGCCATCTCGCTGCAGCTGCACAACCGCCGCGCCGAGCACTGGGTGGTCGTCTCCGGCGTCGCCCTGGTCACCCGCGGCGACGACGAGCTGATGCTGGAGGAGAACCAGTCCACCTTCATCCCGCAGGGCGTCAAGCACCGGCTCGAGAACCCCGGCCGCCGGCCGCTGCTGATCGTCGAGGTGCAGTCCGGCGACTACCTGGGCGAAGACGACATCGTGCGCTTCGACGACCGCTACAACCGGACCTGAAATCGGGGTCAGAGTCGAATTTTTGGATCTCAAATTCGACTCTGACCTCGATTTCCCCAGGAAATAAATGGACTCCGACCCCGATTTCAAGACGATCCTCGTCACCGGCGGGCTGGGCTATATCGGCTCGCACACCTGCGTCGCGCTGGCGCAGGCGGGGTACGGGATCGTGGTGGTGGACAACCTCTGCAACTCCAAGCCCGCGGTGCTCGAGCGCGTGCGCGAGCTCGCGCCCGGGGCGCGGATCGAATTCCACCGCGCCGACCTGCGCGACCGCTCAGCGCTCGAGGCGGCCTTCGCCGCGCAGCCGGTCGCGGCGGTGATCCACTTCGCCGGCCTGAAGGCGGTCGGCGAGTCGGTGGCAAAGCCGGTGCTGTACTACGACAACAACGTCGGCGGCAGCATCGCGCTGCTCGAAGCGATGGCGCGCCGCGGGGTGAGGCGGCTGGTGTTCAGCTCTTCGGCCACGGTGTACGGCGAGCCCGAGCGCCTGCCGCTGACCGAGGACCACCCGCTGCGGCCGGCGAGCCCCTACGGCAAGACCAAGCTGGTGATCGAGCACCTGCTGGCCGACGCCGCCGCGGCCGAGCCGGGCTTCGCCTACGCCGCGCTGCGCTACTTCAACCCGATCGGCGCCCACCCCTCGGGCCGCATCGGCGAGGACCCGCGCGGGGTGCCGAACAACCTGTTCCCCTACCTGACCCAGGTCGCCGCCGGCCGGCTGCCCAAGCTGCGCGTGTTCGGCGCCGACTACCCCACCGCCGACGGCAGCGGGGTGCGCGACTACATCCACGTCATGGATCTCGCCGCCGGCCACCTCGCGGCGCTCGAGTTCCTCGGGCAGAACGAGCGTTCGCTGACCGCCAACCTCGGCACCGGGCGCGGCTACTCGGTGCTCGAGACGGTGCGCGCGTTCGAGCAGGCCACCGGCAGGAAAGTGCCGCTCGAGATCGTCGCCCGCCGCCCGGGCGACATCGCCAGCTGCTACGCCGACGCCTCGCTCGCCGCGCGCGAGCTCGGCTGGCGCGCGCGGCTCGGGCTGGAGGACATGTGCCGCGACGCCTGGCGCTGGCAGGCGGCGAATCCTGACGGTTATCCAAGCTAGAATTACCCCGAGGGGGAATTAGAATGAAATTCAAAGTCACTGCGCTTGCCGCAACCGTCGTCGCCGCGCTCGCCGCGCCGGCGCAGGCCGCCGACCTGGAGCTGAAATTCTCGACTTTCGTCCCGCCCACGCACGGCTTCGTCACCGACGTGCTGCAGCCGCTCGGCAGGGAAATCGAGAAGAAATCCGGCGGCGCGGTAACGGTGCGGGTGTTCGCCGGCAACTCGCCGTTCGGCAAGGTGGTGAACCAGGCCGAC
>DATFMS010000227.1:0-15336 GCA_035266805.1 Burkholderiales bacterium | reverse complement strand
CGCTGGTGGCTGCAGATCGCGCCCAACACCGGGGTGACGAACAACAGCTGGTCCGACGGCTCGCAGGTGTACTACGCGCTGGGCTACGACTTTTTCCGCAAGACCGACAACGACTTGTGGGTGGCCTTCGAGGGCGCGAACGGCAACGACAACGCCTCGATCATGACCCGGACCAAGTCGAGCTTCATCTGCCCGGGAACCTGCCCGGCGGGGGTGACGGATTCGAGCCTGTCGTTCAGCAACGTGCTCGGCGGCTACGCGATCAGCGGCGCTCCGGTTGAGGAGGTGGACAAGTTCAACACCTACAGCATCCGCGCCGAGTGGGACGTGGCCGACCGTGGTGTCCATTCCTGGGTCTTGATGGGCAAGGCGGACGGCACCAAGCAGGACTACAAGAGCGGCGCCAGCGCAAAACGCGACGTCGTTGGCGTCATCGGGCGTTATTTCTACAAGCGTACCTACGGCTTCGAGGCGTACTGGTGGCGTGACATGAAGTACCAGTACACGAGTCCGGCAGGAGTGACGACCGATTTCGGCAATCGCGATGCCATGAGTCTCACGCTGTTGTGGAACCCCGCAATGAACGTGAGCTTCCATCTGCGCATGTCCCCGGAGTCGACGACGCGCTCGTTCACCGGCGTGGAACGTACATCGTCGTGCTGCGATCTCGGGATGGAGTACAGCTTCTAGACGACGACTCAATCGACGCAAGACCCATCTCCCCGCGCAGGGGCCGCGCAAGCGGCCTCTGTCCGGGGAGATTTTTTGTCCCTCTTGAGGCTGCCAAAGCTTTCGCAACCTGATATCACCGATGTCGCCATGGCCGAGGACACCCATCGTGTGCGCGTCTGGGACGCTCCGACCCGAATATTTCACTGGCTGCTCGCTGCCTGCTTTGCCGGCGATTGGCTCACGCGCGATGCGCGCTACCTCGATGTTCACGAATTCTTCGGTTACGTTATCGGCGCGCTGGTCGCCTTCCGCCTCGTGTGGGGGTTCGCCGGCACGCACTGGGCGCGCTTTGCGAGCTTTGCGTTCCCGGCATCGTCGGCCTGGCGCTATCTGCTCGCGCTCGCGCGCGCTCGCCAGGCGCACTACGTCGGCCACAACCCCGCCGGCAGCTGGTCGATTTATGCCCTGCTCACGCTCGCCGCGCTGGAAGTCGCCACGGGCGTTGTCACGCTCGGGGCCGAGAAGCGCCTGGGAGTGCTCGCCGGCGGGTTCGGCTACCGGGTGGGAGACATCGCCCACGCGCTGCACCAGTGGCTGGCCTACGCCATGCTCGCGGTGGTGGCCGTTCATATCCTCGGGGTGCTGGTGGGCTGCCTGGCCGATCGCCAGAACCTCATCGCCTCGATGCTCACCGGCTACAAGCGAGCCGACAGCGCGATCGCGGCTGTCGAGGCGAGGCGCGGCGTCGCCGTTACGCTCGCGCTTGCCCTGGCGTTCGGAGCGCTCGGGTACTTTCGCGCCTATCCCATGGCGGCCGGCGCGCCGCGCGATCGACCGCCGGCGCTGCCGCTGGACGCGGTATGGAAGAACGAGTGCAGCGATTGTCACCTCGACTACCACCCTTCGCTGCTGCCGGCACGCTCATGGTCGAGGATGTTCGCCGAGCAAAAGTCGCATTTTGGAGAGGACCTCGGCTTGAGCAATGAAACGCTGCGCCATCTGCAAGCCTACGCTGAACGCAACGCCGCCGAGGCGCTGGCCTCGCCCGTGGCGTGGAAGATGGCAACCACCGTCCCTGCGGCTGCGGCGCCTTTGCGCATCAGCGCCACGCCCTACTGGGAGCAGCGCCATGCCAGCCTCGACGCGGCGACCTGGGAACGCGTGCACCGCTCCGCCTGCGGCAAGTGCCACCGCGACGCCGAGGCGGGCCGCTTCGCGCCCGGGGCG
The DNA here is from genome assembly GCA_035266805.1 of Burkholderiales bacterium. GTDB lineage: Bacteria > Pseudomonadota > Gammaproteobacteria > Burkholderiales > SG8-39 > DAHVFK01. The sequence goes on along the minus strand of DATFMS010000227.1, from coordinate 13,437 downwards.
ATCGATATCAACCTGGGCAGATCTCCAGTGCAAAAGGGAGGGTGATCGCATGCCGGGCTTACGCAACATCGCGCTGGCGGCAGGGCTGGCGCTGCTCGGGATGGACGCAACCGCATCCGCGGCCCCGGTGGACGACCTGCTGCAGCAGTTCCGGGCGCAGGGCGCGAGCGGGTTCACGGTCGCAGCCGGCGAGCAGCTGTGGGAACGCAAGGTCATCGATCCCAAGACCGGCCAGGCGCGGCGCTGCGCGCTGTGCCACACGGCAGATCTGAGGAAGAAGGGCAAGCACGCGAGCACCGGCAAGGTCATCGAACCCATGGCGCCCTCGGTCAATCCGGAGCGCCTGTCCGACAAGGCAAAGATCAAGAAGTGGCTGGCGCGCAATTGCAAGTGGACGCTCGGCCGGGAATGCACGCCGCAGGAAAAGGGCGATGTGCTGACGATGCTCAGAAGTCGATAAAAACGAAAGGGGAGACGATGAAAACGACGACACATGGGCTTGCCGCGCTCGTACTCGCTGCGGCCACCGTAGGCGGCGGCTGGGCCACGCTTGTCGCGCCCGCCTCGGCTGCGTCGGGACGCGTTCTGGTGCCCACTGACGGCGCCTATGTCAAAGAGTGCGGAAGCTGTCACACGGCGTTCTCGCCGGAGCTGCTGCCGGCCGCGTCCTGGCGCAAGGTGATGCAGCAGCTGGAGGACCATTTCGGCGATCCGGCCAAGCTCGATGCGCCAACCCAGCGCGGGATCACCGACTACCTGGTCGCGCACGCGGCCGACCGGGCGACCAACGATCAGTCCCGCGCCATCATGGGCTCGCTGCATCCCAACCAGGCGCCGCTGCGCATCACGCAGGTGCCGTACATCGCGGGACTGCATGCCGCCGTGCTCGATCCGGTCTGGAACGGCACCCCCCGACCCAAGACCCTCACCGAATGCGGCGTGTGCCACTACGACCTCAAGTCCGGGGACTTCAGGGGCAAGAGCTTCCACGTCAACGACAAGCTGTTCCGCGACAAGTGAGCAATACCCCGCATGCGCCGAACAAAGACCAGCTGACGGCAAGCTTGCGTATCATTGCGGGCTGATTCCCATCCCTCATGTCAGGAGCTTAGTAATGCCGAATTTTCTGAGAATAACGCTGCTGTCATGCGCCGTTTGCGCAATGCTCAGCGCCGGCCCCGCCGCTGCCGTCGACGACCGCTTCAATCCCCACAAATATGAGAGAGGCGGCTTCGCGCCTGCGAGCAACCCAACCTATGTCAACGAGTGCGGCGACTGCCACTTCATTTACCTTCCCGGCATGCTGCCGGCGCGCTCGTGGCGGGCGTTGATGGCCAAGGCGAACAACGACCATTTCGGAGAGTCGCTCCTCCTGGAGCCGAAAGTCGCGCGGGAAATCGAGCAGTACCTGGAATCGAACGCCGCGGACAAGTCGGATTATTTCGGTGCGCAGGCAATCCTCTACCGGCTGCGGAAAGACGCCGCACCGCTGCGCATCACCAGCCTGCCGGTCTTCAGGGCCAAACATTTCATGGCGGCGTACGCAAAGAAAGCGACTCCTCGGGTCAACACCTCGAGAACCTTCCCTCCCACGGCGATCAAGGTGCTGATGAACTGCAACGACTGCCACGAGAAAGCAACGACCGGCTCGTTCGCTTACAAGGAGATCGTGGTGCCGGGCGTTACCAAAGTCATAAAACCCGGGGGCTCGTTCTGATATCACCGATGTTTCTCTAAAACGCTATAAGAGAGGAGGTTACGATGCAAGACGAATCGAAACTGACGAGACGCGTTTTCTTTCGGGGTGCGGCCACGCTCGCGGGGGCTGCCCTGGTTGCCGCGGTGATTCCGGTTCGCGACGCTCGCGCGGCGAAGCTTGCCAAGAGCGCCCTGCAGTACCAGGACACGCCCAAGAACGGCCAGCGTTGCGCTGAATGTGTGTACTTCCAGCCGCCGAAGGCCTGCGGCCTGATCGAGGGAGACATTTCGCCGCAAGGCTGGTGTAGCGCCTACAACAAGAAGTCCTGATCCCGGTGGGCGCGCGGCGACGCCGCGCGCCCCGCAGGATTTGAACGTCTGCCTCAGGCTTCGAGCGGACGGAGACGGGCGATCATTTCGTTCCACGCCTCGACGGCTTCGGCGATGGCGGCGGCTTCGTCCTTGCCCTCCGCCGGAATAGCCGGACCGAGCTGCCCGCAGACGGGACAGGTCACGCGGTAGACGATTTCGTCCCGCCCATCCGCGGTACGGCGCGTGCCGCGACGCACGTCGGCTTCGGCGCCGCAGGTGCAACGTCTCTTTATCATGGTTCGGAACAGATGCCGCACGAGCGGTCAAGGGAAGAAAGTGTACGGAAACGGGTTGCTCCAGTGAAGCCCATTCTGTACCCACTCCGATAGACCAGACGAGGACTGCGCCGCAGGAGCGGCTGCAAGCGGGCGCAAGGCCCGGCAAACCTCTTACGCTCGACGCCGGTCAATATGCAAGAATTGCTATGCTTCAGCCGATATCTATCCTGGCAATTGTCGCGCTCCTGATCCTTCCCCACACAAGGAACTCAAGATGAAGCAGAAATATTTGGTCATCTTTTCCGCCATATTGCTCATAATTGCTATCGTCGCCGGCGCGGTCTACTACCAGAGCCAGGGTTCGAAGGCGGCTGCCGAAGCGTACCGGCACGACCGAACGACCTTTGTCCGCGACTATTCGCCATCGACGGGCAGTCCGACCGCGAAGGTCGAGATCGTCGAATTCTTCGACCCGGCCTGCGATACCTGCAAGGCGTTCCATCCCAAGGTCAAGAAACTGATGGACGATCACCCTGGCAAGATCCGTCTCTACGAGCGCTACGCGCCGTTTCACAAGGGCTCGGATTCCGTGGTGAAGATTCTTGCCGCAGCGCACATGCAGGGGAAGTTCTGGCCGACCCTGGAAGCGGTCTTCGCGGCCCAGTCCTCCTGGGCGCCGCACCATCGTCCGCAGCCGGACCTGGTGTGGAATTACATCGGCGGCGTAGGTCTCGATATGGAACGGCTCAGGCAGGACATGAATTCGCCGCTTATGGACAAGATCGTGCAGCAAGACCTTGGCGACGCGCAAAAACTGAACGTGACGGCGACGCCCGAGTTCTTCGTCAACGGCAAGCCGCTGCCAAGCTGGGGCTGGGAGCAGTTGAAGAGCCTGGTCGAAAGCGAGCTCTCAGCCGCCTACTAGGCCGCAAAAGAATGGGGCTGAGCAATTTGCCCAGCCCCGTACGTATCTGGCGCGCCCGGCAGGATTCGAACCCACGACCCCCTGGTTCGTAGCCAGGTACTCTATCCAACTGAGCTACGGGCGCGAGGGCGCGAATTATAGCAAATCCAGGGGCGTCGGTTCGCTGTTCCGTGTTGACGCCCGCGCCGTCGCGTCGATAATCCGGTGAACCCTACGACGGAGGCGACGATGAGCGGATTTGCGCTGGTGGTGAAGCTCCGGATCAAGCCGGACAGCATCGACAAATTCATGACGGCGGTGCAGGAGAACGGCAAGGCGGCGCGCGAGACCGAGCCCGGCTGCAGGACTTTCGACCTCCTGGTGGACCCGAACGACCCGGCCTCGGCGATGCTGTACGAGGTGTACGACGACGAGGCGGCGTTCGAAGCGCACCAGAAGACGCCGCACTTCAAGAAGTACCTCGACACCGCGCTGCAGTGGCTCGAATCGCGCGAGCGGCAGTTCTATCGCCGCGCGGCGCCCTGATGGATCTCAAGCTCGGCGAGCTGACGCCCGCCGAGCGCTACAAGCTCATCGTCGGGCTGGTGATTCCGCGCCCGATCGCGTGGATTTCGACCGTCAACGAAGCCGGCGTGGCCAACTGCGCGCCGTACTCGTTCTTCAACGCGTTCTCCGAGGACCCGCCGCTGATCATGGTCAGCTTCGGCCCGAGGCGCGACGGCGCGATGAAGCACTCGCTCAAGAACATCTTGCGCAGCGGCGAATTCGTGGTGAACCTGGTCGACGAGGCGACCGCCAACGCGATGCACCTCTCGAGCGATGAGGTCCCGGAGGAAGAAAGCGAGTTCGAAAAGACCGGCCTCACGCCGGCGCCCTCGTTGCTGGTGTCGCAGCCGCGCATCGCGGAAGCCGCGGCGTGCTTCGAGTGCCGCGTGTACAAGCACCTGGAGATCGTCCCGGGGCTAGTGTTCATCATCGGCGAGATCCTGCTGGTACACGCGCGCGAAGGCGTCATCGACCCGAAGACGAAGCGCATCTCGGACGCGCACTACCGTCCCGTGGGGCGGCTGTACGCCAACCGCTACTGCACCACGCGCCAGCGCTTCACCCTGCCGGGCAAGCTGCCGGACTAGAAGCCCCAGTAGTCGAGCCCCTCGGGCAACGGCTCACCGTGCGAAAGCACGGCGAGCTTGGCGTACTGGCCGTCGGCGTACAGCAGGGGCTTGCCCTTCTTGCCGAACAGCACCTGTTCCACCTGGCCAAGGAAGATGGTGTACGTGCCGTGCGCGAACTTCTTCACCAGCCGGCAGTCGAAGGACACCAGCGCGTCAATCAATGCCGGCGAACCGGTGGCGAGGTGAGTCCAGTCGCGCGACTTGAAGCGCCCTTCCCCGCTCTGCGCGCCGCTGAACGCGGTCGACAACTCCGAATCCTCGGCGCGCAAGGTATTGACGCAGAACACGCCGGACTTGGCGATCGCGTTGTGCGCCGTGGTCGCCTTGTTGATGCACACCAACAGTGTGGGCGGATCCGCGGTCACCGAGCAGACCGCGGTGGCCGTCATGCCGTAGCGGTGCCCCGAGTGCGTGCTGGTGATGATGTTCACCGCGGCCGCCAGCGTACGCATGCCGAGCTTGTACTGCACGGCGTCGACGCGCTGGGAAGACTTTTGATCCTTGTCCACGCCTGGAAGTCTACCCGCTGCGCACCGGGTTGTAATTGACCAGCACGATCCCGGCGCCGACCAGAAGCGCGGCCGCGACGAAGGTCGGCCGCAGCGGCTCCGACAGCACCAGCACGCCGAACACGACGCCGAACATCGGGGCGAGGAACGAGAACACCGCCAGCCGTCCCGCGAGGTAGCGTCTGAGAAGCCAGAACCACGCCAGGTAGCTCGCGAAGGCGACCACCACCCCCTGGTAGGCGAGCGACGCGAGCGCGATCGGGCTGAGCCGCGTCACGCCCGACTCCCCCATCAGGTGCGACGCCAGCAGCAGAAGCGCGGACGACACCGCGAGCTGGTAGAACAGCGTCTTGCTCGCGGTCACGCGCGCGAGCCCGCTGGCCCGGATCAGGACCGTGGTTGCGGCCCACAGCACGGCAGCCATGACGCCGCACAGGTCGCCGAGCATGGTCGCGCCGCCGGAGGCGACGAACCCCTCGCCGAAGGCCAGCACCAGGCCGGCGAACGAAACGAACACGCCGAGCCACTGGCGCAGCTGCATGCGCTCGCCCGGCACCAGCCAGTGCAACCCGAGCGCGGTCAGCGGCGGCGTGAGGTAGATGAACACGATCATGCGCGAGGCCGTGGTGTGGCCAAGGCCGGCGTAAATGAAGACGAACTCGGCGCCGAACAGCAGCCCGGCGGCCAGCCCCGGGCGGAGGGTGCCGTCGCGCGCAAACAGCGCGATGCCGCGCAGGCGGGCCCAGGCCAACAGCAGGATCGTGGCGCTGATCGAACGGATTGCCGCCTGCATCACCAGCGAGACGTCGGCAGCCGCCAGCTTGATCATGACCTGCTGGAAGCCCCACGACGCCGTGAGCAACAGCATGACGGAAAAGGCGGTGGCGTCGAGCGCGTGACGGTGGTCTGGCATGGAACGCGGCGCAGTTTAGCAGCGCCTATAGGGACGGGCTATGCGTGCCATCGGAACAAGTCATTGGAATTCTCCGGCCTCAGTCGATAGATTGATAGTCATCATCAATCAGAGGAGTCGCATCATGCTTCCCAACTACGAAGGCAAACGTGTACCGCAAGTCGTTTTCCGCACCCGCGCCGGCAACGAATGGAAGAACCTCACCACCGACCAGCTGTTCAAGGGCAAGACCGTGGTGGTGTTCTCGCTCCCGGGCGCGTTCACCCCGACCTGCTCGTCGACCCACCTGCCGCGCTACAACGAGCTCGCGCCGGCGTTCTTCGCCAACGGCGTCGACGAAATCCTGTGCGTTTCGGTCAACGACGCATTCGTGATGAACGAGTGGGCCAGGGACCAGGAGTGCCAGAACGTCACCCTGATCCCGGACGGCAACGGCGAATTCACCGACGGCATGGGCATGCTGGTCGACAAGGCCGAGCTCGGCTTCGGCAAGCGCTCCTGGCGCTATTCGATGCTGGTCAAGGACGGCATAGTGGAGAAAATGTTCATCGAGCCGCAGAAACCCGGAGACCCGTTCGAGGTCTCCGACGCCGACACCATGCTGACCTACATCAGCCCGGCGGCGAGAAAGCCGGATCAGGTCGCGATACTGACGCGCGGGGGATGCTCCTTCTGCGCCAGGGCGAAAGCGCTGCTGAAGCAGCTCGGCTACGACTACGTCGAGCTGCCGCTCGAGCACAAGCTGCGCAGCCGCGCCGTCGGCGCCATCGCCGGCGCCCAGACCGTGCCCCAGGTGTTCATCAACGGCACGCGCATCGGCGGCCTGGAAGATCTCGAGCGCTGGGCCAAGAAGGCGGCGTGACGGCCGGGGTTGAGGTACCCTCCGTGGAAACGACCCACGGAGGGGCACTTCCTTGAGTGATACACCCGGCAGCGGGGAGCTGGAGGCGCTGCGCGCGAAGCTGCGCGAGTTCATCGCCGAGCGCGACTGGGCCCAGTTCCACAACCCGAAGAACCTCGCCATGGCGCTGATCGCCGAGGCGGGCGAGCTGGTCGAGCACTTCCAGTGGCTCACGCCCGAGCAGGCCGAGCGGCTGCCGCCGCAGGCGCTGGCCGAGGTGGAGCACGAGCTCGCCGACGTTTTCATTTTCCTGGTCGAGCTGGCCGACAGGCTCGACGTCGACCTGCTCGCGGCGGCCGAGCGCAAGCTCGCGCTGAACGCGCAGAAGTACCCGGTCGAAAAGGCGCGCGGGAGGGCCACCAAGTACAACAAGCTGTAGCCGATGCTCGCGTACCGCCATCAGTTCCACGCGGGCAACTTCGCCGACGTCTTCAAGCACGCCCTGCTGGTGCGCCTGCTGCTCGCGCTGCGGCGCAAGGACAAGCCTTTCGTCTACCTGGACACCCACGCCGGCAGCGGCCGCTACGACCTCGAGCATCCCTGGGCGCGGAAGAACGCCGAGTTCCGCGACGGCATAGCGCGCATTTTCGAGCGGAACGACGTCCCGCAGCTCGCCGCCCCCTACCTGGAGGCGGTGCGCGCCGAGAATGCCGATCGCCGGCTGCGCTATTACCCGGGCTCGCCACGCATCGCGCGCAAGTTCATGCGCCCCGGTGACCGCGCGGTGCTCTCCGATCTGAACAAGAAGGACTGCGCCGAGCTGGAGAAGCTGTTCGCGCGCGACCGGCAGGTGACGGTGCGCCCGATAGACGGCTACCAGTCGCTCAAGGCCCACCTGCCGCCCAAGGAGCGCCGCGGCCTGGTGCTGATCGACTCGTCGTTCGACCGCGCAAACGAGTTCGGGCGGCTGGCCGACGCGCTGCAGACCGCGCACCAGCGCTGGGCCACCGGCGTCTACGCGCTGTGGTTCCCGCTCATGGAGCCCGCCGCGATGCAGTCGTTCGAGCACCGGATCGTCGGCAGCGGAATCCGCCGCATCCTGTGGCTCGATCTCAGGCTGGGCGCCGACTACGAGGCGGGCAAGCTGGGCGGCTGCGGCATGATCGTCGTCAACCCGCCCTACGGTTTCGCCGCGGAAGCCGCGCCGCTGCTGGACTGGCTCAAGCGCGTGCTCGCCCCCGCGGGCAAGGGCGGAGCGCGCTGCCGCGTACTGGTCGGCGAGTAAGCGCTTCGCCGCCGGTGCGGCGCCACCGGATTCGCCAACTGATTTGGGGGGCTGACGGTGCCGGGATCGTATTCGGCGTAAGCTTGCGACGGCGTCGATACGCCAGGAGAACTTTAATGCCGAAAGGTCATCAACGCAGCAACCGCGAAGCGAAGAAGCCCAAGCAACCTAAGAAGCCCGACGTACCGCCGGTTTCGTCTAGCCGGCTGCCGCCACCCCAGAAAACTCGATAGGCCGCCACAGATTCGGGGTCGGCTCCCGCCTTCCCCGCTTCGACCGCTATTGCCTCATCGCGTTGGACGAGGCCAGATAGTCGCTGACTTCGCCCGCGGGCATCGGGCGGCTGAAGAAAAAGCCCTGCATGACGTCGCAGCCCATCCCCTGAAGCGACTCGAGGTGTTCGGTCCGCTCGACGCCTTCCGCGACGAGATCGAGGCGCAGGCCGCGCGCGATGCCGATCATGGCTGCCACGATTGAGCTACTGGTGTTGCGCAGCCCAAGGTCACGAACGAAGGACTGGTCGATCTTGATCGCACTGATCGGCAGTGTTTGCAGGTAGCCAAGTGACGAATAGCGGGTGCCGAAGTCGTCGATGGCGATACGCACGCCCTCGGCTCGCAGGCGGGAGGCCCGCTTGGACACCGCGTCCATGTCCTCGATCAGCAGGCTCTCGGTTATTTCCAGCTCCAGCGCGCTCGCAGGCAGGCCATGTCGCCGAGTCGCGCCCATGATGCGCTCGACGAGATCGTCATGATCGAAGTCGCGCGCGGAGAGATTGACCGAAACACCGAGATTGTCGGCGCCGTTCGAGCGCCACTGCGCTAGATGCGAGCACGCGGCGTCCAGCACCACCTCCCCGAGCTCGCGGATCTGGCCCGATTCCTCCGCAATGCTGATGAACCGTCCCGGCAGCAGCAGGCCGTGCGTCGGATGACGCCACCGAACCAGCGCTTCCAGCCGTTCCACATCGCCGGTCCTGACGTTATGGATGGGCTGGAAGTAGGTCTCGAATTCGCGGCGCTTCACCGCGCCCCGCAATTCGTGCTCGAACTGCAAGCGGTCGGCGTAGTGCGTGCTCAAGTCGGACGAGAAGAAGACTATCCCGTTCCTGCCCTTGCGCTTCGCCTGGTACATCGCCAAGTCCGCGCTGCGGATCAGCTCTTCCTCGTTCGGTCCGTCTCCCGGATAGACCGCGACGCCGATGCTGACGCTGGTGCGGAATGGCTCGGTTCCGAGCGAAAAAGGCTCAGCCAGCTCGTGCAGTATCTTTCTGGCGATCGCTTCCGCATCCTGGCGCGCCTCCAGGTCCGGGATGAGCGCGACGAACTCGTCTCCGCCTATGCGCGACAGCGTATCGGTTTCGCGCAAGCACTTGCGCAGCCGGGACGCGGTCTGCTGCAGCAGGTGATCGCCTTTCAGGTGCCCGTAGGTGTCGTTGACGAGTTTGAAGCGGTCCAGATCGATGAACAGGACAGCCAGCGATTTCCGGCGTCGGCGCATTTCGGCGATCGCATGGCTCAGCCGATCGCGGAACAAGGTCCTGTTGGGGAGCCCCGTCAACGCATCGTGAAAGGCGTGAAACTCGACGATCTGCTCGGCCCGCAGCCGCGCTGAAATGTCGCGCGCGACTCCGTATGTGCCGAGGAATTGCCTGCCCGAGCGAGCGCCGTCGGAAACTTCCTCGTAGATTCCCACCGTGCTCAGGGAGACCGTTATCGCCGCGCCGTCCGTCTCGGATTCCGCGTCCGGGTGTTTCAATGTCAGCCTGACCTCGATATCCCTCGACGCGCGTTCTCCGGTACGGCGTTCGCCAAACGCCCATTTCACATGCAGGAGATGATCGTCATGAATGAGGGCCGAATAGTGCATGCCGCGGAGTTCTTCCCTAGAGTATCCGAGCAGCGCCACGAAGCGGTCGTTGACGAACCGAAAGCGCCCCTGCGGATCGAGCGCAAAGATGAAGTCCGGAGAATTGTCCACAAAGTAGCGATGCAGGCGCTCGGAGTGCTCGAGGCGCATGCGCATGACCGTGTTTTCCCAGGCCAACTTCCTGGCCTCGAGCGCGTTCTCCACGCAGCGGATCAGCGCCACCGGCTCGAACGGCTTGCGCACGTATTCATGAGCACCGGACTTGAGCGTTGCGATCGCCGAATCGATACGGTCGTCTCCGCTGACCACGATCACGGTGGTATCCGGCCGGGACTCGCGGATCCACTGCATGATATCGAGGCCGGTCATGTCCGGAAGATTGAGATCGAGCAATACCAGGTCGACCGGATCCTTGCTCATCACTTCGACCGCCTCCCGGCCCGAACCGCACTGGGTGACGCGCCGCTCGCTGCTGCTTACCAGGTCGGCGAGCGCACGTCGGACCATGGAATCGTCATCGACCACCAGCACGTGGGCGCGCGCGGCAGACGCGGGCAGCCGATCATGCGCCTGCAGCAGGCTTTCGGAGATCTGCATCGTCCGCCGCCGTGCCTTAAGCGACAGCGCTGACGGACGACCGCGGATCGGCCCCAGCGCTGCGAGGAAGGAGGATCGCGAACGTCGTGCCCTCGCCCAGGCGGCTTCGGCACACTAGGTGCCCGCCCATCGCCTTCACGACCGCCAGGGAAGTCGGCAGCCCGATGCCGCGCGCGGCGTCTTTCGTCTCCTCGGCGGAAGGAGCGAAGAGCCCCGCGACCTTTTCCGGAGGCATGCCGGGTCCGTTGTCGGCAACGGATATTTCCACCATCACTTTTCCTTCGTAGTTGACGTGATCCGAGGTGCAAACCAGGACTTGGCCGTCGCTCGAGAGCGCCTCGGATGCATTGATCAGCAGATTCAACAGCACCTGCTTTAGTCCCTCTTCATCGCAGAAGATGGGCAGTATGCTTGCATCCAACATAGGCGACAAGGCGATCTTCTTTTCGGCGAAGAGAGCTTCTCCGTAGAGAAGCAAAAGGTCTTCGATCATGCGGTTGACCTCGACAGGTCGCACGCGAGGCGCCGCCGCTTCATCCGGACTGCCGATTTCGTCGAGCAGCCTGGCCACCCGCTCGACCTCCTGATTCGCTATCTTAAGCTCCTTCTCCAGACTCGCGCCGCCCTCGGCGCGGGTTCTCGCGATCTGCAGATAGGTCTTCAGAACCGACAACGGATTACGGGCCTCGTGCACCAGTCGCCTGGTGGAGGCTCGCATCTGCTCCGCCGACTGTCCGCTCCGGTCCGCGGCTGCGCCTGCGCGGCGCTCGGATAGAGTGCGGGTGACAAGCTCCACGAGGTTGCTCAGAAAAGGCAGGACTTCGGCAAAGCGCGATGCCTTCATGGCGCTGCTGCCGAACACCACCACGCCCCGGTTAGGCGCCCCGCCACCCTTGAGCGGGATAGCCGTTATTTCTTCCGCACCCAACATGCGCGCAATCTGCAGATCCAGTCCGGCGAGCTGGCTCGCTTTTCCTTCCTCGTACGAAGTCACGGTATTCCCTGCGCGCGCCGCGCGCGCAACCAGCGACTGTCCCGAAGGCGAAAGCTCGAGCTCCACACGCTGCGCTCCTTCGCTGCCGACCAGCCAGCCGGGCAAGTTGCGATCCGGATCATCGCCCGCGAGGAAGAGCGCGGCGCACTTCACTCCCGCAACCACCCGTGCCAGGGGCAGCACCTCGGCGAAAGCGAGCGGAACATTCTCCGCCTGACGCAGCAGCGTTCTGGCCTCCAGCTGCACCGCCTCGCCCACGATCTGGTCGAGAATCGCGCCTGCGGTGGCATTCGTTCCATGCAGCGCAAGCGCCTCCGACCATCCCTGCTCCTCGGCAGCGTCGTCGCCGGGCTCGTTGCCGCGCTCCGACTCGCGATCAGATTCCCGCTCGAGCGGCGCGTCGCCGGTTGCGGGTTGTTGCGCCTCTTTGACGAATCGCATCACCAGCGTTTCGGTCAGGCGCTGCTCCGCGCCCGACGATGGCGCAACGGCGTCGGCCGGACCCGCGCGGCCGGCCTGAGGTTTCGTCAGCCCGAGGCGCCCGAGGCCTCGCAAGACCGCGCTGACTTTCTCTGCGGCAGCCTTCTCGGCGCTCGACACGGCCGACGCCGGGGTCTCGAGCAGATCCGCTATCGCTCCGCGCGCGACCGCCGGGCTGCGCGAATGCGCCAGCGCTTCGGCGCAGCACAGAATACGAACCAAAGGATGCGTACCCTCGAGCTCCGCGCTCGGGGCGTGGTGAAGTAACAGCGCATCCGAAACGTAAAACGGTACCCGCAGCCTTTCCAGCAGCGCAGCGCCGATCTGCGCATGGATCGTCCCCAGCCTTCCCGCGTGCTCCGGAATCGCGCCCCAAGGCGCGTTCGCCTGTGTCGCCACCAGCGAGCGAAGCGTGTTCGGCACAGTGGCGAGCAGCGCGAACGATCCGAAGTCGTGCAGCAGTCCCGCCAGGTACGCCTCGTCCGGATTGCGGTAAGAACAGGCCTCGGCCAGGGTCCGGCTGAGAAACGCGACGCGCAGGGCGTGGATCCAGAACTCGCCGAGTTCGCGCGCGGACAGCGGGGCAGGATCCGGTCCCAATGAGCAGCGGGCCGCGCTCATGAGCAAGGACCTCGCCAGTTCCGGCTTCATGGCGCCAACGCGCTGTGCGAGCGACAGCTCATCACTCCCTGCGCGGGCGGCGGGTCCTGCCGTCGCTTCGAATACTCGAAAGGCCAGACTAGGGTCTAGCGCAAGCCATTCGCATAGCTGCGACGCATCGCGCTCCCGTCGGCTCGCCCTAAGCGCGCGGTCGATGATGATCGGCATCCCGGGCAGCCGCGTGACCTCGAGCTTGGCGACTACCGACTCGATCAGCTTTCGCTCCAATTCCCTGGGATGGGTGGATGGCGGTAGGGCAGATGCGCTCACCAGATTGCCTCAATCCGAGCCGCTCGCCAGCCCGCAGTGGCGAATCGCGCCGATCGCCCGCCACCCGACACCATCGTGTCCAGGAAACCGCTCCATAGGCCGCTGCGACGCACGCTCAACATCCCCTTTGATAGCCTCAAGGGTCGTTGATTTGCATCAGCCGATCAAGCCTAACTCCTTAAAATTCCTGTCAATTTTTGTGATTTCAGCAGGTTTGCTGCGTGATCGGGCCAAGCCCCAAAGGCTTCAGTGCAGATGTTTAGGCGCCGGCTGGTGCACCGACGCGCGCGCTGCGGCATGGGGTTCGGGGGCCACCCAAAGTCCCCGCCTGACCGCTTGATGCCAGCGCGCGACGTCTTTGGCCAGCTGCTTGGCGGGACGATCGCCGTTCGCTCTTTCGGGCTCGAGATCCGAAGCCTGATCGACACCTGCGGTGCCCGCCCCCAGACCCGCCTCGATCAGCCGCTCGGCCTGCCGCTTGTCGGTGGTTTCGATGTGGTGCAGGAGCCAGAAGTTGAGATAGCGCATGGTGAGCGACATGCTGCGGCCTTCGAGCGCATCGGCCTGGCTCTCGAGCTCCTCGAGCAGGCGCCGGTGCTCCTGCTTGTGGCGCTCGGCGGCCGGACCCAGG
>DATFMS010000226.1:0-19209 GCA_035266805.1 Burkholderiales bacterium | reverse complement strand
AACAGGGCGACGCTGATCCCGATCGGCCAGGCGTTCATCAGGACCGCCATGGCGAGCACGATCTCGCGGCCGGCGAACCAGTCGGCGATCATCTTGGTGACCATGACGTTCAGGATCACCGCCCCCGCGCCGCTCACCGCGCGGGCGGCGAACGCCGCCTCGAAGTTGGTCGACACGGCGACCCCAATGCCGCCGACGAGCATCAGAACGAGCCCCAGCAGGCAGGCGCGCTTATCGCCCATGCGCGCGCCGAGCAGCCCGCCGGGCAGCGCGAACAGCGCGCCAGGCAGAGAGTAGATGCCGATCAGCAGCCCGATCTGCGCCGCGTCGAAGCCGAGACTCTCGGACAGGAACGGCGACACCGCCGCCACGGACTGGAACTGGAACCCCATTCCGAGCCGCACGAAGGTCAGCACCGCGAGCACCCGCCAGCGTGGAGCCATGGCGCGCATAGTATCCTTTAGCGATTCTGGGATCTTTTCCAAACACGGAGGAAGACATGCCGGCAGTCGTCAATCACGCCAAGCGTCAGCTGCGCGAGGGCAAGCTCGCGATCGGACTCGGCCTGCGCCAGGCGCGCACCGTGGACACGGCGCAGCTGTTCAGGACCGCGGGCTTCGACTGGCTTTTCATCGACTGCGAACACGGCTCGATGGACCTCGACAGTGCGGCGCAGATCTCGGCCGCCGCGCTCGCGGTCGGCATCACGCCGGTGGTGCGGGTGCCGGGGCTCGAGCACTACCACGCCTCGCGCGCGCTCGACAACGGCGCCCAGGGCATCGTCTTCCCGCACATCGACACGCCCGAGCAGGCCAAGCGCGTCGCCGACCACTGCCGCTTCCCGCCCGCGGGGCGCCGCTCGATGGGCGGCGCGCTGCAGCAGACCGGCTTCGCCCCGCAGCCGGTAGGCGAGACCGCCAAGCAGGTGAACGAGGAAACGCTGGTGGTGGTGATGATCGAGTCGCCGCAGGGCGTCGAGAACGCCGACGCCATCGCCGCGGTGCCGGGCGTCGACGCGCTGCTGATCGGCACCAACGATTTGACCTTCGAGATGGGCATCCCCGGCAAGTTCGACGACCCGCGCGTCGCCGACGCCTACACGCGGGTGATCGCGGCGTGCAAGAAGCACGGCAAGCACCCCGGCATGGGCGGCATGTACAGCCCCGAGCTGCTCGAGCGCCACATCGGCATGGGCGCGCAGCTGATCCTCTCGGGCTCGGATTTCTCGCTGCTGATGCAGGCCGGAGCCGCGCGGGCGACGCTGGTGCGCGGCTTCGAGGGCCGCGCGCGATGAAGGAGGGCAAGACGGTGTCCGCGACCAAGCACGTCAAAATGCCAGGCAAGCTGGTGATGGTCGGCTTCGGCTCGGTCGGTCAGGGCGTGCTGCCGCTGCTGCTGCGCCACCTCAGGATCCCGCGCTCGCATGTGATCGTGCTCACCGCCCACGAGCGCGGCGCGCGCGAGGCGGCGCGCTACGGCGTCACCTTCATGGTCAACCCGCTCACGCGCGGCAACATCCGCGCGGTGCTCGACCCCATCCTCAAGCCGGGCGACTTCCTGCTCAACGTCTCGGTCGACGTCTCGAGCGTGAACCTGATCCAGCTCTGCCAGACCAAGGGCGTAATGTACCTGGACACCTGCATCGAGCCCTGGGCCGGGGGCTACGTCGACCGGCGCCTGTCGCCCTCGCAGCGCTCGAACTACGCGCTGCGCGAGGCGGCGCTGGCGCTCAACAGGAAGCACCGCCACGGCGCCACTGCGGTGCTCACCCACGGCGCCAACCCGGGGCTGGTGTCGCACTTCGTCAAGCGCGCGCTGCTCGATATCGCGCGCGCCACCAAGCTGCGCGTGCCGCGCCCCCACAACCGCGAGAAGTGGGCCGAGCTGGCCGAGAAGCTGGGCATCAAGGTAATCCACATCGCCGAGCGCGACACGCAGAAGGCGGTGCCGGACAAGCACCACGGCGAGTTCGTCAACACCTGGTCGGTCGACGGCTTCGCCGGCGAAGGCTGCCAGCCCGCCGAGCTCGGCTGGGGCAGCCACGAGAAGGAATTCCCGCGCGACGGCGGGCAGCACAGCTTCGGCTCGGGCTGCGCGATCTACCTCGAGCGCCCCGGCGCCTCGACCCGGGTGCGCACCTGGACCCCGATGGAGGGGTCGTTCCACGGCTTCCTCGTCACCCACAGCGAGTCGATCTCGATCGCCGATTACTTCACCATCAGGAGCGGCGAAAAGCTGCGCTACCGGCCGACGGTGCACTACGCCTACCACCCCTGCGACGACGCGGTGCTTTCGGTGCACGAGCTGGCGGGCAGGAACTGGAAGCTGCAGGAGCGCCAGCGCGTGCTGATGCGCGAGATCACGGACGGCGTGGACGAGCTCGGCGTGCTGCTGATGGGGCACGCCAAGGGCGCCTACTGGTACGGCTCGCAGCTCTCGGTACAGGAAGCGCGGCGCCTCGCTCCGCACAACAACGCCACATCGCTCCAGGTGTGCTGCGCAATCCTGGGCGGCATCGTTTGGGCGGTCGAGAACCCGCGCCGCGGCATCATCGAGCCCGACGAAATGGACCACGAGCGCGTGCTCGAGATCGCCGCGCCTTACCTCGGCAAGCTGACCGGCGCCTACAGCCAGTGGACCCCGCTGGTCGACCGCGGGCTGCTGTTCCCCGAGGACGTCGACCACGAGGACCCCTGGCAGTTCAAGAATTTCCGCGTCGACTGAGCGGGCTCGCGGGCGGGGTCAGGCCCCGTGATGGGTTTCGACCATGATGCCGATCCTCTTCAGTAACGGCGTCGGCAGGTCGCCGCCGGCGCACACGATTACCGCGTCGTTCGGCATTTCGCGTTCGGTCTTGCCGGCGCGGATGCGGATCCGGTCGCCGCGGATGTCCGTGATCTGGGAGTCCAGCATGAGCGTGATCCGGTCGCCCGCCAGGGCTTGCTCCAGGCGCTTGCGGTTCTTGAGCTTGACGCGATTGAACGCCGCGCCGCGGTAGGAGAGCACGACGCGCGTCCCAGGCTCGCCGCAGACGTCCAGCGCCGCCTCGAGCGCGCTGTCGCCGCCGCCCACCACGGCGACGTGCTTGCCCTGGTACTGCTCGGACTCGATCAGGCGGTAGACGACCTTGGGCAGCTCTTCGCCCGGGACCCCGAGCTTGCGCGGGGTGCCGCGCCTGCCGATCGCGAGCAGCACGCTGCCGCAGCGATAGCTGTGCCTGGCGGTGCGCACCACGAAGCCCTTTCCCTCCTGCCGGATCTCCTCCATCCGCTCTTTGTAGCGAATCGGCATCGGCACCTTGGCCGTGACGTCCAGCCACAGCTTCATGAGCGCTTCCTTGCTCACCTCGCGCACCCTGATCTTGCCGATCAGCGGCAAGTTCATCGGCGCCGTCATCACGATCTTGTTGCGCGGATAGTGATAGGTCGTGCCGCCGATCGAGTCCTCCTGCTCCAGCGTGACGAACTTCAGGCCCTGCTTGCTCGCGGCGAGCGACGCGGAGATCCCGGCGGGCCCCGCGCCGACGATGACGAGGTCGTATTCGCCGGCCCCGCGCGGGCGCTTCGCGATGTACTCGATCGACTTCGCGCCCTGTTCGGCGGCCTTGCGAATCAGGCCCATGCCGCCCAGCTCACCCGCGATGAAGATGCCCGGCACGTTGGTCTCGAAGCTCGGTTTCACCTTCGGAATGTCGACGCCGCGGTTCTCGGTGCCGAACACCAGCCTGATCGCCTTCATCGGGCAGGCGCTCTCGCAGGCGCCGTGGCCGATGCATACCGCGGGGTTCACCAGCGTGCCCTTGCCGTTGATGATCCCGATCGCCTGCTCCGGGCAGGCCTTGACGCAGGCGCCGGAGCCGAAGCACTTGGACAGGATGAAATCGGGGTGCAGCGTCGGCGGCTCGATCAGCCCGCTGTCGGCCGCCTCATCCAGCGTGGCGTAGGAGAACTTGTGCTGCTTGACGCGCCTGCGGGTGTAGATCAGCACCACCACCAGCAGCGGCACGAGGTAGAGCGCGTAGTAGGAAGCGTTCGTCATGCGCGGATTATCGGCCCATAACGTGACCGCCGACGCGTTTTGCGCGACGCGGACGAGAAGAATTTCACGCCGGCGCCGATCGTCGTGATAAGGCGACGCTTGTCAGCGCCGCCGTTACGCTAGTATTGGGCAACGCAAGTTCACGTCCGCCGCAATGACCTCCGCGACGATTCCCGCCGAGCTGCTCGGCCGACAGCTCTCCCTTTGGCAGCGGATTCTGCTCTACCTCACGCTCGCGGTGCTGCTCGCGCTGGCACTGTGGGTCTCGACCGAGCACCCGTATTCGCCCGGCTCGCGCGTGGGCTACGACCTCGGCCTGGTCGGCGGTTGCATGATGCTCGTGCTGCTTCTGTACCCGTTGCGCAAGCGCTGGAGCCGGCTGCACAACTTCGGCTCACTGCGCGCCTGGTTCGCGGTGCATCTCGTGTTCGGCATCTGCGGCCCGTTGCTGGTGCTGTTTCATTCGGGCTTCCGGCTGCATTCCTTCAACGCCAGCGTGGCGTTCTGGTGCATGGTGCTGGTCGCGCTCAGCGGCGGCATGGGCCGCTACATCTACCTCCACGTCTACCGCGACCTGTCGCTGAACCAGGCCAGGTTGTGGGAGCTCGAAGGCACGATGGAATCGCACGGCGAATTGCATCCGTTCGATCTCGTGCCGCATGCAAGGGAATGGCTCGAGGAGTACCGCAGGCACCCCTTCGCGAGGCGCAGCAGCTGGTTCGAGAAGCTCAGGCGCGTTTTCGCGCGCGCCGATCGTGGCCGGCGCAGGGCGGCGGGCGCGCGCAGGCTGGTCGCGAGCGCGCTCGAGCGCCACGCCAGACGCGAGCGCTGGTCCGCCCTCAAGCTAGCGGGCGAGAAGCAGGCGATCGACGGCCTGATCGTCGACTACGTGCGCGTCGTGGATACCACGGTGCGCCTGACGTTCTGGGAACGCGTATTCGCCTGGTGGCACATCGCGCACGGTCCGGTGGTGTACATCCTGGTGATCAGCGCGGTAGCGCACGTCGTGGCGGTGCACGTCTACTGATGCGCCTACCCTCCATCCTTTGGGCCTGCGGGCTCGCGCTCGCCGCGTCCCCGTTCGGCCCGGGCCCGCGCGCGCAGTCCCTCGAAGGCGTGCTGATGCCCGGCCAGGTCGTCGCCGGCCACGCCAAGTGGGAGAGCGACTGCCGCAAGTGCCACGTCCCGTTCGACAAGGCGGCGCAGCAGCGCCTTTGCGCCGACTGCCACAAGAAGATCGCGGCAGACTTGCGCGATCACACGCGCTTCCACGGCCGCCTGAAGGACACGAACTGCCGCGCCTGCCATACCGACCACAAGGGCCGCAAGGCGAATATAACCGTTCTTGACCCCGATAGATTCGATCACGACCAGACCGACTACCCGCTAAAGGGCGGACACAAGCGCGCGGCACGCAAGTGCTCGGCCTGCCACGCGCCGAAGCACAAGTACCGCGAGGCGCCGCGCGAGTGCAACGCCTGCCACAAGAAGGACGATGTGCACAAGGCCGCGCTGGGGCCCAAGTGCGAGCAGTGCCACGGCGTCGACAACTGGAAGAAGGCCGGCTTCGACCACGACAAGACCCGCTTCAAGCTCGAGTTCGGGCACAGCAACGTCAAATGCAACAAATGTCACATCGATCAGCGCTTCAAACCCACGCCTCTGGACTGCGCGTCTTGCCACAAGAAGGACGACGACGCCAAGGGCCACAAAGGGCGCTTCGGACAAAAGTGCGAGACCTGTCACACGGTCCGCAAGTGGACCACGGTCAAGTTCGATCATGATCGCGACACCAAATTCACCTTGCGCGGCAAGCACGAAAAGACGAAGTGCGACGCCTGCCACACGACCCCGTTGTACGTCACGAAGACGCCCGGCGCGTGCGTCTCTTGTCACAAGAAGGACGACGACAAGAAGGGTCACCGCGGCAGCCTGGGCGACAAGTGCGGCAGCTGCCACACCGAGAACAACTGGCGCGAAGCCAAGTTCGACCACGACAAGACCCAGTTCCCGCTGCTCGGCAAGCACGCCAAGGCGCGCTGCGAGGACTGCCACATCCGGGGCGAGACCCGGGTGAAGCTGCCCAAGCAGTGCTACGCCTGCCACCGCAAGGACGACGACAAGAAGGGACACAAAGGCAGCTTCGGCCGCAAGTGCGAGAGCTGCCACACGGCGAAGAACTGGAAGGACATCAAGTTCGATCACGACCGCGACACCAAGTACCGGCTGCTGGGCAAGCACGCCCGCGCCAAGTGCCAGGCCTGCCATACCGGCCCGCTGTATCGCCAGAAGCTCGCGACCGACTGCTACGCCTGCCATCGCAAGGACGACGACAAGAAAGGCCACAAGGGCAAGCTTGGCAAGCGCTGCGACGCCTGCCACACGACCGACGGCTGGAAGGTCAAGACCTTCGATCACGACAGGTCGCGCTTCCCGCTCACCGGCGGGCACGTGCGCGCCGCGTGCGGCAAGTGCCACACCGGCCTCGCCTTCAAGGACGCGCCCACCGACTGCTACGCCTGCCACCGCAAGGACGACGTGCACAAGCGCCGGCTGAGCGAGGACTGCGGCGCCTGCCACAACACGCGCATCTGGAAGAGCTGGGACTTCGACCACGCCAAGACCGGCTTCGCCCTCGACGGCGGGCATCGCAAGGTCGATTGCTACGCCTGCCATTCAACGCCCATGAAAAAGGGGCCTCCGGCGCCCGTGCGCGACTGCGTCGCCTGCCACGCCAAGGACGACGTGCACCGCGGCGCGTTCGGCCCGGATTGCGCGCGCTGCCACGGCACAGGCACCTGGCCCGCGGCCTTCGCGCGCTAGGCGCGCCTCCCGCCTCGCGCTAGCCGGCGAGCGTGCGGTTGCCGCCCGCCTCGCGCACGCGGCGCATGCGCGCTTCGGCGAGATCGACCAGGCGCCACCAGTCCTCCGCCGAGTCGCCGCGCCGCTCGGCGAGCCCGACACTCGCGCTGACCGGCGCGCGGTCGGGGCGCACCCCCAGACCGCCCGACAGCAGGCGCTGGATCGCACTTTCGGCCTGCGCCAGCGCCGCTCCCGGCAGCACCAGCAGGAATTGGTCCCCGGTCCAGCGCACCAGCAAGTCGCCCGCGCGCATGCTGTCGTGCAGCACCTCCGTCGCGTTGCGCAGGGTGGCGTCCCCTGCCGCGTAGCCGAAGCGCGCGTTGATTGCCTGGAAGTCGTCCAGCGCCACCAGCGCCAGCGCGAGATCCGCCTCGCCGCGCACCGACAGCGCGTACTGCAGGTCGAGCAGCTCCTCGCCGCAGCGGCGCGAGTAGCACCCGGTCAAGCTGTCGTGGATGCCGTCGCGCACGTTCACGATCAGAAACGCGAGCTGCGACAGCCCCGCGAGCGTGGCCACCCCGGCGATCAGCGCCAGGACCGAGAACGAGGCGATGAACCCCGGCCAGTCGACCTGCGGCCAGCCGCTCGCGAGCGCGGCCGTCTGGAGCAGAAGCATCAGCGCGGCGAAGCAAGCGCCTTCGGCGACGGTGAGCGGAAACAGGGCCAGCGCCGCGAGCATCACGAACGGCAGGTAGGCGTAGCCGGCGAGAAAGCCGTCCAGCACGCCCGGTTCGAGACCTAGCGCCCACGCGTAGCAGCCGAGGTAGAACAAGGCCGGGATCGCGTACAGGAAGGCGAGCGCGCGGTAGGCGTCGCGCAGGGTGTGCATGCCCCGTATCAGCACCAGCGCGCAGGCGAATGCCGCGGCGGTCAGCAGGCGCATCGGCGCAAGCGCGCGCCAGACTTCCGGCGCCAGCGCCCACAGGTCGAGCAAGATCCAAAGCGGGGTCAGCACGGCGAACAGCCCCGCGACCAGCCGCGCGCGCGCCACGATCATCGCCGCGCGGCGCGCGCTCAGGCGGCCCGGATGGGCCCGCGCGCGGACCAGTCCACCGGCCTCCGATGGGCCGATATCGCTCAGCGCCATGGACCAGGCCTGCGCCCACAGCCTGGAGAGAGGCTTCGTCTGCACGGTAGCGCTAGGCTACCATCTGCTGTAGGCGGTGCCGCGGCTACCCAGCGGACGGTGGCATCCGGACTGCGAGCAGTCCGTAACCCCGCTGCTTTTCTGGTGGGTGAGCGATTTCTTCTGCATGCTGCCCAGATAGCTCGTCCCGCTCTGGTGGCAGCCTTTGCACCAGCCCGAGCCGTTGCCCAGGCTGTTGTTGTGGTTCATCCGCTCGGAGGTCCACGACGCCGTGCTCAAGTGGCAGGCGTCGCAGCTCATGCTCGCCCCGGCCAGAAGCTGGGTGTCGTAGGGGATGTGGTTGACCGGCTTGGCGTCGGCCCCGGCCGCGGTGTAGCTCCCGTTGTGGCAGGTCTGGCACTGCCCGGTGATTCCGGTCGTGATGTGCTGCACCTGGGTCCACACCGTGGTGCTGGTGTGGCAGGCGTCGCACTGCGCGCCGGTCGGAACGTGCGAGGCCGATTTCATTTGCGCGTTCTCCGACAGGTAGCCGCCGCTGTGGCAGGTCGTGCACTGGCCGTTCAGCCCGGTGTGGTTCATGCTGCGCTGGGTCCAGTTCACCGTGCTGGTGTGACAGCTGTTGCACTCGAGCGTGGTCGGGATGTGGCTGGAGCCCTTCTTCTCCGCGTTCTCGCTCAAGTAGGCCCCGCTGTGGCAGGTCGAGCACGGGGTAGACGCCACCGCGCTGTGGTTCATCGTACGGCTGGTCCAGTTCAGCGTCGTCGTGTGGCAGCTGTCGCACTGCGTGCCGGTCGGGATGTGCGTCACCCCCTGCGGGTTGGCGTTGGCGAAGGCATAAGTGGCGTTGTGGCAGGTCGAGCACATCCCGGTCGTGCCGGTGTGGTCCATCGTCCTGACCGGCTTGAAGGTCTGCGGGTACATGTTGTGGCAGTCCGAGCACTGCTTGGTCGCCGGATTGGTCGGGACGTGGCTCGTGGGCTTGGACAGGCCGCTGCCGCCGGGCACGTGGCAGCTGATGCAGTTGGCGAACGCGGGCAGCGTGTGCACCGGCGCCGCGCCCGCCCACGAAGTGGTGCTCGAGTGGCAGCCGGAGCTGTTGCACTCCGCGCTGGTGGGCAGGTGCGTCACCGGCTTGGTCTGCGCGTTCGAGGCCACGTAGGCGCCGCCGTGGCAGCTCGAGCACGGGGTCGCGGTCACCGCGCTGTGGTCCATGGTGGCGGGCGAGAACACCGTGGTGTTGTGGCAGGTGCTGCACTGGAGCGCGCCCACCGGGACGTGGCTCGGCGACTTGGTCTGCGCGTTCTCGCTCAGGTAGGCGCCGCCGTGGCAGGTGGTGCAGGGCGTGGCCGAGACGATCGTGTGGTTCATGCTGCGCGCGTTCCAGCCGCTGGTGCTCGTGTGGCAGCTGTCGCACTGGGCGCTGGTCGGCACGTGCGTGGTGCCCTGCGGCTGCGCGTTGGTCGAGGCGTAGCTACCGTTATGGCAGCTGGAGCACTTGCCCGCGGTGCCGGCGTGGTTCATCTGCGCCGGCTTGAACGCGATGTAGTTGGTGTGGCAGACGTCGCACTGCTGCACGCCCACCGGAATGTGCGTCGCAGGCTGGTTCAGGCCCGGCCCGCTCACATGGCAGGCGCGGCAATTGCCGACCGCGCTCGCGTCGTGGGTGAAGCTCGCCGTCGCCCAGCTCGTCATGCTGAAGTGGCAGCTGTCGCACTGCGCCGTCGTCGCGACGTGGGTCGGCGGCTTCATCTGCGCGTTCTCGGTCAGGTATTGGCCGCCGTGGCAGTTCGCGCACTGTCCGGCCGCGTTCGCCGGATGGACGAAATTGCGCAGCGTCCAGACCACGGTGCTGGTGTGACAGGTATCGCACTGGCGCGAGTCCGGGATGTGGGTCGCGCCCTGGCCGTCCGCGCTGGCGAACACGTAGGAGCCGTTGTGGCAGGTCGAGCACTGGCCGACGGTGCCGGTGTGATTCATGAACGCGGGCTTGAATGCCACGAAGTTCGTGTGGCAGCTGTCGCACTGCTGCGCGGTGGGAACGTGGTTGGTCGGCTTCGCGAGGCCCGTTCCTCCCTGCTTGTGGCAGTTCGAGCAGTTGCCGAACGCGGTGGCGTCGTGCGCGAAGCTCGCGGTCGCCCAGGTGACGGTGCTGCTGTGGCAGCTGTCGCACTGCGCGCTCGTCGCGACGTGGTTGGTCGGCTTCATCTGCGCGTTTTCCGACAGGAAGCCGCCGCTGTGGCAGGTCGCGCACTGGCCGTTGAGCCCGGTGTGGTCCATGGTCGCGGGCGAGAACGCGACGAAGTTGAGGTGGCAGGCGTCGCACGAGCGGCTGGTCGGGATGTGGGTCACGGCTCTGGTATCCGCGTTGGCGAAGGTGTACGCGCCGTTGTGGCAGGTCGCGCACTGCCCGGTCGTGCCGACGTGGTTCATCGTCGCCGGCTTGAACGCGACATAGTTGATGTGGCAGGTGTCGCACTCGCGCGCGGTCGGGATGTGCGTCGCCGGCTTCGAAAGCGCGCCGCCGCCCGGCGTGTGGCACTTCGAGCACTGCCCGATCGCGGACGCGTCGTGCGTGAACGTGACGGTGGCCCATGACGTCGTGCTCCGGTGGCAGCTGTCGCACTGCGCCGCGGTCGGCACGTGGGTGGCCGGCTTGGTCTGCGCGTTCTGCGCCAGGTAGGCGCCGCCGTGACAGGTCGCGCACTGCCCGTTCAGCCCCGTGTGGTTCATCGTCACGGCAGTGAACGCGATTTCGCTCGTGTGGCAGGTGTCGCACTGCGAATTGGTCGGAATGTGGTTCGCGCCCTTGCCGCGCGCGGTGTTGTAGTTATGGCAGCTTGAGCAGCGCCCCCAGCTCGAAGGATCGTGCGTATAGAGCGCGTTCATCCAGGTCACCGTGCTGGTGTGGCAGGCGTCGCACTGCGCGCTGGTCGGGACGTGGAACGCCGGCTTGCCCGAGGCGATGGTGCCGTTGTGGCAGCTCGAGCAGCGCCCGACGGTCGTGGCGTCGTGCATCACTGCCTTGGTCGGCGTCCACGCGCCGCTGGTGTGGCACGTGTCGCAGCCCGCGGTCGTCGGCAGGTGCGCCGGCGGCTTGCCGGTCGCCTGGCTGTTGTTGTGGCAGCGCGCGCACTGGCCGTACATCGCGCTCGTGTGCACCATCACCGCCGGCGTCCACGCGTTCTGGTTGTGGCAGTCCGAGCACTGCTGGGTCGGCGGCACCGGGATGTGGAGCGGCGGCTTGAAGGTCGACGCGCGCATCCCGCCCTGCACGTGGCAGGCATTGCAGGTGCGCGGCAGGCCCTTCGCCGGCAGACCGCTCTTGTGGCAGTCCTCGCACGGTACGCGGGCGTGCGCGCCGACCAGCGGGAACAGGGTCGCGCTGTGATCGAAGCTGCTTCCGCCCTGCGCGTGCGCGGCGCCGACGCCCAGCGCGAGCGCGAGCATCAGTGCGCCGAGCGCCGCGCGTCTCCAGTCAAGCGGTGGAAATCGCATGCCTAATGCTATCGTCGAACTTCGCGGCGCCGCGAGTGAATCTCACCTGCGCCGATCAATTTCGGCTGTCGCCGGCGGGCGACGAGGCGGCGAGCCTGTCGTTGTCGGCCGACACATTCTTGTTCCTTTGCCATTTATGTCACCGCTTCCCGGAAATTTCTTTGAGTTCTTGCGATCGCTCGGGCATTCTTTGGTCAGCGCGTTTTCAACAAGACGAGCGCGGGTGACCGTTAAATAACATGGAACTTTCGCGGAGCGTAGGGAATATTGCTCCAGGCGCACGCGATCATGCGGGTCGCGTTCGCCGCGTTCGTTCTTGGCGCGCGGCATTCTTCGTCTTCGCGATTCTCGCCGCCCGCGGGGCGAGCGCGCAGCTGCTTGACGCGATCGACGTTCGGGACGGCGAAGGCGCCGCGTCGCAGATCATCGTGCGCTTCGGCGCGTCCGTGCAGTACCTGCGTCACGTTCCCCTGCATTCCGGAAGCACACTCCGGATCTACATTCAGGTGATCGGGCCCGGTATCGCGCCGATGAACCTGGTGCCAACGACCATGGAGTTCCGCGGCAGCGCGCGCGTACCGCGCTTCAGCGCGACATTTCCCGAGACCGGCGGCGCGCTGATGCTGGTGTTCGACCGCGCGGTGAGCTTCATCAACGTGGGCCAGGGCCCCGACAATCGCAGCATCGCGATCGCGTTGTCCGCGTCGCGGGACTAGGCCTTGCCCGCGCCGCGCCGCTTCCGGTTTCTTCGGCTCGTGCCGGCGGCTTGCCTGGTCGTCGCCGCGGGCGCGGCGCGCGCCCATATCATCGACAGCCTCGACGTCGAGCGGCACGGCAAGCAGGCGCAGATCCGCATCCGCTTCAACACCACGGTCCAGTACCTGCGCCACACGCCGCAGGACGCGGGCAAGACGCTGCTGATCTACGTCCAGGTCACGGGCGTGTCTCCGCCCAACGCGGATTTCGGTTCGCAGACGGTCGCGCTGCCCCGGACCGACCTCGTGCCGCGGCTGTCCGTCACCTACCCCGGTGCCGGCAACGCGGTGCAGGTCGACTTCTCGCGCTCGACCCCTTACAAGGTCACCTGGTCCGAGGACGGCCGCAGCATCGACGTGAACGTGCCGATCCTGGCGGGCGCCATGGACTGGGCGGTGCAGGTGAAAGCGCCGCCGGCCGCGCCGGCGCCGCCCGTCCCTCCCGCGCCAGTCGCGCCAGTCGCACCCGCTGCGCCTACCGCACCCGCTGCGCCTGCCGCGCCCCTCGCGCCTCCCGTGCCGGCGGCGGAAGCGACGCCGGCGCCCGCACTACCGGCGACGACGCGCGAGATGCCGAAGCTCGCGCCGCTCACTCCGAAAGAGGTCGAGGCACGCGCCAAGGAGTGGATGGACGCGGCGCGCCTCGCGATCGCGGTGAGCAAGGGCGTGGTCGCCGCTCAGCGCCTCAACCAGGTGCTCAGCCTGCCGCCCAACAGCCGGACCGAGTCCGCGCAGGCGCTGATGGGTCAGGCGCGCGAGATGAGCGGCGAGCTGAACAAGGCGAAGCTCGAATACGAGCTCTACCTGAAGCAGTACCCGAACGGCAAGCACGTGGCTCAGGTGAAGCAGCAACTCGCCAATCTCGGCAAGGCAGTGGAGCGGGCCGAGGCCGTCACCGGAGCGCGCGGGGCACGTCCGTCCGCGAGCTGGACGACCTTCGGCAGCGTGTCGCAGTACTACTACACGGGAAAATCCCAGATCGAGACCATCACCCCTCCCCCGCCCGGGCAGCTCGTGTTCAACCGCGACACGCTGTCGCTCACCGACCAGGATGCGCTGATCTCGACCCTGGACCTGCAGGGCCGCCGCGCGGACGCCGACACCGACACGCGCATCGTGCTGCGCGACGCGGACACGCGCAACTTCCTCGAGGGGCAATCGTCGTACAACCGCCTGGGCTCGGCTTACGTCGAGCAGACGCACAAGAAGCTGGGCTACTTCGTGCGCGCCGGCCGGCAGATCGGCGTGGGCGGCGGCGTTTTCGGCCGCTTCGACGGCGTCAACGCGG
This sequence comes from Burkholderiales bacterium, assembly GCA_035266805.1. Classification (GTDB taxonomy): domain Bacteria; phylum Pseudomonadota; class Gammaproteobacteria; order Burkholderiales; family SG8-39; genus DAHVFK01. The sequence continues at coordinate 5,684 of DATFMS010000226.1, read as the reverse complement.
GCTACAAGCTCACCCCCACCTGGCGCGTGAACGCGGTTGCCGGCACCCCGGTTGAATGGAACACGCCGTTCCAGCGCAGTTTCTACGGCGCGAGCCTCGACTATTCGCCCCCGCCCGGGCGGCTCGGCCTGTCGGGCTACATGATCCAGCAGAAGCTCGAAGGTTACGACGACCGGCGCGCGGTCGGCGCCGAAGTGCGCTATTTCGATCCGCACGCGACCCTGTACGGTACGCTCGACTACGACGTCAACTTCAAGCAGCTCAACATCCTCATGGTGCAGGCGAACTGGCGCAGCGACGCGGGAACGAATTACTTCGCCAACATCGACTACCGCAAGTCCCCCCCTTTGAGCCTGCTCACGGGGCTGCCGGGGCAGATCTCGCTCGACCCGACGCAGCCGACGCTGGATTTCCGGCAGCTGTTCTTCACCTCGGTCACCAGTCTCGGCGTCGACGGACTGCGCACCGAGGCGCTCAAGCTCACCAGCGACTCGACTCTGTTCGCCGCCGGCTTCACGCACCCGGTGTCGAAGCACTGGCAGCTGGGCTCGGACTACCGCCTTGCAAGCGTGACCGGCACCGAGGCGAGCGGCATCCTGCCCGCCGCTCCCGGCAGCGGCACCAGCCACGTGATTTCGGCCCAGGCGCTCGGCAACACCCTCTGGCTCACCAACGACACGCTGGTCTCGAACGCGAGCCTGATCGTGGCCCCGACCTACAACGGTGTCGCGGCGAACGTCACCTACGTGCTGCCCCTGAGCAAGTGGCGCCTGGACGCGACCGTCGTCTACTATGTGCAGCGCGACGACCAGTCGCAGCGCCAGACGCGCGTTTCGCCGTCGTTGCGCATGGTCTACAGCTGGAGCCGGGGCGTTCACTTCGAGCTGCAGACCGGGACCGAGCGGTTCGACGAGACCGGGCCGCTGCGCGAGCTGCACACGGTGCGCTGGTATACCTACGCCGGCTACCGATGGGATTTTTTCTAGGAGGCGCGCCGTGACTGCATTCGCCCTCGCTTTGCTCGTCTTTCTCGCGGTATCGATGGCGGGATTCCTGGCCGGCGGCGGCGCGCGCCGCGACCGCCTGCTCTGGCTCGCGGTGCCGCTCGGCGTGTCGCTCTGCGCCGCGGCCCTGTACGCGTGGCAGGGCGCGCCCAAGCCGGACCCAGGCGCGGCGGCGATCGCCGAGCCGACAGGGATGCCGAAGCAGACCGCCGAGCCGCTCACGCCGCTCACGCCGGACGCGCATCCCGGCTCGCAAGCCGGGGCGCACGACGCGGGCGACATGGGCAGCATGGCGGCCAAGCTCGCGGCGCGCCTCGAGCAAAACCCCGACGACGGCCCCGGCTGGGCGCTGCTCGCGCGCGCCTACGCCTGGACGGGACGCTACGCCGAAGCGGACGCGGCGTTCGCAAAGGCCGCGCGCCTGAAAGTGGACGACCCGAAGCTGCAGGCGGACTGGGACGCCGCGCGCGCGAAGGCGAGCGGGGCGGGAGGCGGGTACGTGGCAGGGACCGTCACGATCGCGGAACCGCTGCGGCATACGCTCCATGCCTCCGACACCGTGTTCGTGTTTGCGCGCGTGCCCGGCGGGGGGCCGCCGCTGGCGGCGAAACGCTTCAAGGCCTCCGCGCTGCCGGCGCAGTTCCGCCTCGAGGACGCCGACGCGATGGTGCCGGGCCGCACGCTGTCGGGCGCGGCCGAAGTTCAGGTGCTCGCGCGCCTGTCCGCCAGCGGCAGCGCGACGCGCCAGCTGGGCGACATCGAGACCGCGCCCGTGAGCGTCAAGCCCGGCTCGAGCGGCCTGCTGCTGGAGATCGGCGCGCCGCGCGACTGACGCCCGCCTCCGTCTGTTCAAGCCTGGGCGGCATGTGTATGCTCGGCGCTCCGTTTCTTGTCTACCTGGAGGAGGGAACGATGTTACGGACGATTGTGCGCGCCCTGGGCGCGCTGCTTGTAGCCGGCGCGCTGGCGATTCCGGCGGCCCAGGCGGCCAAAGGGCAGACCAAGCTGCACTGGTACGGCCAGGCGGCCTGGAAGATCGAAACGCCCTCGGGCGGGGTGATCCTGATCGACCCCTGGCTGACGGTGCCGACCAACCCGGACAAGAATTCGATCGCCGAGCTCGGCAAGGTCGACTACATCCTGATCACGCACGGCCACAGCGACCACGTCGGCAACGCGCTCGAGATCGCCAAGAAGACCAGCGCCAAGGTGCTCGCGCCCTACGGCCTTTCGTTCAACCTGGTCTCGGTGGCCGGCTTTCCCAAGGACCAGATGATCTACGGCGGCAACGTCGGCGGCACGATCGACCTGCCCAACGCCGGCGCCAAGGTGACGATCGTCAACGCGATCCACGGCTCGGAGCTGGTCCCGCCGGTGTATAAGGCCGAACCCGGCCAGCCGGCCGCGCTCGCGAGCGGCAACCCGGTCGGCTACGTGCTGACGATCAAGGGCGGCCCGACCATTTACCACACCGGCGACACCAACGTTACCGAGGACATGAAGCTGATCCCGATGTTCCACCACATCGACGTGATGCTGGCGTGCATCGGCGGCTACTTCACCATGGACCCGGTGGAAGCCGCGCTCGCGGTGCAGTGGGTCAAGCCGACGCACGTGATCCCGATGCACTTCGGCACCTTCAAGCTGCTCGCGGGCACCCCGGAGGAGTTCAAGGCCGCGCTCGCCAAGCGCAAGATCGCCGGCAAGCTGATCGTGATGAAGCCGGGGGACGACCGCTCGTTCTGACGCGCGCGCGTGAACACGCCGGCCGGCGAGACCTGGGATTACGTCGTCGTCGGCGTCGGCGCGGCCGGCTGCGTGCTCGCCGACCGGCTGAGCGCCTCCGGCCGTCACCGCGTGCTGCTGCTCGAGGCCGGCGGCGGCGACCGCCGGCTGTGGATCCGGATTCCGGCCGGGTTCAGCCGCACCGTGCTCGACCCGTCGCTCGGCTGGGGCTACCTCAACCAGCCCGCGCCGGGCACCGGCAACCGCGTCATCCCCTGCCCGCGCGGGCGCGTGCTCGGCGGCTCGGGCTCGATCAACGGCCACCTCTACGTGCGCGGCCAGGCGCAGGACTACGAGGACTGGGTCACCGCGGGCGCCACCGGCTGGGGCTGGGACGACGTGCGCCACTATTTCAAGCGCGCCGAAGACCGGCTGCGAGCGAGCGAGCCGCGCCTGCGCCACCCGCTGTGCGAGGCCTTCATCGACACCCTCGGCGCGCTCGGCGTGGCGCGCAACCCGGACTACAACTCGGGCGAGCAGGAGGGTGCCGGCTACTACCAGACCCTGATCCGGGACGGCCGGCGCTGGAGCGCGGCCGACGCCTACCTGCGCCCCGCGCTCAAGCGCCCGAACCTCGCCCTGCGCACGCGCGCGCACGTGGCGCGGGTCATCTTCGAGGGAACACGCGCGGCGGGAGTCGCCTACCGCTGGCGCGGCGCGCGACGCGTGGTACGCGCCGCGCGCGAGGTGATCCTCGCCGCCGGCGCGATCAATTCGCCGCAGCTGCTGCAGCTCTCGGGCGTGGGCGACCCCGCGCACCTGCAGCCGCTCGGCATCCAGCCGGTGCACGCGCTGCCGGCGGTCGGCGAAGGGCTGGCCGACCACTACGCGGTACGGATCGCGGTGCGAGTGCGCGAGGCGCGCTCGCTCAACGAGCGCGCGCACGGCGTGCGCCTTGCGCTCGAAGCGCTCAAGTACGTCTTCACGCGGCGCGGCCTGCTCGCCGCGCCGGTGGCGCACGCCTACGGCTTCGTCCCCACGAGCGAGGACGCGCCGCGCGCCGACCTGCAGCTGCTGTTTGCGCCGGCGAGCTACGACGGCGCGAGGATGGGGCAGGCCCGCCTCGAGCGCGAGCCCGGCATGACCTGCGGCGTCGCGCAGCTGCGCCCGCACAGCCGCGGCTACGTGCGCATCGCCCTGCCCGACGCTACCGCCTCGCCCGAAATCCAGCCCAATTTCCTCGCCGACGAGCGCGACCTCGCGGCGCTCATCGCCGGCGTGCGCATCGTGCGCCTGGCCTACGCCACCGAGCCGCTGGCGCGCTACGTCGAGCACGAGACCTGGCCGGGCTCGCAGATCCTCAGCCCGCAGCAGCTGGTCGCGTTCGTGCGCGGCAGCGGCTCGACCCTCTACCACCCGGTCGGCAGCTGCCCGATGGGAATCTGGCAGCACCAGCCGCTCGACGTCAAGCTGCGCGTCAAAGGGCTCGCGGCGCTGCGCGTCATCGACGCCGCGGCGATGCCCGCGGTCGTCTCGGGCAACACCTACGCCGCCGCCGTCATGATCGCCGAGAAAGGCGCCGACCTGGTTTTGGCAGACGCGAAATAAAACCGGGGACAGACCCCGATTTCCTCTGTAACTACTTGATCTTCTGAAGGGAAATCGGGGTCTGTCCCCATTTACGCCACGTTGCGGCAGCGCAGGTCGAGCTGCTGCGCGAGGCGCTCGATCATCGCTTCGCTCATCTTCGGCTCGCTGCGCAATTTGCGGAAGAAGTGCTCGATGCGGCGCGCGGCAAGCACCGGAATGCCGGACACCGCGGTGCGCTTGACGCTCCATCCCGGCAGCACCAGTAGCGGCTGCACCGGGACCGTCTCGCCCACCGTGGTCGAGAGCCAGGCGCGCACCCAGTCGGCGCGCGTCACCGCCTGCTCGAGCGGACGGGTCTCGCGCCAGCCGGGAAAGTGCAGGCTCTGGCCGTCGTAGGCCACCTCCCACTCGCTGCCGTTCGCGCGTGCGCGGCGCGCGGCGCGGCCCTCGGTCTCGACCGCGAACACGCCCGCCGGGCCGACCACCACGTGGTCGACGCTGAAGCCGCGCTCGGCGACCGGCATGTCGTGGAACACGCGGTAGCCCAGCGGCGCGAGCCGCTCGAGCTCCTGTCCGGCGGCGACCTCCGCCTCGTAATCGAGCGCGAGCGAGCGGGCGCGCCCGAGCGCGCGCCACAGCCGCCACGCGAGCCAGGCCTGCAGCAGCGCCCCCGCGCCGGCGAGCGCGGCAAGCGCGTCGCGCTCGGGCAGCCGGGCCTCCCCCGCCCATTGCGCCGCAAGCACCGCGGCCGCGAGCGGCAGCGCGAACAGCGCGAGCGCGGCGTACTCGGCCGCGTCGAGCGTAGCCTCGGCCATTCGCGTGCGCAGTGACTCGCCGGGGCTGCGCAGCAGCGCGTGCGCGAGCGGGTTGCGCGCCACCGCGCGCGCCGCGCGACGGCGCCACACGCCGAGCACCGCCAGGGTGGCGGCGAACGCCAGGCCGATGCATGCCGCCGGAATCCACTGCCAGAAAAGCATGCCTCAATGTACACCGCCCGCGAAAGCCGCACTTGCGCAGGTGACGCCGCGCGGCGACAGTCGAGCGGGGTCAGAGCAGCTTTTCTATTCGATCGTCGGCGCGACGGCGCGTGTCTTCACCCACTGCATGATCGCGGCGGCCACCTGAGTCTCGCGCCCGGCGTAGCCGTGGTAGCTGAAGGCCTGGCAGTCGTCGCCGCGTGCGCCCGCCGAGCCGGTCACGGTGACGAGGGGAAAGCGGTGCTCCTGCGCGATCTTTTCCACTGCGTAGTAGGGCGTCACGTGGCAGCTGTCGGATTTGTGGTGCACCAGCAGCACCGGGACCTTGAGCGAGCCGAAATCGAAACGCGACAGCCCTTCGCCCTTGCGCGTTTCCTGCGTCACGGTC
>DATFMS010000225.1:0-4946 GCA_035266805.1 Burkholderiales bacterium | reverse complement strand
GCCCGGCGCGAGTCCGCTCACGTTCACTTGCACGGGCGCGCCCGCCGCCTTCGCGCGCGCGCTGGGCAGCAGCGAGCCGACGAAGGGCACCGCCGCGGCGGCGACCTCGATTGCTCCCACCGCCGATGTGGCCGCGATCAGCCGGCGACGCCTGCGGTCGACTGGGCGTGGTTTGCGTTTGTCGTCCATACGCAAGGGGACACAGCGGTTCGCCCTGAAGTTCAGTTCAGTTATGCTTGGCGGTACAGACCGTGCATGCTGACTAACTGTGACGGAAGCTGAAATGGCGCTGACATTACGCAAGCTGCACACGCACTTCGCCGCCGAGGCGGGCGAAATTGACCTGCGCCGGGTCGAGGACCGCGACACGCTCGAGGCGATCCGCGGCGCAATGGACGAATACCGCGTGCTGGTATTCCGCGCGCAGCAATTCAGCGACCAGGCGCAGATCGCGTTCGCGCAGCGCTTCGACGGCGCGCTGCACGCCAGGACCGGCTCGGCGGCGCTGGGCGCCAACCGCTTCAGCAACGAGGCGCTGACCGACATCTCCAACGTGGGCGCGGACGGCGGCATCATGGCGCGCGACGATCGCAAGCGCCAGTACGCGCTCGGCAACCGCCTGTGGCACACCGACGCCTCGTTCCAGGACCCGCCGGGGCGCTACTCGATGCTGCACGCGCGGGTGGTGCCGGCGGGCGGCGCCGACACCGAGTTCGCCGACATGTGCGCGGCCTACGATGCGCTGGACGACGCCACCCGCGCCAGGATCGAGGGGCTGCGCGTGCACCACTCGATCGCGTTCTCGCGCCAGACGCTCGGCTTCGAGTTCTCGGCCGAAGAGCAGGAGCTGCTCAAGGGCGCGGTGCATCCGCTGCTGCGGGTCAACCCGCGCAGCGGGCGGCGCTCGCTCTACCTCGCCTCGCACGCCTCGCGCATCATCGACTGGCCGCTGCCCGAAGGCCGGCTGCTGCTGCGCGACCTGATGGAGCACGCCACCCAGCCGCAGTTCGTTTATCGCCACGCCTGGCGCGTCGGCGACCTGGTGATCTGGGACAACCGCGCCACCATGCACCGTGGGCGCCCGTTCGCCGACACCGAAGAGCGGCGCGAGTTGCGCCGCGTCACGACGCTCGATCTGGTCGCTCCGCCTGCCTCCTGAGCACGCGCCCCGCGCGCGCTTCGGTCGGGCGCCCGTCGCGCCAAGCGACCTGGCCGTTGACCATCACCAGCTCGATGCCTTCGGCCGGCGTCGAAGGATGCTCGAAGGTTGCGGTGTCGCGCACTCGCGCCGGGTCGAACAGCGTCAGATCCGCGTAGGCCCCGGGCACGATCAAGCCGCGCCCGTCGAGGCCGAAGTTGCGCGCCGACAGGCCGGTCATCTTGTGCACCGCCTGCTCGAGCGTGAACAGCCCTTCGTCGCGCGCGTAGTGGCCCAGCACGCGCGGGAAAGTGCCCCACAGGCGCGGGTGCGGATGGACGTCGTGCGGCAATCCATCGGAGCCGATCATCGTCGGCGCGAAGGCGAGCACGCGCCGCACGTCCTCTTCGCTCATCTGGAAGTACACCGCCCCCGCCGGCTGCAACCGGGCCGCCGCCTCCTCGGGTGTGCAGCCCATCAGCTGCGCGACCTCGTCCAGCGCCTTGCCGGCGAGCTCGGGGTGCGCCTTGGACCACGTCACCAGTGTCTTCGACGCGCGCGCGGCCATGTCCCAGCGCAGCACGGTCGACGAGGCGGCATAGGGATAGGCGTCGAGCGCAACCGGCTGCGCGCGCATCGCCGCCTCGATCGCCGCCAGGCTCTGGCGCGTCTTGCCGTGGTTCTTGACCCCCGCAGCCTTGTGGTGCGAGATGAAAGCGGGCACGCCGGCCTCGCGCCCGATGCGGAAGGTCTCTTCGAGCGACTCGAGCAAATGGTCGGCCTCGTCGCGCATGTGGGTGACGTAGATCCCGCCGCGCGCATGCAGCGGGGCGCAAACCTCGATCACCTCCTCGGTCGGCGCGGCGTTGGCAGGGGCGTAGAAAAGTCCGCTCGATATCCCGATCGCGCCCGCGTCGAGGCTCTCGGCCGCGAGCGCGCGCATGCGCGCGATCTCGGCCGCGCTCGCCGCGCGGTCGAGCCGGTCCATGGTCGCCACGCGCAGCGTGCTGTGGCCGACCAGCAGCGCGGCGTTCAGCGCCGCCGGGCGCGCGCCGAGCTCCTCGAGGTAGTCGGCGAAGCGCGGGAAGCGGTACGAGCCGCCGGCATCGAGCAGGTCGAGCGGCGGCGGCACGCGCTCGGCGACCAGCGGCGCGAGGCTGATACCGCAATTGCCGCCGATCACGGTGGTCACGCCCTGGCTCAGCTTGGGCGTCATCTGCGGCTCGGCGAGCAGCAGCCGGTCGTCGTGGGTGTGGACGTCGATGAAGCCCGGCGCCAGGACCCGGCCCGAGGCGTCGATTTCGCTCTCGGCGCGCCAGCGCTCGAGCCGGCCGAGCGCGGTGATGCGCTCGCCGCGCACCGCGACGTCGGCCTCGCGCCGCGGCGCGCCGCTGCCGTCGATCAGGATCGCGTTCCGGAACAGAACATCGCAGCTCTCGCCCGCCATGCGCTTCGCCTCCGCCTCAGTCCGCCAGGCGCAGCTCGCAATGAACCACGTCCCAGCCGACTGCGACGCGCGTATCGGCGCGCCGCTCGACCAGGCCCAGCTCGGCGAGCCGCTTCACGTCAGTATGCACGTTCTTGTAGTCGCGCTCGAGCCGCCGCGCCAGTTCGTATACCGAGAGCGGCCCGGCCGCGCGCAGGCGCGCGAGCAGCTGCCAGCGCGCGGGCGTGAGGTTCTTCAGCAGCGCCGGCAGGTCGGGCAGCGTCAGCACCGCGAGCGGCGGCGCGCGGCGGCCCTCGGCGGCGCGGTTCCACGCCGCCTCGAAGCGGTCGAGCGCATCACCCGGCGGGCCGACGCGCAGCTCAAGCGTCTTCGCCAAGGCTCCCCCCGACCGCCTCGACGTCGAGTTCGAAGTCGTAGCGCAACTGCTCGACCGAGCGGAACTCGTACGGCAGCTCGCGCCCGCGCACGCGGCGGCGGCCGTTCGCGTACTCGACCAGCGCACCGTAGCGCAGCACGCCGTAGCGCAGCCGATAAGCGCCGCCGGCGCCGAGCTCGATCTCGATCTCGAGCAGCGCGCCGTCGCCCAGCAGCACCTTTTCCCGCAGCGGCAGCATATGGCTTAGGATACCATAGTCCGGGTAGGCTAGAATGGCACAAATGGCCGCTCAGGACGCCTTCTTCAACCTCTACCGCCACGGCTTCGCGCGCGTCGCGGTGGCGACACCCGCGCTGCGCGTGGGCGACCCGGCGTACAACGCCGCCGGCACGCTCGCGCTGATGCGCGAGGCGGCGCGCAACAAGGCGATCGTGTGCGTGTTTCCCGAGCTGGGACTTTCCTCCTATACCGCCGACGACCTGTTCCATCAGCAGGCGCTGCTCGACGCCTCGGAGGCTGCACTCGCGCGGCTGCTGCAGGCTACGCGCGCGCTGCCGCTCGCGGCGCTGGTCGGGCTTCCGGTGCAGGTCGACGGCCTGCTGTACAACTGCGCCGCGCTGGTATGCCGCGGCAGGCTGGTCGGCGTCGCGCCCAAGACCTACCTGCCGAACTACCGCGAGTTCTACGAGCTGCGCCAGTTCACCCCGGGCGAGAGCTGCCCGCGCCGGGAAATCGTGCTCGCTGGGCAGCGCGCACCGTTCGGCACCGACCTCGTGTTCCGCCTCGAGGAGCAGCCGCGGCTGAAGCTGTTCGCCGAGATCTGCGAGGACCTCTGGGTACCGGCGCCGCCGTCGACCTTCGCCGCGCTCGCCGGGGCGACCCTGATCGCCAACCTTTCCGCTTCCAACGTGGTGATCGGCAAGCACGAGTACCGCAGCGAGCTGGCCTCCAACCAGTCGGCGCGCTGCCTCGCCGCCTATATGTTCAGTGCCTCGGGCCCGGGGGAGTCGACCACCGACCTGGCCTGGGACGGCCACGCCATGATCTGGGAGAACGGCACTCTGCTCGCGGAGTCGCAGCGCTTTTCTACCGAGCCCGAGCTGACGATTGCGGATCTCGACCTCGACCGGCTGGCCGCGGACCGCATGCGGCAGAACTCCTTCGGCCAGTCGCTCGCCCGCCACAAGGCCGAAGCGACGCGCTTCCGCGAGGTCGCCTTCTCGCTCGCGCTGCCAAAGGGAAGGCTGCCGCTGGTGCGGCAGGTCGCGCGCTATCCCTATGTCCCCGGCGACCCGACCACGCGCGACGCTCGCTGCGAGGAGGTGTACCGCATCCAGGTGCAGGGCCTCGCCACGCGCATGCGCGCGAGCGGCACGGAGAAATTGGTGATCGGCGTCTCGGGCGGGCTCGACTCGACCCAGGCGCTGCTGGTGTGCGCGCGCGCGATGGACGAGCTGGGTCTGCAGCGGCGCAACATCCTCGCCTACACCATGCCGGGCTTTGCCACCTCGACCCGGACCCGCAGCCAGGCCTGGCAGCTGATGCGCGCGATCGGCGCCAGCGCCGAGGAAATCGACATCCGCCCCTCGTGCCTGCAGATGCTCAAGGACCTGCGCCATCCCTACGCGCGCGGGCGCAAGGTGTACGACATCACCTTCGAGAACGTGCAGGCCGGGGAGCGCACCAGCCACCTGTTCCGCTTGGCGAATCAGCACCGCGCGATCGTGGTCGGCACTGGCGACCTGTCGGAGCTGGCGCTCGGCTGGTGCACCTACAACGGCGATCACATGTCGATGTATGCGGTCAACTGCGGGGTACCGAAAACCCTGGTACGTTACCTGATAGAGTGGTGTGCGCAGCAGGAATTCTCTGGAGAGGTTTCCGCCGTGCTCGAAGATGTCTGTGCCACCCCGGTTTCCCCGGAGCTGCTGCCGCCGGACGCCGATGGCAAAATCGCGCAATTCACCGAAAAGGTGGTCGGCCCT
>DATFMS010000224.1:0-7727 GCA_035266805.1 Burkholderiales bacterium | reverse complement strand
GCCGCCCATCGTGCCCGGGCCCATGCCGTAGCCCGGACCGTAGCCCTGCGCGAAAGCGGTCGTGCCGAGCGCGGCCGCGCTCGCGAGGGCGACGGCGGCAAAGATTTTGCGAAGAGTCGTGCGTTTCATGGTTTGGTTCTCCTATGAGATGAATGTCGATCTGTGATCACTGATCGCGGTCGCGCTCGGCGGGCTGTTGGCCGCGCGGGTTGCGCGCATAGCCCTGGTTCGGGCCGCGATCGGGGCCGTAGCCGCGCATGGCGCCGGGGCCGTAGCGCCCGTCGGGGCCATAGCCGCGTTGTTGGGGTGCGTACTGCGGTCCGGGACCGTAGCCGCCTTGAGGGCCGTAGTCGCCCATCATGCCGGGTCCGTAGCCGCCCCGGGCTCCGTAGCCCCTCGTCATGCCGGGGCCGTAACCGCCGTAGCCACCCATCATGCCGCCGCCCATGCCGAAGCCGCCCCAGCCGCCGCCTCCATGCGCGTCGGCGATGGCGGCGACACCGAGGACGGCGGCGATGCCAACTGCGGCAGCGACTACCGTTTTGCGAAAAGTCGTGGGTTTCATGGTTCTCTCCATTAGTTTGAACGTGCAGGTGTTACTTCAGCACCTGAACGTATGCGCCACGTTGTGTTTTTGTAGACGGCCGTAACGCGGCCCGAGCCTGTTACGCGCGGATACAAAAGTAGCCGGGCGACCGTAGCCGGGCGACCGGAGGGACGGCGGGGCGTTAGGGCTTGCTGCCCTTGCGCAGGTCGTGCCTTACGGCGTAGACGGCGGCTTCGACGCGCGAGGAGAGGTTGAGCTTGGTGAGGACGTTGCGCACGTGCAGCTTGACGGTGTCGATGCTGATCTCGAGCTGTTTGGCGATCGCCTTGTTGCTCTTGCCCTGCGTCAGGCAGTCGAGGATCTCGCGCTCGCGCCGCGTGAGTTGGTCCATGAGCGAGCCGCCGGGGGTGTCGGGCTTGCCGTCGAGCAGGCGCACCAGCTTGGCGGTCATCGCCGGCGCCACCACCACCTCGCCGCGCGCGGCGCGCGCGATGGCCTCGATCACCTCGCCGGGCTCCATGCTCTTCAGCAGGTAGCCGCGCGCGCCGGCGCGCAGCACGGCGGCCATGTCGTCTTCGGCGTCGCTCATGGTGAGCGCGATGACCGGGATCGCCAGCCCTTCCTCGCGCAGGAGCCGGATCGATTCGATTCCGTCTTGCCCGGGGAGGTTGAGGTCCATGACCAGCACGTCGGGCTGCTGGGCCAGCAGCGGGCGCGCCTCCGCGAGCGAGGCGGCGACGCCGAGCACGCTGATCCTGCCGTCGTGCTCGAACAGCTCCGCAAGCCCCTTGCGGAACAGCGGGTGGTCGTCGACCAGGATCACCCTGACGGGTTTCACGCTACTTGGCGCGCGCCGGGAACGACAGGGTGAGGCGCGCGCCGCCGCCCGGCGGGGACTCGATCCGCAGCTCGCCGCCGAGGCGCTTGGCGCGCTCGCGCATGATCGCCAGCCCGAAGTGCTCGTAGCGGTCGCCGGCGCCGGGCGCGAAGCCGGCGCCGTCGTCCTCGACGCACACCCGGCAGACGCCGTCGGCGAGCTCGAGCGAGAGCCGCACGGTCTTCGCCCGCGCGTGCTTTTGCACGTTCGCCAGCGCTTCCTGCACGATGTGGAACACGTGCATCTCGTCCTCGGCGCTCAGCTCCGGCTCCGGGGCGCGCACCTCGAAGCTCACGCTCGCGCTGCTGCGCTTGGCGAAGGCGTCGAGCGCGGCTTGCAGCGCGGCGACCGGCCCGCGCGGGTCCATCGGCTGGCGGAAGCGCCCGATCAGCTCGCGCAGCTCGCCGTAGGCCGCCTCGACCGCGTCCTCCATCTCGGCCAGGTAGCGCTCGGCGCGCGTCGGGTCGCCGTTTTTCTGCGCCTCGCGCAGGGCCGCGGCGCGCATGCGCGTGTAGGCGAGGGTCTGCGCCACCGAGTCGTGCACCTGGTTGGCGAGCAGCTGGCGCTCGTTGACCAGGGTCACGCGCGCGTTCTCGCGCGCCAGGCGGGCGTTCTCGAGCGCCATGCCGAGGTGCTCGCTGATGGCGCCGAACAGCAGGCGCACGTCGTCGGAGATCTGCCGGCCCTGGGCGAGGAACAGGTTGTAGACGCCGAGCATCTCGCCGCGGTGCTGCAGCGGCACCGCAATCACCTCGCCGCAGCCGGGGACGAAGGCGCCGGGGTTCAGGCCGCGGCAGACCCGCGGCTCGCCCGACCAGGTGGCGCGGGCGCCGTCGAGCGATTCGCCGCACACGCCGCAGTCTCTCGGCACCAGGCGCTCGCGCTCGACCATCTCGGGCGGCAGGCCGACCGAGCTGACCAGCCTCAGCTGGCGGCCGTCGGGGGTCAGCAGGCGCACGGTGCCGGCCAGCGCGCCGGAGACGCGCACCATGGTGGAGAGATAGCGGGCGACGAGCTCGTCGAGCGTCGCGTCGGTGGTCAGGCTGGAGGCGATCTCCGACAGCACGAGCAGCGCCGGGACTTTGTAGCGGCCTTCCTCCGGCGCTTCGCCTGCAGCTGCCATGTCCCTCCTCCTCGCCGAGGGACCCGAGCCGGTCCCGTCAGTCGATGATATGGTAGACCGGCGCCTTCCACAGCGTCCACTCGCCGCTTCGGAACGCCTACGGCTGCTTCGGCGTCTTGTATTCGGCTTCCTTCTGGAACGGTTCCCAGACGGTTTCGTAACCGACAAACCCCTTTTCGTTCGCTGGCTTCTGGCGCGTTGTCACAAACCGCGCATGGCCGTCAGGAACCTTGGTGGTGGTGGGTTTCTTCTCCTCGCTCATATGTCACCTCGATTTGTCGCGCAGTCAGGATTGTAAAGGTTTCATCAGCGACGGGTCGATGTCCGGGCCCGCAACGATCGCCTGGCCTGCTCTCTTTTCTTCATCCGTTGCGTCTCGCACAGTCAATATCTCGAGCGTGAACACGACCTCTCTGCCGCAAAGAGGATTGTTGCCGTCGACCGTCAGCGTCTTGTCGTCGATCCGCGTCACCATAAAGCTGTGGGTCTGCCCCTTGTTGTTCTCCATGAGGATGGAGGTGCCGACTTGCCGATATTCCTCGGGAACGTTCTCGATCTGATCGGTAAAGACCAGCGATTCGTCTCTGGGGCCGAAGATCTGCCTGCCGTCGATCGGCACCTCGATGACGTCGCCGGCGGACCTGCCCTCGAGCTCCTTGTGGACGGAAGGCGCCAGGATCTCATTGTGTCCGTGAACGTAGCCCAACGGGAATTCGACCCTGGTGAGAACATGCGCCGACGTCCTGTCGGTCACCTTGTAGGTGAGTTCGACAAACTTGCCGTCGCGGATGCGTTCAGAAGATGGATGCACCGAAAATCCTGACTTTACCGTTCTCATAGCCGAGGACGAGTCTGCCAAGCCATTCGCCTTCCTTCTTGGTGCTCCGCTGCCGGTAGAGAACCGTCACATGTTCGCCCCGGCGGATGATGCCGAGATAGTCGATGTCCTCGGCCAGATTTCTGGCCAGTTCGCTGTTGGCGAACTGGTGGCCCGCCACCATTTGATTCATCGCCAGCGCCAGCGAGTTGGAGAAATTCCTGGCGAATTCTCCGTATTTGCCCTCATTGGAATTCTTCACCAGCTCGCGCCACAGGGGATCGGCGATGGCCCGAATCTCCGTGTCGGTCTTCTCGACAATGTTCACGCGCGCTTTCGCCGCGGAGTAGCGCTACTCGTCAGCACCGACGAGGTGGTAACAGGGCGCCTTCTCCATGGTGTATTCACCGGTCGTCGGGTCGCGACGCGAAACCGTCAGCACGTGCCAGTTTTCGTCGTCCACCTTCATGGCGTCGCCCCGGTAGTAGTAGCCCGGCCAGCGGGTCTCCTTGCGGAACAGCGTGTGCTGCGTGACGCACTCTGCGGCGCGATGGCGGTGCTTCAATTCCCACGCACGCAGCAGCTCGTGAATATCCTGTGCGGCCAGGCTCTCGAGGTCTTCCTCCATGATCTTGAGCTTCTTGAGACCGATATTCAGGAGCTTCTCGTTGGTCATGTAGTTGACGGTCATGCCGCCGCAATACTCGTCCATCAGCTTCTGCAGGCGGTCCAGGCCCTGCTCGGGATTGATGTAGTGCGGGTTGACACTGCCCGCCACGATCGCGTTGCGGTAGGTCTTGTAGTGCTGCAGCGGCTTGTAGATCTCCGCCTTGCGGCGGTTGATCTGCTCGTCCGACACGACGATGCCTTCGGCCTTTCCGTCGTCGATGTACTTGCAGGCGGCCTTCGCGGCGAGACGACCTTCGGTGAACGACCCCGATGAGAAGGCGTGCGGCGTGCCGCCGACCGCGTCACCGGCGCCGAACAGGCCTTCGATCGTCGTCATGCGGTTGTAGCCCCAGAAATACTCGGGAGGGGAAAGGTCCTCGGGACCCGAGCACCAGGCACCCGAGCAAGTCGCGTGGGAGCCCATCACGTAGGGCTCGGAGGTGGTCAGCTCGGGATTCTCGTTCTTGGGATCCACGTCGGTAGCGGCCCACACAACGGCCTGGCCGACGGTCATGCCGAGGAAGTTCTCCCAGCCGACCTCTTCCAGATGAGGATCCTGGAAGGCGCGCATGGTCACCATGTGAATGGGGCCGCGGCCGGCATTGACTTCGCTGATCAAGGCATGGTTGCGCAGGCAGGTCGGGATCGGCCGATGGGTCAGGTGAAAGGAATCCGGATCGAGATATTCCTTGCCGACCATCTTCTGCAGCTCGGGCCACCATTTGGACTCGAATTCTTCGCCCAGGCAGTTCTGCGTATAGGTCTTCAGGTGCAGGAAGTAGGCGCCGACCGGGCCATAGCCGTCCTTGAAGCGCGCCAGCACGATGCGATTTTCCATCTGCGTCATCTTGGCGCCGGCATCGATCATGAGCCCGTAGGCGGACGCCGACGACCAGGGCGCATACCAGGTGCGGCCGGCGCCTTCGCCCACCGAGCGCGGCTTGAAGATGTTGGAGGCGCCGCCCGCGCCGCAGATCACCGTCTTGGCCTTGAAGACGTGGTAGTTGCCGGTGCGCACGTTGAAGCCGACGGCGCCGGCGACCCGGTTTTCCCTGCTTTCGTCCATCAGCAGGTGGGTGACGCAGATGCGGTTGAAGACCTTGTCCGCCGATTTCTTGGCCGCCTCCGACACGATGGGCTTGTAGGACTCGCCGTGAATCATGATCTGCCATCGCCCTTCACGCAGATAGCGCCCGGTTTTCGGGTCCTTCATGATGGGCAGGCCCCACTCCTCGAACTGATGCACCGTGGAGTCGACGTGACGGGCCATGTCGAACTGCAGGTCTTCCCGCAACAGCCCCATCAGGTCGATGCGAGCGTAGCGGACATGGTCCTCCGGGTTGTTTTCGCCCCAGCGGGTGCCCATGTAGCAGTTGATCGCATACAGACCCTGGGCGACCGCGCCGGAGCGATCCATGTTGGCTTTCTCGGCGATGACGATCTTCTTGTTCTGACCCCAGAATCTCGCCTCCCAGGCGGCGCCGGTGCCGCCAAGGCCTGCACCGGCCACCAGAATGTCGATACCGTCTTCGATGATCGTTTCGTAGGCCATTAGTAATAGACACCCTTCTTCATTTTGAGACCGGCGGCCTGAAGCGTATGCAAGTCGCCGTCACCCATGCGGATGAATTTCGGCTCGTCGTACAACAGCTCGCTGTCGCGCATTTCCTTGCTGGGTCCGGGAACATTGCCGAGCTGCGGGATCGCCGTTCCCCAGGGCTTGGTCGTGATGGGCGAGAGGAAGTTCTTTTCCGTGCCGTTGCGGAACTTGATCCTCCAGGCGATCGTGCCTTTCTCTTCGTCGCGGTGGACGCGAACGCTGTGGCCCAGCGGCGCAAAGTCGGCATATCCGCGCACATCGATCGCATGCTGCGGGCAAGCCTTGACGCAGGAGTAGCACTCCCAGCACATGTTGGGCTCTATGTTGTAGGCACGGCGATAGGTCTTATCGATGTGCATGATGTCCGAGGGACAGATGTCGACGCAGTGTCCGCATCCGTCGCACCGCGTCATGTAGACGAAGGTAGGCATACTGTTTCCTAGTAGTGGCGGGGTGCTTCGCGCTTGATGCCGAGGCCCATGTCCATCGGAGCGTTTTGCAACAATTCCATGGAGTGTCTTTTCTGTTGTTCGGGGTCGTCACGGCTCTGCGTCGGCAGGTTCTCGGCCGTGCCGCTGGCATGGGTGACTCTCTTCTCGAACGCGGCCGCGGGCTTGAAGAACATGTGCGCGAACTTCGACCACGGCACGCCCGCGAACAGCACGGTTGTGGCGAGAATGTAGAGAGCGAACAGGATGCCGACCCCGCCGCCCGCCGCGGCCCAGATCAGGCCGAGCGTCGCACTGGCGAGCATCGACAGGATGAACAGGTCCGCCTTCACGACGCGGAACGGGGAATGGCCCTCCGCGGCGACGTCGACGCGGATGAAGAACCAGAACCAGTAGCCGCCGGCGCACACCATCAGGCCGCCGATCCACCACAGCGTGGCCCAGATCGCGCCCGCCGAAAGATCGAACACCATCACGGCGGTGGCGAGCACGTAGAGCACGAAGCCGTACATGCCGAGCAGGTGCGCGATCCGCCGGCGCAGATTGCAGAACTCGCCCGAGGTCAGCACGTCGACCACCGCCCACTGCGCGGCGATCGAAACCATGTCGCCGCCGCCGACGGGCTTCGCGCCCTTCTTCTGCTTGGTCCGGCGCCAGTTCTCGAAGAAGTACTTGGCGCTTCCCTTGTGCATGACCTCGAACAAGGTGCCCGCCACGACCAGGACGATCATGACGATGACGTACCACTGCATGACCGCGGGCGAAATGGACGCCGACAGTGCGGCGAACGGATTGCTGGTGAACATCTTGTTGTCTCCTCGCCTTTTCTGCAAAAGATTTTAAGCCGCCGCCCGAGGGCGCCCGCCTCAGAGTTCGCTATGCGCCTATAGAGTTGCTGAATATGCGCGCCCGAGCTGGCGCAGCTCGAAGCACATCGCCGCCAGGTCGCCCAGCATCCAGGTCGCGGGCGCGGCGAGGCCGGCGACCGTGCCCGGATTGACCAGCCAGCTGTCGCCGCCTTTCACGTTGGCGACCTTGCGCGCTTCGGCCTTGTGCGAGTGTCCGCAGCACACCAGCTCCCAGTCGCCGGTGCACGCCATGGCGTAGCCGTAATCGTCGTAGTGCACGACGAAGACGCGCCGGCCGGCGAGCTCGATGCGCGCGTCGGCACCATGGTAGCGAAGCAGCCCGCCGCTCTTCGCCATCTGGAAGTGCGTCGCCTGGGTATCGCCGATATTGTTGCCGTGGATCAAATGTATCGGCAGGCCGAGGGCGAGGGCGGGCTTGACCGTCTGCGCGCCGATCAGGTCGCCGCAGTGGATTACCGCCTCGGCGCCTTGCGCCTTCGCCTCGCGCACCGCCTGCGCCAGCGCGTCGGCGCGGTCGTGGCTGTCCGAGACGATGCAGACCTTCACGCCGCGACCTTTACTTGCCGCGCGCGGGAGAGCTGGCGTACACCTGCATCTCGCTGCGCTCGGCCCAGCTCTTCTCGTCGAGCATGCCCGCGGGCAGGGCGAAGCGCTCGCGCGCCGGCACCTCCGCCTGCTCGACGATGCGCTCGACGTCGTCGTAGGCGATCTTGCGCAGCAGGCCGTCGCCGCTGGTCGAGCGCGCGAGCATGAACTTGTCGTACACGCGGTAGACA
>DATFMS010000223.1:0-19349 GCA_035266805.1 Burkholderiales bacterium | reverse complement strand
TTGAGCAGCACGATGCGCGCCGAGGGCGCGCCTGCGGCGGTCACGGTCGCGAGCGTCATGGCGTTGGGCAGCGGCAGGTGCGCGTCGAGCGCCTCCTGGAACCAGCGCCGGAACTGCTCCAGCGGGTCCTGGTGCGCGTCGACCTCCGACAGGCCGGCGTGCATGTATTCGTGCCTCAGGTGCGAGAACTTCATGGCGCGTCATTCTACAGTCCGATCCGGCGGTTGCGCTGCGCGCCGGGGCGCGGTGTAATCGAGCACGGCTTACGCAAGGAGTTCCCATGCAGTCCGCACCCGAGCCGCGGCTCGGCGCGCAACCGGCCGCGGGGCTGGAAAGGCTGTTCGGCGCCTACCAGCATGTGCGTGCGCAGACCCTGAGCCTGGCGGCACCGTTGTCGGCGGAGGACTGCGTCGTGCAGTCGATGCCCGACGCCAGCCCGGTCAAGTGGCACCTCGCCCACACCAGCTGGTTTTTCGAGACCTTCGTGCTCGAGCAGGCGCTGCCGGGCTTCGCGCCTTTCCGCGAAGCGTTCCGCGTTCTGTTCAACTCGTATTACGTCGCGGTCGGCCCGCGCCACCCTCGGCCCGAGCGCGGACTGCTGTCGCGCCCTTCGCTCGACGAAGTCCTGGCTTACCGCGCCAGCGTCGACGAGCGCATGCAGGCGCTGCTCGCGCGCTACCCGGAGCAGATCGTACGCCTGGCGGATGTGATCGAGCTCGGGGTCCAGCACGAGCAGCAGCACCAGGAGCTGATCCTGACCGACGTCAAGCACGCGCTGTCGCGCAACCCGCTGTTGCCCGCCTACCAGGAGTCCGCGCGCGCGCGCGCCGGCGCCGCGCCGGCGCCGATGCGCTGGACGGCGCTGCCCGACGGCGTGCGTCAGATCGGCCACGCCGGCGACGGCTTCTCGTTCGACAACGAGCGGCCGTGCCATCGCGTGTTCGCCGGCGACTACGAGATCGCGGAGCGTCTCGTGAGCAACGCCGAGTACCGGGCGTTCATCGACGACGGCGGTTACCGGCGCCCCGAGCTGTGGCTGTCGGAAGGCTGGGACGTGCGCGGCGCGCAGGGCTGGGAGGCGCCCCTCTACTGGCTGCAGGGGGACGGCGGCTGGAGCCAGTTCACGCTCGAAGGCGAGCGTGCGCTCGAGCCGGATGAACCGGTGACGCACGTCAGCTTTTACGAGGCGGACGCCTACGCGCGCTGGTGCGGCGCGCGGCTGCCGACCGAAGCCGAGTGGGAGATCGTCGCCGCCGCGCGCGAGCCGGCCGGCAATTTTCTGGAGAGCGGCCGCCTGCATCCCGCGCCGCTCGGCGCCGCGGGCGGCGGGCAGTTCTACGGCGACGCCTGGGAATGGACCGGCAGCTCGTACGCGCCTTACCCGGGATTTCGCGCGACCGAGGGCGCGGTGGGCGAGTACAACGGCAAGTTCATGGTCAACCAGTACGTGCTGCGCGGCGGTTCCTGCGCCACGCCGCGCTCGCACATCCGCGCCAGCTACCGCAATTTCTTTCCTGCGGCGGCGCGCTGGCAGTTCAGCGGCATCCGCCTCGCGCGCGACCCGTCCTGAATGCAGGGGGTGTACGACTACGACCGCGGCATCAGCGCGGTGGACGTGCTGTTCGAGCGCGAGCAGCTCAACGCGGTGCACATCGTGCTCGAGCAGGAGCGCGCGGCGATCGTCGACACCGGCACCGCGAACGGGGTCGGCCGCGTGCTCGAGGCGCTGGCCGAAAAGGGCGTCGCGCCGGAACAGGTCGACTATGTGATCCTGACCCACGTCCACCTCGATCATGCCGGCGGCGCCGGGCAGCTGATGGCGCGCTGCCCGAACGCGACCCTTACCGTGCACCCGCGCGGTGCGCGCCACATGATCGACCCGAGCCGTCTCCTGGCGGCGACAGTCGCGGTCTACGGCGAGCAGGCGACGCGCCGCATGGTCGGCGAGGTTCTGCCGGTGCCGGCCGACAGGGTGCGCGAAACGCCCGAGGGCGCCTCGGTTTCGCTCGCCGGGCGCGAGCTCGCCTTCCTCGACGCGCCGGGGCACGCCCGGCATCACGTCCTGGTGCGCGACACGGCCAGCGGCGGCATCTTCGTCGGCGACAGCTTTGGCTTGTCGTACAGGGAGTTGGATCGCGACGGACTGCAGTTTTCGTTCCCGACCACCAGCCCGGCGCAATTCGACCCGCCGGCCCTGCAGCGCACGATAGACCGCATCCTGGCGCTCGGCCCGCCGGCGCTCTATGTCACGCATTTCGGCCGGCTGCGCGACCTGCGCCGGCTGGCGGCAGACTTGCACCGCTTGATCGACGCCCACGTCGAGATCGCCGAGCGGCACCGCAACGACGGCGCCGAGCGCGGCGCGCGGCTGCGGCAGGCGATAGACGAACTGGTCCTGGCCGAGGGCGCAAGACAGCGCTGGAAGCTCTCCGAGGAGGAATTGCGCGGGGTGTTCGCGCTCGACATCGAGCTCAACGCGCAGGGACTCGAGGCTTGGCTCGAAGAGACAACGCGCAACGTTGCGCGCTGAAAGTCTACATTTCCCTCTGAAAAACGTTGACATGCTCCTCGGGATTCGGCATCTTCACGTCACCCGCTGCTAGACGGCGGGCCGGAGTTCCGATCGAACAAGAGTTCAGAATCGCTCAGAGGAGAGATGACGATGGCAAAGAAGAAGGCCGCGAAGAAACCAGCAAAGAAGAAATCCGCAGCAAAGCGCAAGCCGAATGCGGCATTCATGAAGCCGATGAATCCGAGCGCGACGCTCGCGGCGGTAATCGGCGGCAACGCGATGCCGCGCACCGAAGTGACCAAGAAGATCTGGGCCTACATCAAGCGTAAGGACTTGCAGGACAAGAAGAATCGCCGCATGATCAACGCCGACGAAAAGCTCAAGCCCGTGTTCGGCGGCAAGTCGCAGGTTTCGATGTTCGAGATGACCAAGCTGGTCAACAAACACCTGAAATAACTCTACCGGTTATGGTTGCTGCCGGAGGCCTCACCTCCGGCAGCCGCCGCCGCGGCATCCGAGCCGCCTGCCGGCAAGTCAACCGCCCCACCTTTTTCAATCCCGCTCTTATCGCGATGCGCTGTTTCCGCGCAGCGCGGCGATGCGCTCCTCGATCGGGGGATGGGTGGCGAACAGCGCCATCATGCCGCCGCGACCGCTGATGCCCGAGGCCTTCATGCTCTCGGGCAGCGCGCCGGTCTCGAGCCCGCCCAGACGCGCGAGCGCGGCGACCATCGGCTGCGGCGTGCCGAGCAGCCGCGCCGAGCCGGCGTCGGCGCGGAACTCGCGCCGACGCGAGAACCAGGCGACGATGATCGAGGCCAGCACGCCGAACACGATCTGGCACACGACTACGGTGATGTAGAAGCCGATCCCGACGCCGCGCTCGGTCCTGAACACCACGCGGTCCACGAAGTAGCCGACGATGCGCGACAGGAACACGACGAAGGTGTTGAGCACGCCCTGGATCAGCGTCAGCGTCACCATGTCGCCGTTGGCGACGTGCGTGATTTCGTGTCCCAGCACTGCCTCGACCTCTTCGCGGCTCATCGACTGCAGCAGGCCGCTCGAGACCGCCACCAGGGCCGAGTTGCGGAACGCGCCGGTGGCGAAGGCGTTCGGCGCGCCCTCGTAGACCGCCACCTCGGGCATGCCGATGCCGGCGCTGCGGGCGAGGCGCTGCACCGTCTGCACCAGCCAGGCTTGCGCCGCGCCTTCGGAGCCGTCGATCACGTGCGCGCCGGTAGACCACTTGGCGACCGGCTTGGAGATCAGCAGCGAGATGAACGCGCCGCCGAAGCCGATCACCGCCGAGAACACCAGCAAGGTGCCGTAGTCGATGCCCTGCTGGGTCAGGTAGCGACCCACGCCGAGCAGGTTGATGACCAGCGACAGCACCAGCAGCACGGCGATGTTGGTCGCCAGGAACAGGGCGATGCGCTTCATTTTCCGGGTTCTCCTTCGAGCGGCAGACTGCCGCGGAAATGGCGGTCGCCGTACACCGCGTCGACGCGCTTGACCGGCGGCCAGAACTTGGCGCCGCGCAGGGCGGGAAGCGGATAGGCCGCCTCTTCGCGCGTGTAGGGATGGCGCCACTCCGCGGCCAGCTCTTCCGCGGTATGCGGCGCGTTGCGCAGCGGGTTGTCGTTGCGCGCCCAGGCGCCGGCCGAGATCCTGCCCAGCTCGCCGTGGATCGCGATCATCGCCTCGCAGAAGCGGTCGAGCTCGCTCTTCGCCTCGCTCTCGGTCGGCTCGACCATCAGCGTGTCGGCGACCGGGAACGATACCGTCGGGGCGTGGAAGCCGTAGTCGATCAGGCGCTTGGCGACGTCCTCGGCGCTGACGCCGGGATCGTGCCTGAGGTTTCTCAGGTCGAGGATGCACTCGTGCGCCACCCTGCCGCCGCGCCCGGTGTAGAGGATCGGGAAGTACGGCGCCAGGCGCGTCGCGACGTAGTTCGCGGCCAGGATCGCGCCTTCTGTGGCGCGGCGCACGCCCTCGGCGCCCATCATGCGCAGGTACATCCACGAGATGGCGACGATCAGCGGGCTGCCCAGCGGCGAGGCGCTTACCGTGCCGTTCGCCTGCGGCAATCCCTCCTCGGGCAGCAGCGGATGCGAGGGCAGGTGCGGCGCGAGGTGCGCGGCGACGCCGATCGGTCCCATTCCGGGGCCGCCGCCGCCGTGCGGGATGCAGAAGGTCTTGTGCAGGTTGATGTGGCAGACGTCGGCACCGATGTCGGCCGGGCGCGCCAGCCCGGCCAGCGCGTTCAGGTTGGCGCCGTCCATGTACACCTGGCCGCCGGCGGCGTGCACCAGGGCGCAGATCTCGGCCGCGGCCTCCTCGAACACGCCGTGCGTGGAAGGGTAGGTGATCATCAGCGCGGCGACGCGCCCGGCGTGCGCGGCGAGCTTCGCCTTGAGGTCGGCGAGGTCGACGTTGCCTCGCTCGTCGCAGGCGACCACCTCGACCTCGAGCCCGGCCATGCGCGCCGAGGCCGGGTTGGTGCCGTGCGCCGAGGACGGAATCAGGCACACGTCGCGTCGCCCCTCGCCGCGCGCGGCGTGGTAGTTGCGGATCGTCACCAGTCCGGCGTACTCGCCGTTGGCGCCGGAGTTCGGCTGCAGCGTCATGCGCGGAAGGCCGGTGATCGCGCTCAGCGCCGACGACACGTCGCCGAGCATCCTGGCGTAGCCGCGCGCCTGCTCGCGCGGCGCGTACGGATGCAGCGCGGCGAACTGCCGCCACGAGATCGGCGCCATCTCCGCTGCGGCGTTGAGCTTCATGGTGCACGAGCCGAGCGGGATCATGCCGTGCACCAGCGAGTAGTCGCGGTTCTCCAGCCGCTTCAGGTACCTCATCATCTCGCTCTCGCTGCGGTGGCGGTGGAACACCGGGTGCGAGAGGATCGCGTCGTCGCGGAGAAGCTTTGAAGGAATGCTTTGCGGGGGATCGGGAATTCGATCAAGGTCGATTTCAATTCCCGTCAAAACCCACCCCAGATCGGCGATGTCCTTCGCGGTCGTGGTTTCGTCGAGCGCGACGCCGACGCGCGTTCCGTCGTAGCGCAGATTGATCTGCTTCTGTCTCGCTCTCACTTCGATCTTGCTCTTGTTGCTTCCGGCCTCGAACGCAAGCGTGTCGAAATACGAATCGGAAACGGGCTGCAATTTCGGCGCGACGGCGGCGGCGAGCCGGCGCGCGAGCTCGTTGCAGCGCAAGGCGATGCGGCGCAGGCCCTCGGGGCCGTGCCAGACGGCGTAGAAGGCTGCGATGTTGGCCAGCAGCACCTGCGAGGTGCAGATGTTGCTCGTCGCCTTGTCGCGCCGGATGTGCTGCTCGCGCGTCTGCAGCGCCATGCGGTAGGCGGTGCGGCCGCCGGCGTCGACGCTGACGCCGATGATGCGGCCGGGCATCTGGCGCACCAGCTCGGCGCGACACGACATGTAGGCGGCGTGCGGCCCGCCGTAGCCGAGCGGAACGCCGTAGCGCTGCGCCGAGCCGAGCGCGACGTCGGCGCCGAGCGCGCCGGGCGACTTCAGCAGCACCAGCGCGAGCGGGTCGGTGCCGAGCGACACCAGGCCGCCGTTGGCGTGGATACGCGAGATCGCTGCGGAAGGGTCCGACAATTCGCCCCACGTGTCCGGATATTGCAGATGGGCGCCGAACACCGCTTGCGGGTCGAGCTGCGAGACGTCGTCGACCGCGAGCGGGATGCCCATCCACTTGGCGCGCGTGCGCAGCACGGCGATCACTTGCGGATGGCAGCGCGCGTCGACGAAGAAGGCCTGCACCTTGCTCTTCGCCGCGCGGCGGATGAGCGCCATCGCCTCGGCCGCCGCGGTCGCCTCGTCGAGCAGCGAGGCGTTGGCCACCGGCAGGCCGCTGAGGTCGATCACGGTCTGCTGGAAGGCGAGCAGGGCTTCGAGCCGGCCCTGCGAGATCTCGGCCTGGTAAGGCGTGTAGGCGGTGTACCAGCCGGGGTTCTCGAGCACGTTGCGC
The DNA here is from genome assembly GCA_035266805.1 of Burkholderiales bacterium. Taxonomy (GTDB): domain Bacteria; phylum Pseudomonadota; class Gammaproteobacteria; order Burkholderiales; family SG8-39; genus DAHVFK01. Next base: position 12,838 of record DATFMS010000223.1, on the reverse strand, counting down.
TGGATCGCCTGCGGCGTGTGGCAGGCCTGGTAGCCGGTGCCGATGCAGCTGCGCCAGATATCGTTCTCGCCGGCGATCGCGCGCAGCTCGGCGAGCGCCTGCGCCTCGCCTAGCGGCTGCGGCAGCTCGAGCGGGCGGCGCTGGCGGATCGACGCCGGCAGCGCCTCGTCGAGCAGCGCCTGGCGCGACGCGGCACCGAGCGTCTCGAGCATCGCGCGCTCGGCCCGCGCGTCGACGCCGAGGTGACGTTCCTGGAATGCGCCGCCGTTCATGCGAAGGTCTTCTGGTAGGCGGCGGCGTCGAGCAGTTTGTCGAGAGCGGCGGGGTCCGACGGCTTGAGCCGGAACAGCCAGGCCTGGTAGGGATCCTTGTTGACCTGGCCGGGGTCCTCGTTCAGCGCGCCGTTGGCGGCCACCACCTCGCCCGCGAGCGGGGCATAGACGTCGGAGGCGGCCTTGACCGACTCCACCACCGCCGCGCCGTCGCCCGCGGCAAGCGTGCGCCCGACCTCGGGCAGCTCGACGAACACCAGCTCGCCGAGCGCTTCCTGGGCGTGGTCGGTGATGCCGATGCTGATCGTGCCGTCGGCTTCGCTGCGCAGCCATTCGTGGTCGGCGGTGTACTTGAGGTCTGCGGGGAATTTCATGGCGGTTCTCCGGGTTCAAACGAGGATGCGGCCGTGGCGCACGAACGGCGGGCGCACGATCCGCGCGGGGAGGCGCTTGTCGCGCACCTCGACCTCGACCGTATCGCCGGCTGCGGCGCGCACCGGCAGGCGCGCGAGCGCGATCGAGGTTTGCATGGTCGGCGAGAAGCTGCCGCTGGTCACCTCGCCCTCGCCGTACCCGAGGCGCACGCGCTGGTGCGCGCGCAGCACGCCGCCGCGCCCGACCAGCACCAGCCCGAGCAGCGCGCGCGCCGGCAGCTGGGTCGCCAGCGCGCGCTTGCCGATGAAATCGCGTCCGCTTTCCAGGTCCACGGTCCAGCTCAAACCGCATTCGAGCGGCGTCGTGCTTTCGTCCATGTCCTGGCCGTAAAGGTTCAGTCCGGCTTCCAGGCGCAGGGTGTCGCGCGCGCCGAGGCCGCACGGCCGCACGCCCGCGCCGGCGAGCCGCTGCCAGGCGTCCGCCGCCTGGTCTGCGGGCAGCAGCAGCTCGAAGCCGTCCTCGCCGGTGTAGCCGGTGCGCGAGACGAAGATCGCGCCCGCCTGCGCGCCGAAGAAGGCGCCGAGGGGCTCGCTCGCGGCGCGCAGCGCCGGCAGCGCGGCCCAGGTCCGCTCGCGCGCCTGCGGGCCCTGCACCGCGATCATCGCCAGGTCGCGCCGCGGGCGCAGCGCGGCGCCGGCGGGAGCGAGCGAGGCGAACCAGGCCAGGTCCTTGTCGGCGGTCGCGGCGTTCACCACCACGCGGAACAGGTCGCCGCGCACGAAGTGCACGATCAGGTCGTCGAGAATGCCGCCGTCCTCGCGCAGCAGGCACGAGTAGAGCGCCTTGCCGGGCTGGGTCAGGCGCTCGACGTTGTTCGCCAGTGCGCGGGCGAGAAACGCCCGCGCGCCCGCGCCCTCGACGTCGAGCGCGAGCATGTGCGAGGTGTCGAACATGCCGGCGGCATGGCGCACCGCTTGATGCTCCTCGATCTGGGAGCCGTAGTGCAGCGGCAACTCCCAGCCGGCGAAGTCGACCAGCTTCGCCCCGGCCCTGCGGTGCGCGTCGATGAGAGGCGTCTGCAGCACTGCGTCCTCCGGTTCGGAAAGCAAAAAAGGGCAGGGCCGGTGACCGGCGCTGCCCCTCTGTCCTTTTACCTGAGAGTTTGAGCCCCTTCGGTGGGCGGACCGCGCCGCCTCTCTCCAGAGTGTCCGTCTGCGGCGGAGTTCTTTTGCCTGAGCGATTGCGGGCGCTTGCGCCTTCGGCGGCGGCCGCGGTTCGCGCCCCGGCCGCTCTCTACTCCGCAGCAGCCCCAGTGTATCACCACCGCGGTTAAAATCTCATCCCTGTCGCCATGTCCGCAAACAATTCAAGCGCCTACGTCGCGCTGGAAACGCACCGCTACCAGCCGAGCGAGCTCACGCGCGGGCCGTGGGATCCGGGTCACCAGCACGGCGGTCCGCCGGTGGCGCTGGTGGGGCGCGAGATCGCGCGCGCAGCCGGCGCCCTGGGGATGAATCATCTCGCGCGGCTGACCGCGAACCTGCTGCGGCCGGTGCCGATCGCGCCGCTGCGGGTCGAGCTCGCCACGGACTACGCCGGACGCAACGTGGCGCACTTTTCGGCGCGCATCTACGCCGAGGAGCGCGAAGTCGCGCGCTTCACGGCGGTCGCGCAGCGCGAGCACGAGATCGAGCTTCCCGCCCATGCGCTGCCGCTGGCGCCCAGGCCGCCCGGGGACATCGAGCCGATCGTGTTCCCGCACCGTGCCGGCGTCGTCGGCTATCACGACCTGGTCGAGCTGCGGGTGGCCGAGGGCACGCTCACGCGCGGCCCGTGCGCGGTGTGGTTCCGCCTGCGCTTTCCGCTGCTCGAGGGGGAAATCCCGGGCGCGATCGAGCGCGTCGCGGTCGCGGCCGACTCCGGCAACGGCATCAGCGCGTTGCTCGACTTCAGGCGCTACCTCTTCGTGAATTCGGATTTGACCATCAACCTGCTGCGCCCGGCGCAGGGCGAGTGGATCTGCATCGACGCCCGCACCCTGCTCGGTCCCGCCGGCGGCGGCATCGCCGAGGCGAGGCTCTTCGATAGGTCCGGATTGATCGGGCGCTCGACCCAGAGCCTGCACGTCAGGGCGCGCTAGCCCCCGGCCTCAGAGAGCGACCTGGTTGCGGCCGCCGTTCTTGGCGCGGTAGAGGGCCTCGTCCGCCGCGGCGACCACCGTGTCGGGCGCCGGGAGCGGCGCGTTCGCCCCGGCCACGCCGATGCTCACGGTGAGCGAAGCCCATTGCGGCTCCGCGCCGCCGCCTCGCCGCCGGTCACCCTGGCGGGCGCGGATCTCGAACTTGTAACGCTCGATGTCCTGCCGCAGCGCTTCGGCGTGGTGGTGCACCGCAGGCAGCTGCAGGCCGGGAAAGACGATCACGAACTCCTCGCCGCCGTAGCGGTACGCCCTGCCGCCGCCGCCGACGCGCCGCAGGCGCGACGCCACTAGCTTGAGCACCTGGTCGCCGACCTCGTGCCCCCAGCTGTCGTTGAAAAGCTTGAAATGATCGACGTCGACCAGGGCGAGGGCGTAGCGATCGTCGAGGCTCATCAGCCTTTCGTTCAGCGCGCGGCGGCCCGGAATCCCGGTCAGCTCGTCGTGGAAAGCCATGCGGTAGGAATCGTGCAGCACCCCTGCGGCGAGGATCACGCCCGCCGCCGTGAACCAGCCGTAGGGCTCGAGCGCGCCGATCGCGTTGCACGCGGCGGCGAATGCCGCAAGCGCGACGGCGAAGGCGGCTTCGACCGTGCCCGCCCGGGTCACCGCGCGGCCGGTCGTCACGACCAACGCGAGCGCGATCGGCGCGAAGCCTAGCTGCGGAAAATGGGGCGCCAGCGCGACGCCCTCCAGCAGCGGCCGGTACAGCGCGCCGGTGACCTGGCGGTAGTCGCCGGCGAGGATCGCGACCGTCGCGCTGACTTCGATCAGCAGCAGGATGAGGCGCCTGGCGCCGAAGGCGTTGAGCGCGCCGCGCTCGGGCAGCACGGACAGCAGCGCGAGATTGAACGGGACGAACAGCCACAGCGCGGCGTACACGGTCCTGGCGGGGAAGCCCTGCAGCCCTTGGGCGAGGAACAGCTGGAACCCGGCGTAGGCCAGCAGCAGCGTAAGGACCGCGAACAGCGCGCGGCCGCGCTTGAACGCGAGGCTCACGATCAGCGCGGCGCCGAGGGCGAGATACGGGCCGTAGAGCCGCAGCGGGGCGAGGAAATCGGGCAGCGCGGGAGTGGAGCGGATCAGCAGCGCGGAGGCCGCCAGCAACCCGAGCGGCAGCGTGAATGCCAGGCCGGCCGCGCGCGCGGTCGCGGCGGGCGCGGCGGTGGCTGGGACCAGGCTTGCGCGGTCTGTCATGTCCATCGCTCGAAGATACAGCGGCCGCGGCCCGCCGCGTGTTGAATCGGAGCCGCGCTGCGACTTAGTTCGCTGTCGCCGTAACGCGACTATTCGCGCAGGAAAGCCGCGCCTTTCTCGGCAATAACATAGGTGGGAGCATTGGTATTGCCCGAGGTGATGCGCGGCATGATCGAGGCGTCGATCACGCGCAGGCGGCCGATGCCGCGCACGCGCAGCCGGTCGTCGACCACCGCCAGCGGGTCGTTGCCCATCTTGCAGCTGCCGATGGGGTGGAAGATCGTGGTGCCCAGCTCTCCCGCGGCTTTTTCCAGATCCTCGTCTTTTTCAACCGGGACACCCGGACGAAATTCCTCGGGCCCGTACTTCGCCAGCGCATTGGCCGCCATGATGCGGCGCGTGAAGCGCATGCCGGCGACCGCGACCCGGCGGTCCTCCTCGCTCGACAGGTAGTTGAGCTTGATCTCGGGGTAGGCCGCGGGATCGGACGACTTGATCCGCAGCCAGCCGCGCGAGGACGGGCGCAGGTTGCACACGCTCGGCGTGATGGCGGGGAAGGGGTGCAGCGGGTCGCCGAACTTGTCGAGCGAAAGCGGCTGCACGTGCCATTCGATGTTCGGCGTCGGCTGCGATGGATCGCTCCTGGCGAAGGCGCCGAGCTGCGACGGCGGCATGGTCAGCGGCCCGCTCCTGAACAGCAGGTACTCCAGCCCCATCGCCGCCTTGCCCCACAGGCTGTTGGCGCGCTCGTTGAGCGTCGGCACGCCGTGCACGCGGTACTGCATGCGGATCTGCAGGTGGTCGTGCAGGTTCTCGCCCACGCCCGGAAGATCATGGAAAATCCTTATTCCTCGGGATTGGAGCAAAGACCCGGGGCCGATGCCAGAGAGTTGGAGAATCTGGGGGGATCCGATCGCCCCCGCCGCGAGCACCGTCTCGCGCTTCGCCTCGACGAAACATTCCCCGTGCTCCGGGTGGCGGAACTCGATTCCGTTCGCGGTTTTTTCCTGAATTGAAATCTTCTTCACCAAGGCCCGGGTGAGCACCGTCAGGTTCGCCCGCTGCATCACCGGCCGCAGGAAGGCGTTGGTCGCGCTCCAGCGCCGGCCGCGCTTCTGGTTCATCTGGAAGTAGGCGCAGCCGGCGTTGTCGCCGCGGTTGAACACCTTGATCGGTGCGATGCCGCATTCGGCCGCCGCCTCGCGCCAGGCGTCGAGGATCTGCCAGTGCACGCGCGGGTCCTCGACCCTCATCTCGCCGCCGACGCCGTAGCCGTCCACGGCGCCGTGCTGGTAGTCCTCGAGCTTCGTGAACAGGGGCAGCACCTCGTCCCAGGACCAGCCGCGGTTGCCGAGCGAGGCCCAGTAATCCCAGTCCTCCTTCTGGCCGCGCATATAGATCATGGCATTGATCGAGGAGCAGCCGCCCAGCACCCGGCCGCGCGCGTAGTGGATCGAGCGCCCGGCGAGGTGCTCGTCTGGCTCGGTCTTGTAGCACCAGTCGGTGCGCGGGTTGGCGATGGTGTAGAGGTAGCCCACCGGGACGTCGATCCAGAACCAGTCGTCCGCGCCGCCGGCCTCGAGCAGCAGGACCGATACCGAGGGGTCCGCCGAGAGGCGGTTGGCGAGCAGGCAGCCGGCGCTGCCGGCGCCGACGATGACGTAGTCGTAGCTTCCGAAGCGCGCTGTCATGAGCTTCCTCCGTGCGCGACTATTCTAACCAGCCGCTAGAATCGACGACGGACGAGACCATGACCGACCCGGAATCACCGGCCCTGACCCTGGCGCGGGCGATCGACGCGGCGCGCGAGCGCCATTTCGACGCCGCGGGCACGGCCTGCGACTATGCCGGCCTGCGCCGCTCGCCCGAGCGCCAGGCGCTGGCCGAGGCGCTGGTCGCGCTCGACGGCTTCGATCCCCGCCGCGCGCCGATTCCCGGCCCGATCGGGTTCTGGCTCAACGCCTACAACGCCTGCGCCCTGATGGCGGTGCTGGAGGGCGCGCCGGACCAGGACGTGTCTCGCATCGAGGGCTTCTTCGAGCGCGAGCGGGTGCGCGTGGCCGGGCTGGGGTATTCCCTCGACGACATCGAGCACGGGCTGCTGCGCGGCAACACCCACAAGTACGGCAGGCTGCGCGGGCCCCTGGCGCGCGACGACTCGCGCCTCGCCTTCACGCCGCTGATCTACGACGAGCGGATGCATTTCGCGCTCTATTCGGCCTGCCGCTCGACGCCGGCCCTGCGCGCCTACCACGCCGGCGGTCTCGAGACCGAGCTCGAGCAGGCCGCGCGTGAATATCTGCGGCGCACGGTGCGGGTCGAGCACGAGGGCGCGGTGGTCGTGGCACCGAAGCAGCTTTACTGGTACGCGAGGGATTTCGGCGGCGAGTCGGGCGCGCTCGAGTTCGTGCTCGAGCGGCTGGAGGACGACGCGGCGATCGAGCTGATCGACCGCCGGCAGGGGCTGGTCAAGCTGCGCTACGACGATTTCGACTGGGCGCTCAACCAGTGCCCGTCTCAGGGCCGGTAGTAGGGGCGCTCGCCCTTGATCGTGACGCGCAGCCCGCGCCGGCGGTGCGGGTGGTAGTCCCACATCGCGTGGTGCTGGGCGCAGCGGTTGTCCCAGAACGCGACCGAGCCCGGGCGCCACTGGAAGCGGCACTGGAACTCCGGCCGCTCGAGGTGCTCGAGCAGCATGCCGAGCACCGCGTCGCTCTCGTGCCTGGCGAGTTGCACGATGCGGGTGGTGAAAGTGCGGTTGACGAACAGCGCCTTGCGCCCGCTCACCGGGTGGGTGCGCACCACCGGGTGCTCGGATTTCGGGTAGACCTTGCCTTCCTCGAGCGCGCCCTCGTAGCGCCCGCGGTAGACGTACTCGCCGTCGTGGATCGCGCTCATGCCTTCCAGCATGCGCTGCATCGGCGGCGACAGCGCGTCCCAGGCTGCGTACATGCTGGCGAACAGCGTGTCGCCGCCCACCGGCGGCACCTCGTGCATGTGCAGGATGGTGCCGAGCGGCGGCTCGGGGTCGCACGACACGTCCGAGTGCCAGTCCTCGCCCGCGACGCGCTTGGACTTGTCGTCGGCGTAGATCTCCATGATCTCGGGGTGGCCCTCGACCAGCCGCGGCCACGCCGGGTGCAGGTGCAGCTCGCCGAAATGCCGCCCGAGCGCCTTGTGCTGCTCGGGCGTCATCGCCTGCTCGCGGAAGAAAAGCACGCAATTTTCGGCCAGCGCGCTCTGCAGCGCCGCCACCGCGGGCGCGTCGAGCGGCTGCGACAGATCGATGCCGACGACCTCGGCGCCGCAGTGCGGCGTGACCTTCCTCAACTCGAATTCCTGCAACTTTGTGCTCCCCGCGGGCGCGTCATCCGCACGAGTTGGATATGATAGCCGGGTCCATCGACAAAAGAACACCCGGTGCGCGCTTTCGCCTTCCTCACGCTCGTCCCCTTGCTGGCAGCGGCCGCGCCGGCGCCCCGGCAGGCGCCCGAGCAGGCGCCCGCGCTGCGCCACGTCGAGCGGCAATGGCGCGGCGACCTCGACGGCATGGTCAAGCGGCGCATGATCCGCGCGCTGGTGGTCTACAGCAAGACCTTCTACTTCATCGACCGCGGCGCGCCGCACGGCACCAGCTACGATACGCTGACCGCCTTCGAGGCCTACCTGAACCGCAAGCTGAAGCGGCGGCACCTGCGGGTGCACGTCGTGTTCATCCCGGTTTCGCGCGACCAGCTGCTGCCGGCGCTGCTGCAGGGGCGCGGCGACATCGCCGCCGCCAACCTGACCATCACCCCCGCGCGCAAGGCGCTGGTGGACTTCTCGGACCCCTTCTGGCACGGCATCAGCGAGCTGCTGGTCAGCGGACCGAGTGCACGCGGGAACATCCGCAGCGCCGAGGACCTTTCGGGCAGGAAGATCCTGGTGCGCGGCTCGAGCAGCTACTACGAGCACCTGCTGCGGCTGAACCGCAGGCTGAAGAAGGAGGGCAAGCGCCGGGTGCGGATCGAGCTGGCGCCCGAGCACCTCGAGGACGAGGACCTGCTGGAGATGGTCAACGCGGGGCTTGTCCCCTACATCATCGTCGACAGCCACAAGGCCAAATTCTGGGCCAAGATCTTCAAGCACATCACGGTGCGCGAGGACATCGCGGTCAACCGCGGCGGCAATATCGCCTGGGCATTCCGCCACCGCAGCCCCGAGCTGAAGGCCGCAGTCGACGGCTTCGTCAAGCACGCCCGCAAGGGCACGCTGTTCGGCAACACCACCTTCGCCAAGTACCTCGAGAGCACCAAGTGGGTGCGCAATGCCACCTCCGCTGACGAGATGGCGCGCTTCGAGCGCACGGTGGCGCTGTTCAAGAAGTACGCCAAGCGCTACGAGTTCGACTGGCTGATGCTCGCCGCGCAGGGCTACCAGGAATCGAGGCTGAACCAGAAGCGCAGGAGCCCCTCGGGGGCGATCGGCGTGATGCAGGTCATGCCGGCCACCGGCAGGGCGATGAACGTCGGCGATATCCGCAAGCTCGAGCCGAACATCCACGCCGGGGTGAAGTACATGCGCAGGATGCTCGACAAATACTTTGACGGCGCGAAGATGGATGCGCTGAACCGCAACCTGTTCGCCTTCGCCGCCTACAACGCCGGTCCGACCCGCATCGCGGCCCTGCGCCGGCTCGCGGCCAGGCGCGGGCTCGATCCCAACGTCTGGTTCGGCAACGTCGAGCGCGTCGCCGCAGAGAAGATCGGCCGCGAGACCGTCCAGTACGTGAGCAACATCTACAAGTACTACGTCGCCTACCGCCTGGCGCGCAACGAGCGCGACGAGCGCGAGCGGGCGCGCGAGAAGCTGCGCAAGAAGTACTGAGCATGAACGGACTGCGCTATCCATGGCTGCGGTTCTACGGCAGAGTTCCGGCGACGCTGGATTATCCGCAGCTGACGCTCTACGAGGCGGTGGCGGCCAGCGCGCGGCGCGTTCCCGACGCGGTGGCCTGGGACTTCCTCGGTACGACGTCGACCTACCGCCGGCTGATCGACGACATCGACCGCTGCGCCGCGATGCTCGCCGCGCTCGGGCTCGGGCGCGGCGAGCGGCTGCTGATCTCGATGCCGACCTCGCCTCAGGGCGTGATCGCGTTCTACGCCGCCAACCGGCTCGGCGCAGTGCCGGCGCTGATCCATCCGCTGTCGACCGCGCCCGAGATTGCGCACTATCTCGACGCGACCGGCGCGCGCGTCGCGCTCGCGCTCGACGCCTTCTACGGCACCCTCGCCGCGGCGGCGCCCAAGCGCCCGCTCCAGAAGATCCTGCTCGCGCGCATCCCGGACTATCTGCCGCCGCTCAAGGCGCTCGGCTTCCGCCTGACCAAGGGACGCAAGATCCCGCGCGTGCCCGAGGACCCGCGGGTAGTGTGGTGGTCGGAAGCGATGACGCAGTCGCATTCAAGTATTCCAGCTTCAGAGTCCGGCCCTTCGGACCCCGCCGCGATCCTCTTCTCCGGCGGCACCACCGGCTGGCCCAAGGGCATCGTGCTGTCGAACCGCAATTTCATCGCCGAGGGCATGCAGGCCGCGGCCTGGGGCGGACTGGCGCAAGGCGACTCGATCCTCGCCATCCTGCCGATCTTTCACGGCTTCGGCCTGGGAGTGTGCGTCAACGCCGCGCTGATGGCGGGCGGCAAGTCGATCCTGGTGCCGGTGTTCGATCCGGCGACGACCGCCAGGCTGCTGCGCGCCAAGCGGCCCAACGTACTGGTCGGGGTGCCGACATTGTTTCACGCGCTGGCCTCCGATCCCACGCTCGCGCGCACCGACCTGTCATGCCTGCGGGCCTGTTTCTGCGGCGCCGATACCCTGCCGCGGCCGGTGAAAGAGCGCTTCGAGAAGCTGGTCGCCGAGCGCGGCGGGCGGGTGCGGCTGCTCGAAGGCTACGGCCTGACCGAGGCGGTGACCGCGATCATGGCGATGCCCGAGCAGGAGTACCGCGAAGGCTCGATCGGCATCCCGTTTCCGGACATGGCGGCCAAGCTGTGCCAGCCCGGCAGCGAGCTGGAAGTCGCGGCCGGCGAGGAGGGCGAGCTTTGCGTTTCCGGGCCGGCGGTCATGCTCGGCTACTTGGACGATCCCGAGGCGACCGCGCAGGCGCTGCGGGCGCACGCCGACGGCCGCACCTGGCTGCACACCGGCGACCTGGCGCGGCGCGACGCGGACGGGTTCTTCTACTTCGTGCTGCGCCTGAAGCGCATGATCAAGTCTTCGGGCTTCAACGTCTATCCGACGCAGGTGGAGAGCGTGCTGCATGGCCACCCGGCGGTTGAGGAGGCGTGCGTAATCGGCGTTCCCGACCCCGCCCAGGTGGAGCGCGTAAAGGCGATAGTGGTGCTGCGGGACCGGTCACAGGAGAGCGAGGCAATGAAGGAAGTGTTGATATCGCACTGCCGCGGGGAGCTGATCAAGTGGTCGTGTCCGCGCGAGATCGAGTTCCGGCGCGAGCTGCCCAAGACGCGTGTCGGCAAGATCGATTACCGCGCCCTGAGCGGGGAGGAATCGGCATGAACGGCGGCGAGCGGCTCGCCGCGGTGCTGGCGGCGCACGGCGTGCCGGTGCTGTTCACCCTCTGCGGCGGGCACATCTCGCCGCTGCTGGTGGCGGCCAAGGCGCGCGGCATTCGGGTGGTCGACGTGCGCGACGAGGCGAGCGCGGTGTTCGCCGCCGACGCCACCGCGCGCCTGAGCGGGACGCCGGGGGTGGCGGCGGTCACCGCCGGGCCCGGCCTCACCAACACCATCACCGCGCTCAAGAACGCGCAGCTCGCCCACTCGCCGCTGGTGCTGCTCGGCGGCGCGGCGCCGACCGCGCTGCAGGGGCGCGGCGCGCTGCAGGACATCGACCAGCGCCCGCTCATGGCGCCGCACGTCAAGTTCGTGCGGCAGGTGCGCCGCGTGACCGATCTCGGCCCGGCGCTGACCGAGGCCTTCGCCGCCGCGCGCGACGGCGTGCCGGGGCCGGTGTTCGTCGAATGCCCGGTCGACCTGCTGTACGACGAGGCCAGCATCCGGCAGTGGTACGACGAAGCGGGTGGCCGCGGCAAGAGCGTGCCCGACCGGCTGCTGCGCTGGTATCTGAAGCGCCACGCCGACCGGCTGTTCGCCGGAACCGATCTGCCCGAGGTCGCGCGCGCGAACGAGGTGCGGCTGCCGCAGGCGGGCGAGGGCGCCGTCGGGCGTGCCGCGAAGGCGCTGGCGCGCGCCGAGCGGCCGCTGCTGGTGGTCGGCAGCCAGGCGCTGGCGCAGGCGAGCAACGCCGCGCGGCTGGCGCAGGCGCTGGCCCGGCTCGGGGTGCCGGTCTACCTGTCGGGCATGGCGCGCGGCCTGCTCGGGCGCGATCACCCGCTGCACATGCGCCACGCGCGGCGCGAGGCGCTGCGCGCGAGTGACTGCGTGCTGCTCGCCGGCGTGGCCTGCGACTTCCGCCTCGACTACGGCCGCCACATCCGGCGCTCGGCGACGCTGATCGCCGCCAACCGCGGCGCGCGCGAGTCGCGCCTCAACCGCAGGCCCTCGATCGCGGCCATCGGCGACGCGGGCGAATTCATCGAGCGCCTCGCCGCGCGGGTCGGCGAGGGCGCGCGGCGGCCGGACTGGATCGGCGAGCTGCGCGCGCGCGACGCCGAGCGCGAGGCCGACATCGACGCGCGCGCGGCGCAGGCCGGCGAGCACGTCAACCCGGTGGCGCTGTTCCGCGCCCTGGACCAGATCGCAGCGGACGACGCCGTGTTCGTCGCCGACGGCGGCGATTTCGTCGCCACCGCCTCCTACATCCTGCACCCGCGCAGCCCCCTGTCCTGGCTCGATCCCGGCGTCTTCGGCACCCTCGGCGTGGGCGCCGGCTTCGCGCTCGGCGCGGCGCTGGCGCGCCCGACCTCCGAGCTGTGGCTGCTGTGGGGCGACGGCGCGAGCGGCTACGGCCTGGCCGAATTCGACAGCTTCGTGCGCCACGGCATCCCCGTCATCGCGGTGGTCGGCAACGACGCCGGCTGGGCCCAGATCGCGCGCGAGCAGGTGAAACTGCTCAACGACGACGTCGGCACCGTGCTCGCGCGCACCGCCTACCACGAAGTCGCGCGCGGCTTCGGCGCCGAGGGCTTCGTGGTCGAGCACCCGAGGGACTTGGAATGGACGTTGCGCCGCGCGAAGGAAGTCGCCGCCTCCGGCCGCCCGGTGCTGGTCAACGTCTGGCTCGACAAGACCGACTTCCGCGAAGGCTCGATTTCGATGTGACGGCGAGAATCGGCATCGACCTGGGCGGCACCAAGACCGAGGCCATCACGCTCGAGGCGGGCGGGCGCGAGGTCTTCCGCAAGCGCGTGCCGACGCCGCGCGGCGACTACGAGGCCACCCTGAAAACCATCGCCTCGCTCGTCGCCGAAGCGGGCGAGGGCACGGTCGGCGTCGGCATCCCCGGCGCGCTGTCGCACGCCACCGGCCTGGTCAAGAACGCCAACTCCACCTGGCTCATCGGCAAGCCGCTGAAGGAAGACCTCGAGCGCGCGCTCGGGCGCGAGGTGCGGCTCGCCAACGACGCCAACTGCTTCGCCCTGTCGGAAGCGACCGACGGCGCCGCCGCCGGCGCCGAAGTCGTCTTCGGCGTCATCCTCGGCACCGGCGTCGGCGGCGGCGTCGTCGTGCGCGGCCGCATCGTCGCAGGCGCCAACGCCGTCGCCGGCGAGTGGGGCCACAACCCGCTGCCGCTGCCGCGCGGCGAGGACATGCCGCTTCGCCCCTGCTACTGCGGCC
>DATFMS010000222.1:0-5293 GCA_035266805.1 Burkholderiales bacterium | reverse complement strand
CGAATTCCTGCTGAACCTTCGCCGCCGTCAGCAAGCCGGCTGCCTTCGAGTATTCGACCGTGCCGCCGAAACCCTTGGCCTTGGCGAAATCGAGCTCCCGGTAGGCCACTTTCAGGCCATTCTCGCATTGCGTCGCCAGCGAGCTGGTCGGCTGCCGGCGCACGCTGTCGTCATGGCGAGAAGGAGTGTCAAGCCGGCAACGGTAATAGATCGCATTTCAAGTTCTCCGTTCTGAGGAAGAGATCCAAAAAGGGGAAATCAAAGCTTTGGGAAAGCTTCAGCGAGATTTGAGGACAGGTCAAGACCTCGCCAGGCACAGTGTGCTGCGACTCAAAGGCTTCGCACGAAACCCGACAGGGAGGCGTGCCATGAAACGGGCAACACTTTGTGCGGCACTGCTCGTCGCCTGGATTTGTCTCGGAATTGCCCGCGGCGACGCGCATGCACAGATCGCTGCGGCGACATTCAGGTTTCCGCACGAACGCGGATCGCTGCAGCTCCGGGGTGAGCTCTGTGTGGACGAAAGAATAAAATGGTCTCCCTACGTTCGGGAGACCACAATGAATGCATCGCCTCGCCTGCCGCCGATCCCAGAATCCGAGTTGAGCGAAGCGCAGCGCCGCGTGCGCGCCGAGATCGCGTCCGGGCCGCGCGGCGGGGTGCGCGGGCCGTTCGACGCGCTGCTGCGCAGCCCGGAGCTCGCCGCGAGCTGCACGAGATGAAGCAGGTGAGCGATGCGGCGTAGGACGCGGCGCTCGCGCGCTTCGGCGAGCGCGGCGCGATCGACCTGATCGGCGCCTGCGGCTACTACAGCATCGTGTCGATGGTGCTCAACGCCGCGCGGGTTCCCATGCCCGAAGGCGTCGCGCCGCCGCTCGGCGAGCTCAGCCGGACGCGCTGATCTCGTCCAGCACCGGCAGCAGCTCGTCGATGAACGCCGGCGGGTTCTCGCTCATCGGGAAGTGGCCCAGCTTTCTCATGATGCGCACCTTGGCGCCGGCGATGCTGGCGGCGGTTTCCTGCGTGTCCTCCGGGCTGCACGAGTAGTCGTACTCGCCGGTGAGGAAGTAGTACGGCGCCACCCTGGTGTCGATGTCCTTGACCCGGCCGCGGTAGTCGCCGTCGATCTGGTAGAAGTGCAGGTCGCCGGCGAAGATGCCCGGCCCGCCCTGCATGTAGTGCCACAGCGTTTCCCAGCGCTCGGCCTCCGGGCTGTCGGGGCACATCAGCCCCATCACGGTGGCCGCGCTCGCCACCTGGCCGTTGACCTCGGGGTGCGTGAGCCAGGACGGATCGTAGTAGCGCGCCTGATTGGCTGCCGACTGCAGGCCGACGATGGCGCGGAACTTCGCCGCGTGCTCGAGCGCGAGGTTGAGGCAGATGCGCCCGCCGATCGAGCAGCCCATCACCACCGGCCGCTCGAGGCCGAGCGCCTGCATGAAAGCGAGGACGATGCCGGTGTACGACGCGCTGGTGAGGCGGTAGCGCTCGAGCTGCCAGCCCGCGGGCGGCGAGCTCTTACCGTGCCATGGCAGGTCGAAGGCGACGACGCGATATCGCCCGGTGATGCGCGGCTCGTTCAGCAGGCCGCGAAACTGGCGCGTGTCCGAGCCCGCGGTGTGCAGGCAAAGCAGCGGGATCCCCTGCCCCGCCTCCTCGAAGTACACGCGCTGCGCGCGGCCCTCGAAGTCGAAGCGCAGGTAGCGGCCGGTGACCGGCTCGATCACGCCGCTCACGGCCGCGCTCCCACGGCGCGCAGGTTCGCCAGCATCAGCTTGAGGCACAGCTGATGGGCGAAGAACTTGCGCGTGTCGCCGGTGAGCGCGATCTCGCCGCGGCGAAAGAAGGCGAACAGGTCCTGGTCGCGCGGCGCGGGCTGCCAATGGGCGAACCGGGCCCAGGCCTCGTCGCCGCCGGCGAGGGCGAAGTCGCACTGCGGCATCACGAAAGGACCCTGGCGGTGCTCCGCCAGGCGCCCGTCGTGAACCCGAAGCAGATGATCCTCCTCGCCCCAGCTGAGCAGCAGGTTGAAATCCGAGCCGGCGCCGTGGCGCGCGACGAGGCGGTCCTCGTTGACGCGCTGCATGAACAGCTTCCAGTCCATATGTCGTTCTCCCTGGCCCGCATGGTACCCGAGCCGCGCGCCGGACCCCGACTTGAGGAATGTCAACAATCAATCCTGCACCCCGGGGTACTGTAGGCACCCTCGCCAGTTCGGAATCGATTCGGGTGTTCGGCGGCAAGAAAAAGCAAGCCCTGATACGCGTTGTGCGCAACCGGTGGGTTCGCGCCGCCGCGTGGCTGCTCGCGGCCTACGCGTTGTTCGGCTTCGTGGTACTGCCCTGGCTGGTCGTGCGCTACCTGCCCGACATCGTCCACGACAACCTGCAGCAGCGTCAGGCGAGCGTCGCCCAGGTCGGAATCAACCCCTTCCTGCTCACGTTCGACGCCAGGGACCTCATGCTGGCGGAGCGCGACGCAACGCCGATCGTCGCTGTGCGGCGCCTGCACGTCGATTTCGAGACCTCCAGCCTGCTGCGTTGGGCGTGGGTATTCGCCGACATCACCGTCGACGGCCTCGATCTGAACGTGGTGACGCACCCCGATGGGCGGCTCAATCTGATGCAGCTCGTCACGGATGCGCGCGGGGACAAGCCGCCTGCGCCCAAAGAGGACGAGGCGCCGGTGCGCATGGTGCTGAAGCACGTCGTGCTGAGCGACGGCAGGCTGAGCTATGTCGATCGCTCAGGCCCCTCCACGGCGAGCGCGACGCTGGCGCCGGTCGATCTCGAGCTCAACGACGTGTCGACGCTGCCCGAGCGCAAGGGCCCGTACACGGTTGAGGCGCGCCTTCCGGGCGGCGGCGCGCTGCACTGGCGGGGCGAGGTCTCGCTGCGGCCGCTTGCGTCCGAAGGGGAATTGAGTGTCACGCAATTCACGCCGGCGAACGTGTGGCGCTTCGTGCAGGACAAACTCCGGCTCGACCTGCCGGAGGGGACGGTCGACTTCGTGACTCACTACCGCTTCATGCTCGCGGGCGGGAAGCCGCAGTTGCTGCTCGACGGCGCGAAGCTGAAGCTCGCCGATCTGTCGCTGCGCCAGCCCGGCGCCAAGCAACCTCTGCTCGAGCTGCAAAAGGTCGAGGCGAGCGGCGCCAGCCTCGACCTTCTGCGGCGCGAGCTCACCGTGCAGAAAGTGGACATCGGCGATGGACAGCTGACGGCCGGCATCGCCGGCGACGGCACGCTCGACTGGCAGACGATCGCCGTGCAGGGGTCGACGGTGCCGGCAGCGGCCGCGCCTGCCGCAGGCACCGAGCCGTGGCGAGTCCGGCTCGATGCGCTGCAGGTGGCCGATGTCGGCGTCCGGGTGAACGACCAGAGCCGTGCCGCGCCGCTCACGCTGGCGGTCGGCAAGGTCGCGTTGCAGGCGAAGGCGCAGCTCGAGATCGGCGCCGCCGGGACGCGCGTGACGTCGCGCGACCTTCACCTCGCGCTGAGCAAGATCGCGCTCGCGCGGCCCGCGGATAAGACCCCTTTCGCCGTGCTCGACGAGGTGACGCTCGAGGGCGACGCGATCGATACCGGCAAACGTGACGTCGCGCTGCGCGAGCTGGTGGTGCGCGGCGGCGCAGCGAGGATTGCGCGCGACGCGCAGGGCAACATCGATCCCTTGATGTCGTTCGCCGCAAGCGGTGGCACCGACAAGCCCGAGAACGACGCCGGCGCCGCGTGGCATTTTCGCCTCGCTGCGTTCAAGCTGAGCGGACTGAAGGTCTCCCTCGCCGACCGCAGTTTCGAGCCCGCGGTCGGATACGAGCTGGCCGACGTTTCCGCGACGCTGAAGAACCTGAGCGACGACCTGCGCGCGCCGGTTCCGTTCGAGGCCGCGTTGCAGGTGGCGCAGGGAGGAAGCCTGGGCGCCACGGGCAGCTTCGCGCCAGACGGGTCGGGCGCCGACGCGAAGCTGAAGCTGACCCGGTTCAACCTCGCCCCGCTGAAACCGGCGCTGGCGCGCTACGCCACGCTCGAGCTCAAGTCGGGCGACGTCTCGGCGTCGGCGACGCTCAAGTACCGGGCCGGGAAATCGCGGCCGACGCTTCGCGCCGATGGCTCGCTTGCCGTCTCCGGGCTCGAGATCGACGAAGCCCAGGGCGGTGATCGCTTTCTGTCCTGCAAGTCGCTCTCGGCCACCGGGATCCGCTTCGGACTCGCGCCGGACCGGCTGACCATCAGGGAGATCCGCGTGCGCCAGCCCGGCGCGAAGGTCACGATCTTCAAGGACCGCAGCGTCAATCTGGCGACGGCGTTCAAGAAACAGGAAACCCCGTTGACGGCCGACTCGGGCGCGGGCACACCCTTTCCCGTGTCGGTGGAGCACGTGCGGCTGGATGACGGGATAGTCGACTTCTCGGACCTGAGCCTGGTGCTGCCTTTCGCCACCCAGGTGCGTGAATTCAGCGGGGTCGCCACCGGCATCTCGTCGGACCCGGCGAGCCGGGCCGAAATGAAGTTCGAGGGACGCGTCGATAAGACGGGGCTGGCGCGCGTCGGCGGCGCCCTGAGCCCGTTCGCGCCCAAGCGGTACATGGACCTGCGCACCGTGTTCCGCAACGTCGAGATGCAGCCGATGACGCCCTACAGCGCGACCTTCGCGGGCCGCAAGATCGCGTCCGGCCGGCTCTCGCTCGACCTCGAGTACAAGATCAAGGATGGCAAGCTG
The DNA here is from genome assembly GCA_035266805.1 of Burkholderiales bacterium. Lineage (GTDB taxonomy): Bacteria > Pseudomonadota > Gammaproteobacteria > Burkholderiales > SG8-39 > DAHVFK01. The sequence goes on along the minus strand of DATFMS010000222.1, from coordinate 571 downwards.
GAAGGCAACAACAAGGTGCTGCTCGACAAGTTCACGCTGGGCGCGCACGTCGAGGCGCCCAACGCGCTGCACCTTCCGCTCGACCTGGCGATCGCGCTGCTGACCGATGCGCAGGGAAAGATCGACGTCGCGGTTCCGGTGAGCGGCGACGTCAACAGTCCTTCGTTCAGCTACGGCCATCTGATCTGGCAGGCGATCGCGACGGTGATCAAGAACATCGTCACCGCGCCGTTCCGCGCCCTGGGCGCATTGCTCGGCGGCGGCGCGACGAAGCTCGACGCCATCGCGTTCGACCCCGGCTCCGCCCGCGTTCTTCCCACCGAGCTGGACAAGCTGAAGAAAGTCGCCGAGGCGCTGCAGAAGCGGCCCAAGCTGAAGGTGATCGTCGACGGCCGCTACCAGGCGGCGGTGGACGGCGAGGCGCTGCGCAGCGAGAAGGTGCGCCGCGATCTGGCGGCGGCGCAGAAGGTGAAGCTCGCACCGGGCGAGGAGCCCGGACCGGTTGCGTTCGACGACGCCAGGACGCAGCGCGCACTCGAGAAACTGATGACCGCGCGCGCGGGCAAGGACG
>DATFMS010000221.1:0-21050 GCA_035266805.1 Burkholderiales bacterium | reverse complement strand
TCGCGGGCCCGGTTGATGGCATTGAAGAGAGCGATCTGGGCCGGCTCTTCGAGCGTGTCGACGTCATCCGCGACCACCAGCTCGCGGCCGGGCGCTGCTGCCGCTGCCGCGGCGCGCAGCATATGGCTGCGCCCGCTGCCTGCTTCCCCCCACAGGTAGACGATCGATTCGCGCAGGGCCCCTTCAACGAGCTCGCGGACCCTTAGCAGCACCTCGGCATTCGCGCCTTCGATGAAGTTCCCAAACGTCGGCGCCGGGGCTGGGGAGATGGCGAGCGGCAGTTGCTGCATGCCTTATCGCGGTCCCTCGCCATAGAGAGCACTCTGCAGATACGCGCGGCGCAGATGACGCAACCCGACCAGCAGCGCAGCGCTCGCCGGCAGTGCGAGCAGCACGCCGAAGAAGCCGAACACCTGGCCGAAGGCAAGCAGGGCGAAAATCACGGCGACCGGATGCAGGCCTATGCGCTCGCCCACCAGGAGCGGAGTCACCGTAGTGCCCTCGAGGGCCTGACCGACGCCGAACGCGAGCCACACCCAGAGCAGCCCGGCCGCGCTGTCGAACTGCATCAGCGCAGCGATCGTGCCGAGCGCGAACCCGGTCAATGCGCCGACGTAGGGAATGAAGACCAGAACGCCGGTGATGATGCCGATCGGCAACGCGAACTGAAGTCGCGCGAGCCACAGCGCCGTCACGTAGTAGACGCACATGACGAGGATTACGACGATTTGCCCGCGCAGGAATTCGGCCAGCACAGCGTCGATTTCGTGCAGCAGCTGGCGCACCTTCGCGTGCAGTTGGCGCGGGATAATTTTGTCGACCCGCGCCAAGAAGACGTTCCAGTCGCGCAGCAGGTAGAACAGCACCACCGGTACCAGCAGAAGGTTGGCGAAAAACGCGATCAGCGCAAGGCCGCCGATCTTTATCGAACCGAGGAGCCGGGCGGCGACGTCCTGGTTGCCCGACAACGTTTCGGAGGCGATCTGCCGCACGCTCGCTGTGTCGAGCTGGAATTCGACTCCGAAATGAGCCTTGAGCCAGGGTGCCAGGTGTTGATTGACCCAGGCCAGGAACTCCGGCAGCTTGTCGGCGAGCAGGCGCAGCTCCTTGTAGAACAGAGGCAGCACCACCAGCAGCAGCGCCACGACCAGCGCCAGCACCAGCATCAGCACCAGCACCACCGCGAGCGTGCGTGGCAGGCGCCGATTGGTCAGCTTCTCGACCAGTGGGTCGAGAATATAGCCGAGGATGACGGCGAACAGGAACGGCGCGAGAATGGGCGACAACAGCCAGGCCAGCCAGCCCGTTGCGACCGCAATGGCGGCCCAGGTCCAGAGCTGGGGGTTGGCGAACACCGGTGTGCCCATTGCGGGGTAGAATCCCTCGAAACGCGAAACTTTATCACGCTGTCGCGGCGCGTCGCCGCTCAAATCCTCCTATGCCGGACGGCCTTTCCTACCGCGATGCGGGCGTCGACATTGACGCCGGCGATGCACTCGTCGATGCCATCAAGCCGTTTGCCCGGCGCACCTTGCGTCCGGAGGTGCTGGCGGGCGTCGGCGGCTTCGGCGCGTTGTGCGAGATTCCGAACAAGTATCGCCACCCGGTGTTGGTGTCCGGCACCGACGGCGTGGGCACAAAACTGAAGCTCGCATTCGCCATGCAGCGGCACGACACGGTAGGCATCGATCTCGTCGCGATGAGCGTGAACGATGTGCTGGTTCAGGGCGCCGAGCCTTTGTTCTTCCTCGACTACTTCGCCTGCGGCAAGCTCGACAAGGGCGTCGCCGCGGACGTGGTGAAGGGGATCGCACTGGGTTGCGAGCTGGCGGGCTGCGCGCTGATTGGCGGCGAAACCGCGGAGATGCCCGGCATGTATCCCGCGGGCGAATACGACTTGGCGGGGTTCTGCGTCGGGGTGGTGGAAAAGGACAGGATCATCGGCGGGCGCAACATCCGGTCCGGCGACGCGCTGCTCGGCCTTGCCTCGAGCGGCGCACACTCGAACGGCTATTCGCTGCTGAGGAAGATACTGGAGCGCGCCCAAGCGGACCTGCGGGCGGACTTCCATGGGCGCCCGCTGGGCGACGCGATCCTCGAGCCGACGCGCATCTACGTCAAGTCGGTGCTGAAGCTGCTCGATGCCGTGCCGGTGAAGGGATTGGCGCACATTACCGGTGGCGGCATCACGGGCAACGTGCCGCGGATGCTGCCGGCGGAAACGCGCGCGGTAGTCAGAGGGCAGTCCTGGCCGCGTCCGCCGCTATTCGCGTGGTTGCAGCAGCAGGGCGGAGTTTCCGAGGACGAGATGTTCCGCGTATTCAACTGCGGCATCGGGCTCGTCGTCTGCATCGCCGCTGCCGACATCGCGCGCGCCACCGAGCTGCTACGCGCCGAAGGAGAGACCGTGTTCGAGATCGGCTACATCGAGCAGCGGCCGGGTGCACAGCCCGACTGCGTGGTCATTTAGCCGGCGCCTCGGCGCGAGAGGTAGATTCCGACCAGTACCACGACGCCGCCGGCGATCTGCAGCGGCGCCAGCGGCTCACCGAGCAGCACCCAGGCAAAGACGGCGGCCATTACCGGCTGGAACAGCAGGCTCACCGACGAGAAAGCTGCAGGCAGGTGCGCGAGAGCGTACGTGATCAGTCCCTGGCCTGCGGCGTGCGACACGAGCGCGAGGCCGGCGAGCGTCAACCATCCGAGCGCGGTTGCGGGCATCATCTGCTCACCCGAGGCGAGCGCTACGGGCAACAGCAGTAGCGCAGTGATGGTGGTGGTGGCCGCCATGAGCTTAAGGGTCGCCGCGCCGCCATCCCTGAGCCGCTTCACCACGAGCAGATACCAGGCATAGAACATCGCGGTGACTACGCCCAGCGCGTCGCCGCCGAGCGCGGTGGGAGACAGCTTCGAGCTGGTCTGCACCAGCATCCCGACGCCGGCCAGCGCCATCGCGAGACCGGCCAAGAAAAGGCCCCGCGGGCGCTGTTTCCACAGCAGCCACGCCGCGAGCGTGACGAAGATCGAGGCCAGATTGGCGAGCAGCGTCGAGTTCGCGACCGATGTCAGCTTGATCGAGGTGTGCCAGACCGCGAGATCGCCGGCGAATGCGATTCCCGCGGCCAGCAACAACTTCCAGTGCGTCGTGGGCGGCGTGCCTGCGCGGCGTGCGAAGGCTTGAAGCAGCCACAGCGCCGGTGACGCGAGCGCGACGCGCCAGAATGCCGCCGCCGTCGGGCCGGTCTCGGACACGCGCACCCAGATCGGTGACAGCGCGATGCAGGTTGCCCCGGCGAGCAGCGCGATGAGCGCAATACCCCCAGTTGCAGGTGTGGGTGCGCGACCGGAATCGTCGGCGAGCGGCATGGGCCCGCGATGTTAACCGTTAGCGCGGAGTTGCGCGATGCCCGTGCGCTCGCCGCCGCGATCGCCAGCTGAACGATCGGAATCACGCGTTTCATTTAACAATCCTCATGTTACGGATCGGCCGGCGATCGACGTGAGCGGGTCGAGCTACCCGATTGCGTCCGAGTGTCGATTAAGCCGGCGCCGGCCGTCTCGGGCGACGTGCTGCGGTGTTAGAATTTTTCCGATCCATGGCCGCGCCGCGCTACGTCCATCTCCGCCTGCACAGCGAGTACTCGGTGACGGACGGAATCGTCCGCATCGACGAGGCGGTCGCGCGCGCCGCGTCGGACGGAATGCCCGCGCTGGCGATTACCGACGCGGCCAACGTTTTCGGCATGGTCAAGTTCTACAAGGCGGCGCGTGCCGCCGGGGTCAAGCCCATCCTCGGGGCGGACTGCTGGATTCAGAACGAGGCCGACCGCGACAAGCCGCACAGGGTAGTCATGCTTTGCGCCTCGCAGGCGGGCTACCTGCGCCTGTCGGAATTGCTTTCCCGGGCATGGCTCACCAACCAGCACCGCGCGCGCGCGGAGATCGGTCGCGCCTGGCTCGAGGAGCGGAGCACCGAGGGGCTGATCGTGCTGTCCGGGGCGGGCGCGGGCGACGTCGGCCAGGCCCTGGCTGCCGGAAACGCCGATGCGGCGCAGCGGCTGGCGCGGGGCTGGCAGGCGCTGTTTCCCGGCCGCTACTACGTCGAGCTGCAGCGCGCCGGACTGACGCACGGCGAGACGCTGGTGGCGCGGTCGGTCGAGCTTGCATCGCAACTCGGCCTTCCGGTAGTGGCGACCCATCCGGTCCAGTTTCTCGACCCGGGCGACTTCAAGGCGCACGAGGCGCGTGTTTGCATCGCGCAGGGCTATGTGCTCGGCGACCAGCGCCGGCCGCGACTGTTCACTCCGGAGCAGCACTTCAAGACACAGGAGGAAATGGCGCTGCTGTTCGCCGATATCCCGCAGGCGCTTGAGAATTCTGTCGAGATCGCGCGTCGCTGTAATCTGGAGATCGAGCTTGGCAGGAGCCGCCTGCCGGCGTTTCCGACGCCGCCGGGGGTGACGCTGGACGATTTCCTGGCCCAGCAGGCGCAGGCCGGGCTTGCGGCGCGCCTGCAAAAGCTGTTCTCCGACCCAGGCGAGCGCGAGCGTCAGGCGCCGCGCTACGTCGCGCGGCTGGAGTTCGAGATCGCGACCATCGTGCAGATGGGCTTCGCGGGCTACTTCCTTATCGTTGCGGATTTCATCAACTGGGCGAAGACGCACGGCGTTCCGGTGGGGCCGGGACGCGGCTCCGGAGCGGGATCGCTGGTTGCCTACTCGCTCGGCATCACTGATCTGGATCCGCTCAAGTACGACCTGCTGTTCGAGCGCTTCCTCAACCCGGAGCGGGTGTCGATGCCCGACTTCGACATCGACTTCTGCCAGGACGGGCGCGACAAGGTAATCAACTACGTGCGTCAACGCTACGGCGAGGACAGCGTTTCGCAGATCGCCACCTTCGGTACCATGGCCGCGCGCGCCGTGGTGCGCGACACCGGCCGGGTGCTCGACCTCGGCTACAATTTTTGCGATCAGATCGCCAAGCTGATCCCTTTCCAGCCGGGCAAGTCCATCACGCTCCAGGACGCGCGTGAGATGGAGCCGTTGCTGGCCGAGCGCGAGCAGAAAGAGGATGAGGTCAGGGAGTTGCTCGAACTGGGCGAGAAGCTGGAAGGGCTGACGCGCAACGTAGGCATGCATGCCGGCGGCGTACTGATCGCGGCCGGCAAGCTGACCGATTTCTGCCCGCTCTACGCCGCCGAGGGCACGACCAATGTCATATCGCAGCTCGACAAGGACGACGTAGAGGCCATCGGCCTGGTCAAATTTGACTTTCTCGGCTTGACGACGCTGACGATCCTCGACTGGGCCGAGCGCTACGTGCGCGGGCTGGGGCACGACGATTTTTCCCTGGAACGCATCCCGCTCGACGACCCGGAAACGTACGCACTGCTGTCTTCAGGCAACACCACTGCGGTGTTCCAGCTCGAATCGCGCGGCATGCGCGATCTCATCAAGCGCGCCCGCCCGGACCGCTTCGAAGACATCATTGCGCTCGTGGCGCTGTACCGCCCCGGGCCGATGGACCTGATCCCCGACTTCATCGCGCGCAAGCATGGCCAGCAGCGCGTCGAATACCTGGACTCGCGACTGGAGCCGATTCTCGGCCCGACCTACGGCATCATGGTCTACCAGGAGCAGGTGATGCAGATCGCCCAGGTGATCGGCGGTTACACGCTGGGCGGGGCCGACCTTCTGCGCCGCGCCATGGGAAAGAAGAAGGCGGATGAGATGGCCGAGCACCGGGACATCTTCGTCTCGGGTGCGGAAAGGAACGGTCTGTCGAAGGGCAAGGCAACGCAGCTGTTCGACCTCATGGAGAAGTTCGCGGGCTACGGCTTCAACAAATCGCATGCCGCTGCCTATGCGCTGGTTGCGTATCAGACCGCTTATATGAAAAGCCACCACGCCGCTGCGTTCATGGCGGCCAACTTCTCGGCGGTGATGGACGATACGGACAAAGTGCGCGGCATTCACGAAGACTGTCTCGAGAATGGCCTGCGCATCTTGGCGCCGGACGTGAACGCCGCCTCGTACCGCTTCGTGCCGGTAGACAGGCAGACGATTCGCTACGGCCTTGGCGCGATCCGCGGTACGGGAGAGTCTGCGGTTCAATCAATCGTCGAGGCGCGAAAGACGGGAGCGTTCCCTGACCTGTTCGATTTCTGCCGGCGGGTCGACAAGCGCGTGGTGAACAGGCGCGCGATCGAGGCGCTGGCGCGAGCCGGCGCGTTCGATTCCGTCGAGTCGAACCGCGCCAGCGTTCTGGCGACGGTCGGCCGTGCGATGGAGGCGGCGGAGCAGGCGGAGCGGCAGGCTGCCCAGGTCAGTCTGTTCGGCGATGCCGAGGCGGCCCGCGGCGGGGCGCTTGTGCTCGTCGCGTCGGCGCCCTGGGACGAGAAGCAGAAGCTGATGGAGGAGAAGGCCGCGCTCGGCTTCTGTCTGTCGGGCCATCTTTTTTCGGTATACCAGCGGGAGCTCGCGAATTTCCCGCGACTCCCGTTGGCGAAGGTACGGCCGACCGACGGGCGACCCTGGCTTGCCGGCATTGTCGCCTCAGCGCGTAACCAGATGACGCGGCGCGGCCGGATGATGGTCGTGCTGCTGGACGACGGCAGCGCGCAACTCGAAGTAACGGTGTTCAACGAGCTTTACGAGAAACATCGTGAGAAGCTGAAAGAGGATGCGCTCCTGGTGGTACAGGGCAAGGTGCAGCGCGACGAATTCTCGGGTGGCTTCAGGGTCACTGCGGAGGAACTGCTCGATTTGGCGGCTGTGCGTGAGCGCTTTGCCGCGCGCCTGCGCCTTGACATGAACGGTCAGGCCGACGCCGGGCGCCTGGCGCAGTTGCTCGCGCCTTACCGCGGCGTGGGCGGCGGAGCGTGCTCGGTGTTCGTGCACTACGTGAACGAATCCGCATCGTGCGATGTCGCTCTGGGCGACGCGTGGCGTGTACGCCTCGACGCGGAGCTGCTAGAGCAGCTGTCGCGCTGGCTCGCGCCGGAAAATGTCCACGTGGTCTACGCCAACGGCGCCGCGGCTTGACCCTCACCCCCAACGCACCGTCACCCGATCGCAGCTGAGCAGGCCGCGGGCGTGCCGATACCAGCTGTTGTACAACCGGTCGGCGGGATCGAGTCGCCGCTTCTCGGCCAGGAAAGCTTTGAGTTGCGGGTAGCAGGCCTCGGCCTGCGCCGGGGACGCGTCGAAGATTCCTGCGGGCGTAAAGGCGCCGCCCTCCGCGATCGCCGTATCGATTAGCTCGCGTCGCGCCTGGGCCGCGCGTACCCGGCCGCCGAGCTCCGGCGGCGTCGCGAGGCGAAGCCTGACCTGCGCGTACTCGCGGCGGGCCCAGCGCAGGAAGGTCTCCTCTTCCGTCAGCGTATGCCGCGCTGCGGCGCTTACGATCGGAACCCGCCAGCCGAAAGTTTGTTCGCGCATCCGCTCCAGCAGCGCGTCAATTCGCTCCAGCGGCAGGAGCAGCGTGAGGTCGGACTCGGCCAGGGAATGCGGCGCGCAGCGCTCGAGCCTGACCTCGGGCCGAGGCGTGGCGCAGCCTTCCTGCAACGATGCAACGCGCAGCGTTACGCTGTAAGGAATGCCGAACAGCCCCTGTCCTCCGACCGCAAGCGCGAACAGCTCGCGGTTCGACTCCCGGCTCGCGCGCCGCAGCTCACCGTCGGCGGTCACCAGCGCCAGCGATTCAACGTGCGCAGAGATTGGACGGCCATCCGGGCCCGGTGCGTTCGCCGCCACGCTTTCCTCCACCGTGGCGGGCAGCCCTTCGTCGGCCATCAGCCGCGATAGCTCGGGGGCAGAGGCGGCGAGGTAGTCGACCAGCACCGACCAAGGGGTGGCGGCCTGCACTTCGAGCAGCTGGCGCGTTGCGTCGAAGCGCAGGACGCGGTCGAGCGCGGAAGCGTCGACCGCCAGCGCGCTGTGGCGGGCGTGCCGCATCGCCTTGCGCAGGTCGTCGGCGGAACGGACGCAGACCCGGCGCTGGCGTGGTGCCTCGTTCCCCGGTGTGGCAGGCAGAGCGATTGTAGCGATCATCTTCTCCTCCCTTGAGCGATGCGTGTCGGCAAATGCTGGGCGGACTCATTTGAGAATGCAATACGAATGAAGAAAGTATTGCATTGTGATACTCTAGGTTGCATGCCTTCGAGGGTCCGATTCGTCGAAGCATTGAAGAAGTGCCTCCGCGCGCGCGGCATGACCTACGCTCAGCTCGCCCGCGCAGTCGGATTGTCGGAGCCGAGCGTTAAGCGCATGTTTTCGCGCGGCACGTTCACCCTGGCGCGGCTGGACGAGATCCTGGCGGTGCTGGAACTGGACCTGTACGAGGTCGCGCGGATGAGCCGCGGCGCACAACACGGTCCGACCGAAATGACGGTCGAGCAAGAGTCGGCGCTGGCAAAGGACGAGCGGCTGCTGTCGGTCTTCTGGCTGGTCCACAATGGCTGGGGCTTCGCCGATATCCTCGGCGAGTTCTCGATCTCGAAGACCGAGCTGACCCTCGCGCTCGCGCGGCTGGCGCGACTGAAGCTCGTCGACTGGGGGGCAGGAGAGCGGGTGCGGCTGCGCGTGCCGAAGGACTTCCGCTGGCGCGCAGGGGGGCCGGTCAAGAAGGCTTACGGCCGGCGCGTCACCCAGGAGTTTCTTGAGGCCCGCTTCGATTCGCCGCTGGAACTGCTTCGCTTCGAATCGCGAGAGATGTCGGCAGAATCGGCCGCAGTGCTAAAGCGGCGGCTGGAACGGGTGCTCGCCGAATGCACCGAACTCGCCGACCTGGACGCCGCGGCCCCGGCGAGCCGGCGGATCGGCGTGGCATTGCTGGTCGCCTGCCGGCCCTGGCAGTTCTCGGTCGTGAATGCGCTCAAGCGGCGCAAGGCGCACTGAGCGCGTCATGCTGTCGGCAGCTGTTCAAAGCGGACGAAGTGATAATCCGGTTCGACCTCCACGCCGGATACATGCACCGCGCTGACCCGGGCCGCGGGCGGGCCGCGGCGCGCCCAGGCGATGAAGCGCTCGAGCGCCCCGGCAGGTCCCTGGGCGACCGCCTCGACACGGCCGTCGATGCGATTGCGCACCCATCCGGTCAGCCCCAGCCGCTGCGCTTCGACCCCCATCGCGGCGCGGTAACCGACGCCCTGCACGAGCCCTTCGATCAGCAAGCGGCGTGTGATCATTTGGCGGATTTTCGCGCCTTGGCCCGCAATGGTGTAGCCCCTTTTTCTGCGTGCTACAGTCACGGCGAGACGCGGGTTGTACGACAAGAACACAGGGGGGGGCGATGCGAATCGTGTTGTTGATCGTGGCGGGGCTGGCTCTAGCGGCGTTTGTTGTGGTCGCGGTCGTTCTGCCGCAGATGGAGAGCGCGGAAACGAAAGCAGCCGGTCAGGCGCTGATCGCCGGCGCGGCGCCTGCGCAGCAGCAGATCGCCACGGTGGCGGAAAAGGCGGGCAGCCTCGACGGTACCGGCAAAGGGCTCAAGCTGGCGCCGAAGTCGGATCCGAAGCATGGCGAGTTCAAATGGATGGTCCAGGACAACGGCTTGATCCACGGCTGGAACGAGAAGAACGCGATCGAGATTGCCCTTACCCCGGTGCTCACCGGTGGCAAGGTAAGTTGGCGCTGCAGCGGCTATCCGAACACCGCGATGCCCGCGACCTGCGGCGGACGCTGACTGCGCGGACGTCTCATGCCTGCGACCGGAAAGGCGCTGTTCGCCGCCGGGTGCGCGCTGCTTTTGGCGGCCGCGGGATGCGCAGGCCTGGATCGTGCACCCGGTACGCAAAACAAGGTCGTCTACCATTTCAGCGAGGGGCTTGAGCAGGCCGGCAACGGCCTGCGCTATATGCGCAATCAGCTGGAGGTGGACCCGGAGGCGAAGATCGCGGCCGTGGCGCACGCGGCGGGCGTCGACTTCCTGCTCAAGGGCGCCAAGGACAGGAACGGCAACAAGTACGAAGACATCGTCGAGCGCCTGGCATTCGGCGGCGTGAAGTTCGAAGTCTGCGAGATCACGCTGCGCGAGCGCGGGCTGTCGAAACAGCAGTTCATCGATTACGCCACCTTCGTTCCGTCCGGCGTGGCGGAGATCGCGCGGCTGCAGCAGCGCGAGGGGTACGCCTACCTCAAGCCTTGATCCTTGCCGCCAATTGCGGTCAGGATGCCCTGCAGGATCGCCACTGGCGGCGGCGGGCAGCCGGGCACCGCGACGTCGACTGGGATGATGTTGGCCACGCGCCCGCAGCTCGCGTAGCTCTCGCCGAAGATACCACCGGTACAACCGCAATCGCCGATTGCCAGTACTAGTTTTGGTTCCGGCGTCGCCTCGTAGGTGCTGCGCAGCGCTTGTTCCATGTTGCGCGACACCGGGCCAGTAACCAGCAGCATGTCGGCGTGCCGCGGACTGGCGACGAAGCGGATCCCGAGTCCTTCGAGGTTGTAGTACGGGTTGCCCAGGGCGTGGATTTCGAGCTCACAGCCATTGCACGATCCCGCGTCGACGTGGCGAATCGCCAGTGCGCGGCCGAAACGATTGAGTATCAGCTCGCCGAAGCGTTGTTCGATCTGCCGCAGAGATTCATCCACCTGCGGTGCGGCTTCGGTGACAATGCCGGTGGCCAGGATCTGCTTCAGCAGTTGATACATCAGAGGTCCTGGCCGCTATACGAAAGGTTGAATGACTTGTTGATCAGTGGGAAGTCCGGAACGATGTTGCCGAGCACGGCGCGCTCGACCAGCGGCCAGTTCTGCCATGACGGGTCGTGTGGATGCAACCGGTGAATGCGGTTGCCGTCCGCCGTGTCTAGCGCCACCATGACCTCCCCGCGCCAACCCTCCACCCAGCCGATCCCGGTCCTGCCGCCGTCGCATGCCGCGACCGGGGCTCGGATATCGCCGGGAGGAAGCTGTCGAACAAAAGCTCGAACCAGCCGTATCGACTCAGCCAGCTCGTCGAAACGCACCGCAATGCGCGCCGCTACGTCGCCACGTGTATGCGAGGCAATGCGCGGCTCGATCCACTGCCAAGGCGGTACCGGGTAGTCCACGCGCAGATCGTGCCGGATACCGCTCGCGCGGCCGGCGAACCCGTTAAGGCCCAATTCTTCTGCGAGCGCCGGCAGTACTTGACCGGTCATGATGAAACGGTCTTGCGCTCCGGCGTGCTCGTCGTAGATGGATTTCAGCGTCGCCGCCTCGTCCCGGATCAGTTCCAGCCGCTCCAACAGTCGTTTGCAGCCTTCTTGCGACAGATCGCGCGCCATTCCGCCCGGAACGATCGTATCCATCATGTAGCGGTGCCCGAACAGCTCGGCATGCGCACGCAGCAGGTCCTCTTTCAAGCGCCAAAACTGGTAAAAGCCAAAGGAAAGCGCGACGTCGTTGCCCAGATAGCCAAGGTCGCCGAGATGATTGGCGATGCGCTCCAACTCCAGCAGGATGCCGCGCAGTACCAAAGCCCGCTGCGGCGGCTCGGTCCGCGTCGCCGCTTCAACTGCCATCGAGTAGGCCCAGGCGAAGGCAACCGTTGAGTCGCCGCTCACGCGACCTGCGAGCTTCGCGCCCTCATCCAGAGTCATGCTCTCGAAGCGCTTCTCGATGCCCTTGTGGGTGTAGCCAAGCCGCTCTTCGAGTCGCAGTATCTTCTCGCCCACGATGGAAAAGCGAAAATGTCCCGGCTCGATGGTGCCGGCGTGCACTGGCCCAACGGGAATCTCATGCACGCCGTCACCTTCGACCCGTACGAATCCATAGTGGTCGCTGGCAGGCGGATACCGGCTCGCGCCGTCGAAGTCCTTGCGCAGCGGAAATACGCCGTCGGGCCAGCTGCCGTGCCGCAGCCATTTGCGCCGATCGACGTTGCCCTGAGGCTCGATCCCGACGAGATCGTAGGCCGCGCGCTGCATGCGGCTCGCTGCCGGGAAGAGGTCGGCTATGCCGGGATAATGCGGCTGCGCGCGGGGCAGCGCCACGGTTAGCCACAGCAACCCGCACGGCAAGCCCAGAGCAAGATGCAGCGCGTAACCCGCGCCGCGCGTAGTCTCGTCGCTGCCCCAGAGCGCGACCAGGCGCGCTTTCCGGGGGCGGAGCTTGCCGCACACGTCGCGCAACTCATCCACTGCGATCCGAGCATGGAACGCCGGCATGGCGCCCGGGAGCGGTGCAGCATCTATTCCAAGATCTTCGATTGCGTTGCCCATGATTCCTGGGAGTTTCTAGCCGATTCGCATCTCAACCGATCAATGCGGCCGCCTGCCGGTACCAGGCGACGAGATAGGGCGGAATGTACAGGCCAAGCATTAGGACGATCGCCAGATGCACGAATACCGGGATAAGCGCCGGCGAATGCGGCAGCCGACGCGCCGTCGTCTCGCCGAAGACCATGGGTTGCACCTTGCCGAAGATCGCGGCAAACGCGACCCCGAGCGCAACCAGCAGAAACGGCGTCGCCCAGGGGTGCTCATGCATGGCAGTGGTGAGGATCATGAACTCGCTCGTAAATACGCCAAATGGCGGCATACCGAGGATGGCAAGACTTCCGATCGCCAGGCCCCAGCCGACGGTGGGACTCTGCTCAATGAGGCCGCGAATGTCGGCCATGATCTGCGTGCCGGTTTTTTGCGAGGCGTGGCCGACGGTGAAGAATATCGCGCTCTTGGTGAGCGAATGCACGGTCATGTGTAAAAGGCCGGCGAAAGCCGCCACCGGACCCCCCATGCCGAAGGCGAAGGTAATGATGCCCATGTGTTCAATCGAGGAGTAGGCGAACATGCGCTTGATATCCCTCTGCCGGGAAAGCAAGAATGTCGCCACCACCACAGAGAGCAGTCCGAATCCCATCATCAACCCGCCGGAGAATTGGCGTCCAAGCGCACCGTCCACCAGCACCTTGCTCCGCACGACGGCGTAGAGCGCGACGTTGAGCAACAGGCCCGAGAGCACCGCCGACACCGGCGTCGGGCCTTCGGCATGCGCGTCGGGCAGCCAATTGTGCAGCGGCACCAAGCCCACCTTGGTGCCGAACCCCACCAGCAGAAACACGAACGCGAGTGACAGCACCGTGGGCTCGAGTTGGCCACGCACCTCGTGCAGATGCGTCCATAGCAGCGAACTGCCGCCGGGGCCGAGCACCTTCTCGGCGGCAAAATACAGCAGGATGGTGCCGAAAAGCGCCTGGGCGATTCCGACCCCGCAGAGGATGAAATACTTCCACGCCGCCTCGATGCTTGCCGGCGTCCGGTACAGGCTGACCAGCAGTACGGTCGTCAGCGTCGCACCTTCCATGGCCACCCACAGGATGCCGACGTTGTTGGAAAGCAGGCAAAGCAGCATCGCGAAGCTGAACAGCTGATACATTCCGTGATAGAGGCGCAGGCGAGCCGAGTTGACTCGTCCGTGGTGCTGCTCAATACGCATGTAAGGACGGGAGAACAGTGCCGTGGTGAAGGCGACAAACGCGGTGAGTGCGACGAGGAAGACGTTGAACGGATCGACGAAGAACTGTTCGTCCATCGCCGTCATCGGGCCATCGGTTATGACGCGGCCAGTGAGCAGCACCGCGGCGGCGAAGGTCGCCAGGCTCATCAGCGCGTTCAGCTCGGGCGCCCAGCGCTTGTGGCCCACGAGGGCAAGCAGCAGGCCGCCGAAAAGCGGTACGCCGAGGACAAGCACGACTTCCACTCTAGTCTTCCTTCAGCTTTTCCATATGCCGGATGTCGAGGCTGTCGAACGTTTCGCGGATATGGAAGAAAAAGATCCCGAATATGAACGTGCCGACTAGTACATCGAGCGCTACGCCCAGCTCGACCACCAACGGCATGCCGTAGGTTGCGCTGGTGGCGGCGAAGAACAGGCCATTCTCCATGGCCAGAAAGCCGATCACCTGCGGCACCGCCTTCCGGCGTACGATCATCATCAGAAAGGAAAGCAGGACGCTTGCCATCGCGATGCCGAGCGTCGAGCGCGTAAGCGTGCTCGCCATCTGCGAGATCGGCGTCGCCAGCGCGAATGCGAAGATCACCAGCCCGATACCGATCAGCATCGTGGTCGGAATGTTGATCAAGGTCTCGACGTCCCAGCGAATCTGCAACCGGTCGATGAGTCGATGCAGCACCCACGGGATGAGCACAACCTTTACGAGCACGGTAAGCGCGGCCGAAAAATAGAGATGAGGCTGGGCACTGGAGTAGGCGACGATCGCGGTGGATAGGGCGAGTGCCGCGCCCTGCCAGGCGAACAGGTGAATCAGCGTGAGGATTCTGCGTTGCGACAGCATGGCAAAGGCGAGCAACAGCAGAAACGCCGCGAGCAAATTGACGAACTGGCTGGTAAGCGGCATTCAGGTGCGCGTCAGGAAGTGAGTCAGCATCCCCAGTACCGCAAGGAGAAACGCGCTCGACAGGAACTCGGGCGCAAGAAACAGTCGCAGCTTGGCGAGCAGGGTCTCGAGCAGCGACAAGCCCGCGCCCGCAAGTACAAGCTTGAGCGTGAGCGCCGCGATTGCGAGTGGTAGCGCCGCCCAATCGCCCGCCGCGGCGATGCCCCAGGGTAGGAACAGCGCGATGCCGATGGTCATGTAGGCGAACAGCTTAATCGCCACCGCCCACTCGATCAGAGCCAGGTGCCGCGCGGAGTATTCCAGGATCATTGCCTCGTGCACCATGGTCAGCTCGAGGTGCGTGGCCGGGTTGTCAATCGGAATGCGGGCATTCTCCGCCAGCAGCACCATGAGGAACGCGACCGCGGCAAACGCGAGGCTCGGATGGATCGCGAATTCTCGGTGTGCCAGCGTATCGACGATGGTGGTGAGTTGCGTCGAGCCGGAAATGAATGCGGCGGTGAAAAGAGTCATTAGCATCGCCGGCTCGGCGAGGAATCCGATCAGCATCTCGCGCCGCGCGCCCAGGCCTCCGAACGAGGTGCCGATGTCCATGGCCGCCAGCGCGGAGAACACGCGCGCAAGCGCGAACACGCCGACCAGGGCAATGATGTCGGCGGCCGGGGCGAACGGGAGGTCGGTGGCGAGAACCGGCACGATGCCGGCGGCGAGCCACATGCATCCGAACAGAACGTAGGGTGTGATTCGGAACAGTGGTGACGCGTTGCGCGCAATCACCGCGTCCTTATGGAACAGCTTGGTGAGTGTCCAGTAGGGCAGCAGGATGGACGGTGCCGAGCGGTTCTGCAGCCAGGCGCGGCACTTGTTGACCCAGCCCATCAGCAGCGGCGCCGCGAGGACGACGAAGACCGATTGCAGAATCTGGAACGCGCTTCCGGCCGAAAGGTTCATCGCGCGAACACCAGCAATGCGATCAGGGTAAGGAAACTGAATAGAAGGTAGACGCTGATCCTGCCTTGCTGCAGAAGTGCGATTTTGGACGACACGAACTCCGTCAGCCGGGCGACTGGAAGGTACAGCCAATTCCAGTGACGGTCTTCGATCTCGAGCGAGAAGCGCGGCTCGGGATCGTCTGGGTCGGGCATCTGCCTATGCATAAGGTAGACCGGACCAAACACGTGGCGGATCGGCTGACCGAAGGCGTCGGCGGTGTCCTGCATGCGTGAGGACTGCTCGGGAAAGCCGCAGCCCCACGGTTCGGAGACACGCACGCGGCCGTGATAGAAGCGCCGCACGAGCAAAAAGGCGAACAGCGTCACGGCGACGATCACGATCAGAAAGACTACTGGCGAGTAGCTTGCCTGCTCCGGCGCAGTCGGCACAAGCCACAGCCAGCTCGATTCGAGCGCTTTGATGGACAGCCCCTGCCCGGTAAGCGACACACCTACCCGGTTGAGCATCAGCAGGATCGAGGTGGGGAACAAACCCAGCACGAAGCACCCGGCAGCGAGCCAGGCCATGCCGTAGCGCTCAAATCCGCCGGCGTCGTGGCCAGCAGCGGCCTGGCGTGCGCCTTCGATCTCGCGCGGCTGACCGAGAAAGGCGACGCCGTAGACTTTCACGAAGCACATTGCAGTCAGCGCGCCGGCCAGCGCGAGTGTCGCGGCGAACAGCGGCACCAGGCTGCGGACGACGCCGTTCTGCAGGACCGGCGCCTGCAGCGCCGCCTGAAAGGTGAGCCATTCGGAAACGAAGCCATTGAGCGGCGGCAGCGCAGAGATCGCGAGTGCGCCGATGAGGAAGTAGAACGCGGTCTTGGGCATCTTGTGGATCAGGCCGCCCATGTGATTCAGATTGCGTAGTCCGGTG
This sequence comes from Burkholderiales bacterium, assembly GCA_035266805.1. Classification (GTDB taxonomy): domain Bacteria; phylum Pseudomonadota; class Gammaproteobacteria; order Burkholderiales; family SG8-39; genus DAHVFK01. The sequence continues at coordinate 4,832 of DATFMS010000221.1, read as the reverse complement.
GAGTGCAGAATCGAGCCTGCGCCGAGGAACAGCAGCCCCTTGAATACCGCGTGGTTGAGGGTGTGGTAGAGCGCCGCGATGAGGGCAAGCGCGCCGGCTGCGGGATGGCCGAACCCGATAAAGACCATCGACATACCGAGGCCGAGCAGGATGATGCCGATGTTCTCGACCGAGTGATAGGCGAGCAGCCGCTTTAGGTCGTGCTGCATAAGCGCATAGAGCACGCCGAACAGCATCGTTCCTGCGCCGACGACGAGGACCAACATCCCCCACTCCCAGCGCACACTCCCGATCAGGTCATAGATGACACGTACCATGCCGTAGATGGCGGTCTTTAGCATGATGCCGCTCATCAGCGCGGAAACAGGCGAGGGCGCGGCGGGATGCGCTTCCGGCAACCAGGCATGCAGCGGAATCATCCCCGCCTTGGCGCCGAAACCGAAAAACGCGAGCACGAACGCCACGTTTGCCCACAGCGGCGCGAGGTGGGCAGCGCGTAGCGCCTCGAACGAGTAGTCGCCGCGGCCGCCGTTCATGACGCCGAAACACAGCAGGATCGCGATTGCGCCCAAGTGAGCGATCAGCAGGTACAGAAAGCCTGCGCTGCGAACAAGCGGGAGCTTGTGATCGGTAGTGACGAGGAAGTATGACGACAGCGCCATCGTTTCCCACGCCACCATGAACAGATATGCATCGTCGGCGAGCATGACGAATGCCATGCTGGCGAGGAACACGTGATATTGCAGGGTAATGAGCGTGAGGCGGCTTGCGCTTTCTTCGCGGAAATATCCCGTGGCGTAGACGGAGATACCTGCCGATACGGCGCCGAGCAGCATCAGGAAGAACCCTGCCAGCGGATCGACACGCAAATGGAAGGGCAAATCCGGCAGCCCGAGCGGGAGCGTCAGGCCCTGCGCGGGCAGCCACACCGCTTGCAGACCGAACGCAGCGAGCGCGAGACCCGCGAGCGCACCCAAGGGGAACGCAATCCGCCTCGCAAAGAATGCGTTGCCCGCGGGCGTGAGCGCGAGCGCCGCGAGCGCCAGCCAGACAACGGCGACGGCCAACGAGCCGGCAAGTGGCGAGGGGAGGCCCACTTCAGGTCACTTCATCTTCGTCCAGGGCCGCGCGTTGCTCAACGCTTCGCTCCCTTGACGATCCCACGCGCGACGAGCGCGCCGAGGATCGCGGCGCCGCTGACGACCAGCCAATCACGCCGGCGCCAGCCGCGCCGCGGCGGCTTCGGAACCGAGTCCATCATCTGCGTCGCGGTCAGCGCCTCGTCCTCGGCGCTGGCGGGGTCCGGCGCTTCCGCGTCGGTGAGCGCGGCGAGGCGCTGGGTTGCCTCGAACGAGTCGAAGCCGCGCGCCAGGCGGTGCCCCGCCAGCTTGTCGAGCGGCAACGTCGACTGGTCGTCGTCGCGTGTGCGCTCAAACGTGTGCGCGTGAGCCAGCGTCTTCGCGCTGGGGTCGGCGATCGATGACCTGGAGCTCGCGCTTAGGGCAGCCGAGAACAGCTCTCGCTGACCCGTTTCGGCTTCCGGCAAAATGAGCTGCCGCTCGCATTCGCGCAGGTCGGAGGCCAGCTCGGCTGCGCTCTGGTAGCGTTCTTCGAGCGACTTGGCGAGCATTTTGGCCACGACGTAGTCGAGCAGCTCGGGAACCTCCGGATTGCGCACGCTCGGCGCGGGCGGCGCCAGATTCACGATCTGGTACATGAGCGCCGTGACGTTCTCACCGCCGAAAGGGGCTGCACCCGTGAGCATTTCGTAGAGGATGATGCCGAGGGAGAAAATATCGCCACGCTGATCGGCGCGCTTGCCGAGGACATGCTCGGGCGACATGTACTTAGGCGAGCCGAGCATCATCCCGGTCTGCGTCAGGGATTCGGAGGCGCGCATGCGCGCGATTCCGAAGTCGGCTATCTTCACGCTGCCGCCCGGCGTCACCATGATGTTGGGCGGCTTGATGTCGCGATGCACGATGCCGCGCTCGTGCGCGTAGGTGAGCCCTTCGGCGACCTGGGCTGTGATCGAAATCGCCTGCGCCACGGGGAGCGGGCGGCCGCCGGAGAGAAGCGAGCGCAGCTCAACGCCTTCGACGAACTCCATCGCCATGTAGGCAATATCGCCGATCTTGCCGACGTCGTAGATAGTGACGATGTTGGGATGGTTCAGCCCGCCGGCGGCGCGCGCTTCCTGGTAGAAGCGCGCCTCGTAGTTCTCGATGCCGTCCCGCTCGAGCGCCATGTTGATCGTCTTGATGGCGACCGGGCGCCCGAGAACCGGATCGGTGGCCTTGTAGACGACACCCATCGCGCCGCGCCCCAGCTCCGAGACGATCTCGTAGCGGCCGACGCTGCTCGTGTCCATGTCGGGCGGCATAGCTATGGGTCGGCTCAGTGCCCCGCCTTCACCGAGCGGAACACGGGGCCCCATATAGGGTGTCCGGCCTCGGCCGGGGCAAGCTGCATCTGCGGGTCGATCGCAAGCGCGAGGCGAAACTCGTCCCGGCACCGGTTCTCGCGGCCCGAGGCGCAGTGAATGAATGCCAGGTACTTGTGCGCCCGCACCCGGTCGGCGTCCGACAACCCCAGCTCCAGGGCGGTCTGCAGATTCTTGGTCGCGTCCTTGTAATCGCCATTGTCATATTTGCGAATACCCACTGCCAGCGCGGGTTCGCCGTCGCGCTGGAACAGCTGCGAGAACGAGGTCCGGAGCTCGCGAATCGGCGCCCACGAGCAGCCCGCGAGCGTCACGGCCGCCGCGAACGCGATCAAGATTCGAATCATCCGTGCTTCCCCTCCCTCACTCTCGCGCCGCTTACCGGAAGCGATGCTTTATTTTCACCGCCTGCCCCGCCTTCACCTCGATCTTCGCCACATGGCTGGGGAAGGTCGTGTTGCGGATCTCCACCGTATGCGGGCCCAGCGGAACCTCGATCTGCCTCAGCGGCGGGCTCACGCCGCGCTCCTTGCCGTCGACGATCACCCGACCCCAGGGAGCGATCGCGAGCCGAATCGTACCAAGTCTCGCCGCCGCAGCAGCTTGCGTCTTATGCTCCCGGCGCGGTTCGGCGCGCGTCGACTTCGGCGTCGGTGTCGGCTTTGGCGCCACTGTCGACTTCGGCGCCAGTGTCGACTTCGGCGTCGACGCCGCGTTCGCTTTGGCGCGGGGCGCGAGCACCTGCTCGGCCGGCGCGGCGGAAATCGCGTTTCGCTCCAGCCTGCCGCGCATGGTTACGCCAAATGCGACCAGCGCGACGAACACAAGCGACGCGGCGAGCAGCGCGGCGCGGTTCAGTCCCAGCGGTCCCGTCGCCGACAGCCAGTTTTTACCGCCGCCGCTTTCGCGCATGCGCGCAACGGTGTCAACGACCCGGCGGCCGGCCGGGATGCCCGAGCCGACGGAATAGACCTCGTGCGCGCGAACGTGCTTGTCAGTTCGGGAGCCTTCGTGGAAAAACAGCTTCTCATAGTCGCGCGAAAGGCGCGACACCACTTCGTAGAAGGAACGCGATACCAGCAACTGGCCGGGCCGGGCGAAGCCCATCACGCGCTGCGCGACGTTTATCCCGTCGCCGATGATGTTCATCTGGCCGTTCAGGTCCTTTAGCAGCCGCACGGGGCCGAGGTTGACGCCCAGGCGCACCGGCAACGCGCCGGCCGAGTCGCGGATCGACATCGCCGAGAACAGGGCGTCCTCGGGGTCGCCGATAAAGGCGATCGCGGCACCGTCGCCGGTATCGAGGATGATCCTGTCTCGCACCGGAACCTGGTCGAGAGCGCTCCCCAGGATGCCGTTGAAAGATTGCTTGAGCTGCAGTTGCTCCGCTACCGGCTTCTTCGAGTATTCCGCGATGTCGAGGAATACTACGCTGCAAACCAGGGTGCGACCGGAGTTCTCCATTGCAGGACGTCGCCCGACTTGCGGCGCGGGGCCGCGACGCGGTTATTTTACGCGCATGCCGGGCTGCGCCCCCGCGTCGGCGCCGATGAGAAATATGCCCGGTCCGTCGCCTGAGGCGGCCAACACCATGCCCTCGGACACACCGAAGCGCATCTTGCGCGGCGCGAGATTCGCCACCATCACCGTATGTCGCCCTTTGAGACTCTCCGGCGCATAAGCGGACTTGATGCCGGCGAACACGGTGCGGGTTCCCGCGCCGATGTCGAGCGTGAGCTTGACCAGCTTGTCCGCTCCTTCGACCTGTTCGGCGTCCACGATGCGTGCCACGCGCAGGTCGACCCTGTTGAATTCGTCGATTGAAATGATCTCGCTCACTGCGCTCTCCTCGGCGGCGTGCTGCTGGTGCTCGGCATGGCGTTGCTGGGATTGCTGCGGGACCGCGGGCTGCAAGCTTTCCAGGTTGGCCTCGACCAGCGCCGCGATCTGCTTCGCGTCGACCCGGGTCATCAAGTGCTTGTACGGTCTGATGCGCGTGACGGGTCGGCTGAGGTCGGCCCACGCGAACGGATACTCAAGACCGAGAAGCTCGGCGGCTCGCGCCGCGGTCTGCGGCAGGACCGGCGCCAGATAGTAGGTCAGAACGCGGAACGCGTTGACGCAGTCGGAGCACAGCATGTGCAGCTCGGCCTTGCGCGAAACGTCCTTCGCCAGATCCCAGGGCTTATCCTGATCAATCTGGCGATTGATCAGGTCCGCGACCCGCATGACCTCGCGCAAGGCCTTCCCGTACTCGCGGTTTTCGTAGGCTTCCCTGATCCTCTCCTCTGCGTCGTACGCGACCATCGAGTAACCTCGGGTGTCGGAGATCGATTCGGGGTTCTCGGGCAGCACCCGGCCGTCGAAGTGCTTGTTCAGAATCGCCGCG
>DATFMS010000220.1:0-2122 GCA_035266805.1 Burkholderiales bacterium | reverse complement strand
CTGGGCACCAGCCTGCAGTACCGCGACGGGCACATTCCCGGCGCCTGGTTCGCGGTGCGTGCGCGGCTGGCCGAGGCGCTCGCGGCCGTCGGCCCCGTCGCGAAGCTCGTTTTCACCTCGCCCGACGGAGTGCTGGCGAAGCTCGCGGCGACCGAAGCGGGCGCGCTCGCGCTCGAGGGCGGTACCGAGGCCTGGCGCGGCGCCGGCCTGCCGCTCGAGCAGGGCACGACCCGTATGGCCTCGGCCGCGGACGACGTCTACTACCGGCCGTACGACCGGCGCTCGCAGATCGAGCAGGCAATGAAGGACTACCTCGACTGGGAAGTGGCGCTGGTCGGGCAGCTCAAGCGCGAGGACTATCTGCGCTTCGACCTGGCGCGGCTGACGTGAGCGCGATTTCGCAGCGTCTCGGCGTCGCGCTGCTGATGCTGCTGGCGAGCATGTTCGCCAGCAACCACATCGCCGCGCGGCTCGCGTTCGACCACGGCACCAGCGTCTCGGCCGCGGTCGGGGTGCGCTCAGGCGTCACCGCGCTGGTGATGCTCGCCCTGCTCAGGCTGCAGGGCGTGTCGGCCGCGCTGCCGCGCGCCACGCTGGCGCGCGGCCTGGGCATCGGCGTGCTGGTGGCGGTGCAGAGTTTCTGCCTCTACTCCGCGGTGGCGCGCATCCCGGTCGGGCTCGCGCTGCTCGCCTTCAACACCTTTCCGATGCTGCTGGTGCTGCTGACCTGGGCCGCGACCGGCGAGCGTCCCCCGCGGCGCGCGCTGGTGGCCATTCCCGTCGCGCTGTGCGGCCTGGTGCTGGCCCTGGACGTGGTCGGCAGCGCGCAGGCGATCGAAGGACGCTGGGCCGTGATCGGCACCGGAGTCGGTTTCGCCCTCGGCGCCGCGTGCTCGTTCGCGGTGGTGCTGTTTCTCACCACGCACTGGCTGAAGGAAGTGGACGGCCGCCTGCGCACCTTGCTCACCATGGGCACCACCGCGGTGGTGGTGAGCGCAATTGGTGCCGCGACGCACGCGCTGGCGCTGCCCGCGGACGGCGAAGGCTGGCTCGGCCTCGCGCTGCTCACGCTGCTCTACGGCACCGCCATCACCGCGATCTTCACCGTCGTGCCGCGCCTGCAGGCGGCGAGCAACACGGTGGCGCTGAACTTCGAGCCGGTGATGGCGCTGTTCCTCGGCTGGGCGATCCTCGATCAGGCGATCGCCCCGCGCCAGATCTTCGGCGCCTTCCTGGTGGTCGGCGCGATCGTCTACCTCAGCACCGGCAGGCGCTAGCCGGTGCGCAGCACCTGGCGGATCGCGTCGGCCAGGACGCTCTTGCTGTAGGGCTTGGTGACGTAGGCGTCGGCGCCGAGCGCGAGCCCGCGCCGGATGTCCTCGGCCTTGGTCTTGGCGGTGAGCATCACCACCGGCAGCATGGCGAAGCTGCGGTGGCCGCGGATCTTGGCCAGGATGCTGAAGCCGTCGCCGTCGGGCAGCATCACGTCGAGCAGCATGATGTCCGGCGGCTGCCGCTTGCGCAGCTCGGCCAGCAGCTCGGCGGCGCTGCGCGCGACCCGCACCTGGTAGCCCGCCATGGTGACGCGCAGGTCGGCGAGCGCGAGCTGGTCGGGGTCGTCTTCGACGATCAGCACCGTCGTCTGCCCGGGAGCGCGCTTGGCCTGGGGCCGGTTCGCGATCCGCTCGCGGGCGAGGAACAGGCCGCTGCGCTCGAGCGCGTTCCCGGCCGCCGCTGCGGCGCGCGTCAGGCGCTCGGCGTCCTGGGGCAGCACGCCGGGCTCCTTCGCGGGCGCCGAGTTGAAGTGGTCGGTGAAATCCAGGTCCGCGCCGGACTGCGTCGGCAGCGTCTCGATGAAGCCGAGCTCCTCGAGCTCCGCCAGCCACTCCTCGAGCAGCTGGTCGGGATATTCGCGCAGGCGCCCGCGGATGACGTTGAAGTGCGTTTGGGCTTCGATCAGGGCCAGCAGCCGGCGGTAGTCGGTGGGAATCGCGGTGTCCTGGCCGGCGCGGGCGTCCTTGCCGGTGGCGGTGATCCTGTAGCTTAGCTCTGCCATGTTCGATCCTCAGCTCCTGATGACTTCCGGCGCGTCACTGTAAAGCTTTTCCACCAGCGCCGCGCG
>DATFMS010000219.1:0-3602 GCA_035266805.1 Burkholderiales bacterium | reverse complement strand
GCGCTGGCGATCCCGCTTCGTACCCGCAAGCCCGGCGAGGCGGCGCCGGCGCGCGAGCTCGAGCGCGACCTGCACCTGCCGGTCGCGTTCGGTGTGCTGCCGCTGTTCGCGTTCGCCAACGCGGGCGTCGACTTCGGCGGCATGCAGCTCGCCGACCTTGGCCACGGCGTCACCTTGGGCGTCGCCGCCGGGCTGTTCCTCGGCAAGCAGCTCGGGGTGGCGCTCGTCACCGTGCCGCTGGTCGCCGCCGGGTTGGCGCGGCTGCCTTCGGGCACGAACTGGGCCGGCTTCTACGGCGTGGCGGTGCTCACCGGCATCGGCTTCACCATGAGCCTGTTCATCGGCAGCCTCGCGTTCAAGGAGGAGTTCACCGCCAACCTGCCGGTCGACGAGCGCGTCGGCATCCTCCTCGGTTCGGCCATCTCGGCGCTTGCCGGCTATCTCATCCTGCGTTTCTCTTTGCGCCAGCGCGGGGCCCTCAGGACGGCTTGACGCCCGCCGCGACCAGCAATTCGGCCGGCCCTTCGAATCCCGCGGCGGTCTCGAAGCGCTTGAGCGCTTCGGCCACCTCCGCCCACGCCGCTTTGCGCACGGCCTCCGAGCAGTCGCTCACCACGGCGCGATAGGCGCCGAATGCATCCTGCATCATCGAAATGACGTCCGCGGTGGTCGGCAGCTGCAGCGGCTGGGCGACGGTGCGCTGCTCGACGCGCTCGAAGCCGCTGTCCGCGAGCAGGCGCTCGAGCACGCCGGGTGCGCCGAGCGCAAACAGCCCCGGTTTGCCCGCTGCCGGCGGCGCCTTGCCGGCGCGCTGGAGCAGGATCTGCATCGGCTTGGCGAGGAAGGGGTTCGCCGCGGGGGTGGTGACGACCACGACGGCGACCTTGCCGCCGGGCTTGAGGGTCCGTTTCGCCGCGGCGAGCGCTTTCGCCGGCTCGGCGAAGAGCATGAGGCCGAGACGGCAGGTGACTGCATCGAAACTCTCCGGCGCGACGTCGAGCTCTTCCGCCGCGCCCGCGAGCGTGGAGACGTTTTCGAGCCGGGCGGCGCGTGCGTTCTCGCGCACGTGATGCAGCATGGTTTCGGAAATGTCGCTCGCGACGACGTGCCCTGCGGCGCCGACCCGCCGCGCCGCGTGCAGGGTCTGGCTGCCTGCGCCGCTGGCGAGGTCGAGGACCTGCGCGCCAGGGACGATGCCGGCCATGTCGAGCATGGCCTCGGTGGCGGGCGCCACCCAGTCGGCGATCGTCTCTTCCCACTTCGCCCAGCCGGACGCCGCGCCTTCCCACTGCCTCCGGATTTCTCCCCGCTCCATGTCTCCTCCCGACGAACCGATCGTTATGAGTTTTTTCGCGAGGCTTGACCGATACTAGTTAAGTTCCTGGTTGTCAAATTCGCGGTTGCAAGAAACCCGGCCCTCGACCCCGTGTAGCATCGCGACGTCACCGGCAGTCGTTCCTGGAGGCGGCAAGCCGTTTCAAGTTCGCCGTGGGGATATACGGGCTCAATCTTCTCCTGCTGGGGCTGGTTTCGTATGCAGGCTGGGCCTATGCCGAAATGCACGGACTGGTCACGCTGGCCGGCGCGGCGGCGGATACCCTATGCCGCACCGTCCGCCGCCGGTGGGCGGGCAGATTAGAAGTCTCCTCGGCCCCAGTTGCATCGAATCGAAAGCCTCAATCTGTCGGCTGTGGTACTCCATCAGGCGAACCCATGAGTCGAAGAACCACGAGACCGCGAGATAGGACTTCTCAACGTCCATCGAGCGCTCCGGGATCGCAGAGGCGCCTAACCCCTCGCTCAAGCGGAGCGAGGGGTTAGGCGTCATCGCGGGACCTCCATTGCCGGGCGGCTCGGAAAGCCTTGGTGGTAACTTCTTCTTTCGTGCCTGTGTCGCACAGGCAACGCCGCGTTCAGGCGATGCCCGCCTCGACATGAACGTCGAGCAGGCGGGCGAGCTCGGCTGGATTCGTCGCCGGCAGGAAGTGGCTGCCTCCAGCGACCGTCTCGAGACGGCCGTGCGGAATGACCTCAGCCAGGATCTCGGCAATGCGCATCATCGCCGGGTGGCCATCGCCGCCGCGCACGACGAGCGTCGTTACGGCGATCTGCCGGTAGGCAGACAGCGGTGGCTCAAAGGGCGTGCCCGATGACCAGTCGCGAATGTTGGCGGGCGTCGTCTTAATGACGTAGTCGCGCACTTTCGCAGGGAACGCGGCAAAGGTCCCTTCGCCACCGTAGAAGTCGATCACGTGGCGCGCGGCGTCGGGCCGGCCGCCTTCGAACTCGGCGAAGTAGTCCCGCGTCATCGCACTGAACATCGCAAAGAGGTCGGTTTCCCCCGACGTCTTCAAAAGGCCGATCGGATTGGCTTCCACCAGCATGAGACTTGCCGGCTTGATCGCGCCTTCGATTGCGTGTGCAAGCGCCGCAAGGCCGCCGAACGAATGGCCGACCACGTGTGCCGGCTCGCCAATCCGCTCAAGGATGCGGTCGATGACTTCCGTCTGCTGGCGCATGGTCGCGTTGCCGAGAGGACGGCGTTCTGCAGTCGCGCCGTAGCCGAGCAGGCTTGTCGTCACGATGCGGTGGCTTCGGGCGAGCCGATCGGTGACGTCCTTCCATCCCGAGCCCGTCCCGAAACTTCCCGGCAGCAGCAATAGCGCCGGTCCTTCGCCTCGCTCGGAATATTCAACGTCGGCCGGAAAGTCGCGCATCGCGATCACCTCGTTCAGTTTCTGACTGGCCCGGTGCGCAGTCCAGGTCTGCATCGAGCGATGCGAAAGGGCGGCTTCGGGCCCGCGCCAATATTCTGGATTAAGGGCAGACAGTCGTCCTTTGATGCCTAACGTGAAGTAGGCAGCCGAAAAGACGGGACGTACTCCGCCGTTTGCAATGACGTTGTGTCAATCGCCCCGAAATCATCGCGTTAGCTGTAGTGGACGGATGGCGCGGGTCCGGATCAGCGTTGTTCGGGAAGGGGTCCATGTTTTCGGAGGATACGCTGCAACTTTCCGCGTCGCCACGGCTGCTCGATTAGATGCGTGACGAAACGCGCTGGCACGCTTGTGGCGAGCGTACACGGCGGACGCGTGCGCGGTGGATGAAAGACTTGTGTATCTTTCCGACGCTGCTCTCTTGGGAGAGGTGATGCGAGGGCGCGAAAATTGGCTATTGGCCCTTGCGCGGGGCGTAGCGGACGGCGCAGCGGCCCCGGCGTTTCCCGCCGAGGCCGGCATACGACTACTTCAATGACACCAGCCGCCGTATCCGCCGGAGCTCAGTTGCTCGCGCTGCTCTTTCGTGAGCACGCTGTCGATCTGATTCTGCGCGGCAAGGCGGTTGTCGAAGAGCTGCTGGCGCAGCCCGGAGACGGTCTTGTAGCTCTTGCTGACGGTGGCGCTGTCGCGCTTGTCCGAATAGTAGAGCTGGTTGAGACGGATCTGCTCTTGCTGCAGCTTGGCCATCAGATCCCACTGCTTGCGTGCGCTGTCCTCCTGGATCTTGTCGATCTTGCTGCGCTGCTCCCCGCTCAGGTCGAGCGCGTAGCCGGGACCCGCGCCGTAGCCGGGGCCATATCCCCCCATCATCCCCGGTCCCAT
>DATFMS010000218.1:0-27578 GCA_035266805.1 Burkholderiales bacterium | reverse complement strand
TCGCTCGCACTCGGCAAGCCGCTCGCCGTGGGCCTCGTGGCGCTCGCCTGCACGCTCGCGGCGCTGGGCTATTTCGGCGTGCATCTGGCGTGGCGCGCCTACGTCGTGCTCGCGTGGCGCGCGCGGCGGGCGCGCCGGCGGCGGCGACTATGACGCGGGTCGAGCGCGCAACGCCCCCCAAGGAGGAGCCTCAAGCGTGAAGATTCCACCTCGTTTCATGGTGCGCGACGCGCAGGCCGCCGACCGGCAGCGGCTGGTCGCGTTCGTCGCCGCCCTGCAGGACCTCGAGCGCACGCTGCACGCAGGGCGCGCGGAAGGACGCCGCATCGCGGCCGCGCACCTCGCTCACCTCGAGCGGGCGGCGCACCAGCGCCGCGGGCGCGTGCTGGTCGCGGCGCGCGGCGACGAGCGGCTCGGCTTCCTGGTCGGCTGGGTCGAGGAGGAGGCGCGCGGCTCGCATCACGTGCGCCCGGCGGAGCGGCGCTACGGCGTGGTCACCGACCTGTACGTCGAACCGGGCGCCCGCGCGCGCGGCATCGCGGTGGCCCTGATCGAGGAAGCGGCGCGCCATTTCGCCACCCTGGGGCTGACGCGCCTGCGGGTGAGAACGCTGGCCGCCAATCAGGCCGCGCTGCGCTTTTATCGTGCGCTGGGTTACGCGCCCTACGAGCTCACCCTGGAGCGCGAGCTGCCTCATGCAAGACCCCGTCGCGCAGCTCGAAAATCCGCTCGGCGCGGGCCGCGAGCGCGGGGTCGTGGGTGACGATGACGAACGCCGTGGCGTGGGTCGCCGACAGGCGCACCATCGCCTCGAACACTTCGTCCGCGGTTCGCAGGTCGAGGTTGCCGGTCGGCTCGTCGGCGAGCACGCAGGCGGGCTCGGTGACCAGCGCGCGCGCAAACGCGCAGCGCTGACGCTCGCCGCCCGAGAGCTCGCCCGGCTGGTGCTCGAGGCGCGCGCCGAGGCCGACCTCCTGCAGCACCTTGGCGGCGCGCCCGAGCGCATCGGCGCGGGCGGTGCGGCGGATCAGCAGCGGCATGGCCACGTTCTCGAGCGCGCTGAACTCCGGCAGCAGGTGGTGGAACTGGTAGACGAAGCCGAGCGTCGCGTTGCGTACGCGCCCGCGTTCGGCTTCCCCCATCTCGCTGAACGGCCGGCCCTGGACGCTCACGCTGCCGCCGCTCGGGGCGTCGAGCCCGCCGAGCAGGTGCAGCAGCGTGCTCTTGCCGGATCCGGAGCGGCCGATGATCGCGATCCGCTCGCCGACTTCAACCGTGAGGTCGACGCCCCGCAGGACCGGAACCGCGGTCGGCCCGAGGTAGGTCTTCTCCAGGCCGCGGCAGGTGATGACGTCACTCATAGCGCAGCGCCTCGGCCGGATTGATGCGCGCGGCGCGCCAGCTGGGGTAGAGCGTGGCGAGAAACGAAAGCGCGAGCGACACCAGGCCGATAATGACCACGTCGCGCAAGTGCACGTCCGAAGGCAGCTCCGGTATCAGGTACACGTCCTTGGACAGGAACTGGACGTTGAACGCGTGCTCGATCGCCGGCACCACGGTCGAGATATTCAGTGCCAGCAGCACCCCGCAGACGACGCCCATCAGGGTGCCGATGACGCCGATCACCGCGCCCTGCACCATGAAGATCTGCATCACCGAGCCGGGCGGGGCGCCGAGCGTGCGCAGGATGGCGATATCGGCCTGCTTGTCGGTCACCAGCATCACCAGCGCCGAGACGACGTTGAACGCCGCCACCGCGACGATCAGCAGCAGGATGATGAACATGACCCGCTTCTCGATCTCCACCGCGCGGAAGAAGTTGGCGTGGCTGCGCGTCCAGTCGGTGGCGTAGACGTCCGGGCCGAGCCGCGAGGTCAGCTCGCGCGCGACTTCGCGCGCGGCGAACAGGTCGTCCAGCTTCAGGCGCACCCCGCTCACCGCGTCGCCCATCTGGTAGAGCTTCTGCGCGTCCTGCAGGTTTATCAGCGCAAGCCCGGCATCGGCCTCGATGAAGCCGATGTCGAAGATGCCGACCACGGTGAACTGCTTCAGGCGCGGGATCACCCCGGCCGGCGTCACCAGCCCCTGCGGTGCGATCAGCGCAACCTTGTCGCCGGGCAGCACGCCCAGCGCGCGCGCCAGGTCGACGCCGAGCACGATGCCGAAGCGGCCCGCTTGCAGGGCCTCGAGGCTGCCGGCGCGCATGTGCTTGCCGAACTGCGCTACGCGCTCCTCCTCGCGCGGCACGATGCCTCGCACTATGGCGCCGCGCACGGCCTGGCCGAAGGTGAGCATGCCCTGCGCGCTGACGAACGGCGCCGCGGCAATTACATGCGGATTTCGTGCCGCCTCTGCAGCTGTTTCCTGCCAGTGGCTCAGGCGATTGTCGGCCCCGATGACCTGCACGTGCGACACCACGCCGAGGATGCGCGCGCGCAGCTCCTGCTGGAAGCCGTTCATAACCGACAGCACCACGATCAGCGCGGCGACCCCGAGCGCGATCCCCGCCATCGAAATGAGGGAGATGAAGCTGATGAAGTGGTTGCGGCGCTTGGCGCGCGTGTAGCGCAGGCCGATGAGGAATTCGTAACGCACAGTGGCGCGAGAATACTACAATGGCCGTGATGGATGCCGATGCTTCTGCCGCACTCGCGCGACTGATACGGAGCGTGCGCGTCGCCGCGCTCGGCACGCTGCGCCAGGGCGCGCCGCAGGTGTCGATGGTGGCGTTCCTGCCCGAGGCGGATTTCGGCGCCTTCTGCCTGCGCGTCAGCCGGCTTGCATGGCATACGCAGGACATGCTTGCCGACCCGCGCGTTTCGCTTTCGATCGTGGAGACCGACGACGGCCGCGCCGACCCGCAGACCCTGGCCCGCGTCGCGCTGCGCGGCGAGGCGCTGCAGGTCGCCAGTGAAGGCGAACCGTTCGAGCGCCTCAAGGCCGCCTGGCTCGAGCGCTTTCCCGCTTCGGCGGTGACTTTTGCGCTCGCCGACTTCGGCTTCTGGCGCCTGGTACCGCGCGACGCGCGCTTCGTCGCCGGCCTCGGGCGCACCTACAACCTGTCCGCCGAAGCCCTGCGCCGCGCGGCGATTTGAGCAATTGCCGTATTGAGGGCAAAATAGAGCCCCCGCGCCCGCCATTTCCGGCGGGCATCCCGCAATGAAGGATTTCTTATAAGCGACGCTACGGCATGCGCAGGCACCGCATTCGACTACCCGCGACGGATCCACACCAGCTGGACCAGGACGAGGCTTATTTTCTGCTGGCCAATCCATCCGGCGAGGAAGTAAAGCTCCGTTTCCACGACTACGACGCGATCTACAACCGTCCCGGCCTTTACGAGCAGTTGTTCTACGACCGGCTCAAGTGCTGCTCGCCGAAAAAGGTGATCGACATCCTGCACTACACGATGAGCACCGCGGGCGAAAGCTTCTCAGAGCTGCGCGTCCTCGACCTGGGCGCCGGCAACGGCATGGTCGGCGAAGAGCTGAGGCAGCACGGCGTGGCGCGCATCGTCGGCCTCGACATCTCCACCGCAGCGCGCGATGCGGCCGAGCGCGACCGCGGCGGCGTCTACGACCAGTACTACGTCAGCGACCTGACCAGGCTCGAGGCCCCGCAGCGCGAGGAGCTCGCGGAATGGCGCTTCAACTGCATGGTGACCGTCGCCGCGCTCGGCTTCGGCGACATCCCGGTGCGGGCCTTCTGGGAGAGCTTCAATCTGGTCGAGGACGGAGGCTGGATCGCCTTCAACATCAAGGAAACCTTCCTCGACAACAAGGACACCAGCGGCTTTTCCGTCTTCGTCAAGAACCTGATCCTGACCGAGCACCTCGACATCCACCACATCGAGCGCTACCGGCACCGGCTCTCGGTGGACGGCCGGCCGCTGCATTATTTCGGCGTTGCCGGGCGTAAGAACAGCGCGATTCCGGAGTCGATGATTACGTGAGGCCGAGCTCGAGCGCCCGCCACACGGCGGCGCGCGCCGAGCGCACCCCGAGCTTGCGGTAGATGTTCTTGGCGTGGCTCGCCACCGTGTGCAAGGACACGCCCAGCTCGTCGCCGATGCGCGAATAGGTATGCCCCCGCGCAAGCAGCCGCAGCACGTCGACTTCGCGGGCGGTCAGGTAGTTGGCCTTGTCCATGATATCTTCGCCTCTATTCAATTGCGACCGACAGGTTGAACTTGCGGTAGCTGTAGAAACCGATGTTCGAACGGTTGCGCTCGAGGATGCGACTAGAGAGATGCGGCTGTCGCGCCAGCGCCACTGCTTGTTGCCGAGTGTCAGCTCGAGGCGCTGTGTCGAGTCGGAGCGCCGCTCACCGAACAACGGGTCCACCGCCTTGTACCTGCGCCCGCCCAGCGAGGCGCGCGCACGGACCAGATAGAGCGAGCTCGGCCAGAAGAGGTCGACGCTGGGCCCGAGCTGCCAGCCCACATAGGAGTACGGATCCTCCCTCGCCTGCGAGTGCTCCAGCGTGGCAGCGAGCGACATGGATGCGGTCGTTGACACGGCTTTCGCCACCGACGCCGATACGCTCAGGTAGTTCGCGTCGAGATAGCCGAAGTCGGCGAACTTCACCTTGCCGAGCTTCACTTCGCCTGTCAGTCGCGCCGATTGCGTCTGCTTGAGGATCGAGTCCAGCGCCAGGTAGGGAAAGTGATACAGCCGCTTGCCGCCGAAGGTGCCGAACTCCACCCCCGCCTTGCCGCGCACGCGCCCGGAAGAAGAAAGGGGCTTCAGCACGCCGAGATCCGCGGTGATCCGGTCGAGCTGGTGGCCGGGATAGTCCGCGTAGGAGGCGCTCAGGTAGCCGCCAGCGCGGGACGAGCCGTGAAAAGGCCTCCAGCCCTGCACCGAATAGCGCAGCCCGTTCATCTTCTTCGGCGCCTCGGTCGGCGTCACGCGCAGGTTGCCGATCGTGAACTCCTCCTGCGGCGCGAGATTGCGCGGGTTGGAGTCCGAAACGATCGTCACCCCCAGCTTGAGGTAGCCCGAGCGCTCCTCGATCGAGCGCACGAAAGGCGCGATGTTGTCGCGCACCCGCCAGGGCGTGTCGGACTGCATCGACACCTCCTTGAACAGCGCCTTCGCTTCCGCGTCCTTGCCCTCGAGATAGAGCACGCGCGCGAGCTCGAGCTTCACCCGCGGGCTGCCGGTGCGCTTCAGCAGGTCGCGCAGGACGCCCTCGGCTCGCTCGAAGTTTCCCGCCCGCAACTGCTGCATCGCCTCGACGAATGCACGCTGCATCGCGTCGTCCGTCGACTGCGCGAGCGCCGGCCCTGCCGTTGCCGCGGCGGCGAGGAGCAACGCAATGACGAGGCGTCGCATCGCCGGCCCTAGCGCTTGGCGCCGTAGGCGCCGGTGAAAGTCTCGACCGTGGTCGGCGACTTGACCACGAACACGCCGCCGAGCTCCTGGGCGACAGGGCCGTAGAACTGGCCTTGCGACGAGCCGCTCATCGTGGCGCCGGAATTTGTGAGCGTGCCGCTGAACGCGTTCGAACCGGGCGAGTAGCTCAGCGTTCCTTTGAGGTCGAGATTCGGCGCTGCGCTTGCGGTCGCAACATCCCGTGTAGTGATCGTGCCGGTGGACGCAAAGCTCAGCGACCGCGCGCCGAAGTCGGCGTTGACCGACAGTTCCGCCGCAGCCAGCGATCCCTCTCCGGTCGGCGAGACGTACTGGCCAGCCAGCCTGCCGGTGAACGTGGCCGAACCGCTGAGCGGCACCGCGGAGCCCGGGGTGGCAGCGCCATAGGATATCGGGTTGACATAGCCGTGCTCGCCGCCTGCAGCCTCAGTATTCCAGATCCCGAATGACTGATACTCCCAGCCGTACGCATAGGGGTTTGCGGTCAACCCGACGGCGCTGGCCGAAACGCTCGTAAACGGGGTCTGCGGGTAATCATCGCGAACCTTGTCGAAGCCGACATCGATTCCCGCGTACCCGACCTTGGAGAGATCGGTGTAGGCGCCGGTGTCGAACAGGTTCGTGAAATAGAGGAGCTTTCCCTTCGCGTCGTACTTGTAGTAGGCAAGCCCGGGATTGTCGTCCCATTGCGGGGTAGTCGAGCTAATGCCGCTTTGGTAATAGACGATCGTGTCCGGACCATAAGCCTCGCGCTCGACATTCGGCGGCTCGGTCGACCAGCTCTCGAACGAGGCAGGCGCAGTAGCGACGAATGCGGAATCGCCCGCCACTCCCGACGATGCAGGAGCGGTTGAGGCGCGCGAATACGTCGAAGTGGCGGAGGACTTCGACGAGCTCGTGGATTGCTTGGGGCACCCAAAACCCAAGGTGTAGACACAAATAAGGGCCTCCAGAACACCTCCTGTCCCGGATTGGCCGGATGAACGGGTGCCGCCGCTGCTCGCACAGCCCGCAAGCATCGCCACCGCCGTCGCGACCGCTATCAGCTTCACTTCGCGTTTCATGTCGCCTCCTTGCCGCAGAAAGTGCCCGACGAGGCCGCGCTCGCGCCTGCGCCGAACCGGGGTGTGCTCTTCTTGGCGTCGCAATCCGCGATGGGGAGGCAGATCAACATCTCGAGCACCTTGTCGCCAACGGTGTCGCTGCCGATCGCTTTGCAGTCGGCGCCCGCACAGCCGGCAAGCATTGCCGCCGCAGTCGCAACGACTACCGCGACCGCTGCCGCCACTGCCACCGCCACTGCCACTGCCTTCAACTCGTGTTTCACGTCGCCTCCTTGCCGCAAGGCTTGGTCTCGCGGCTTCCGTTGGCTCCTATCCTCCGTTCCGGTGACCCACGAACCGGTTACCCCGGACTTGCTTATGGCTTACATCTGTTGCCCGTCGACCACTCGGGCCGGCTACCACACCCGTCTCAGTGCACCGACCGTGCCCGGGGAATAAGCAATTGTTTATATTCATTAAATTGGCAGAGACGGTGACGCTCGCTTGCAGCCGTCTGGCATTGGCTGACGGTTCGGCCTACATTGGATGCATGCCCACCGCCGGACTCAGCGCTGCCGACCGCGAGTTCTTCGCCGCGCTGGCGGACGTCGTCTTCGGCAACCCGTACAGCCGACAGCGCGCCACGCTGATCGTGCGGTTGGCGCCGCAAGCGCTACCGGGCGACCTCATCAGCCGGCGCGAGGCGCTGGTGCAGGTAGTCGAGCCGCGCCTGGCGCCGTTTCTGCGCGACGGCGAGGCGGGGTTGCGGCGGCTCGGCGCCGAGGAGCGGCGCTTGCTCGAGCCCGCCTTCCTCTACATCTGCTACCACCGTTACGTGCCGCAGCTCGACGCGCTCATCGAGCGCCAGGCGAAGCAGTCGGGCACCCCGCTCGCGGTGCCGTTCGCCGACGAGGCGATCGCGGAGCTGGTGCACGCAGGCCTTGTCGAGGAGCGCGCCCTGCGATTCTTCGGGTTTCTGTTCCAGCTGCGGCGCGCGTTCTACTTCATCCACGGCGCGCTCGCCGGCGAGTGCGAGTCGATGCGGCGGCTACGCGAGGGGCTGTGGAACAACATCTTCACCCACGACATGCGCGCCTACGAGACCGCGCTGTGGAACCGGATGGAGGATTTCGCCACCCTGCTGCTCGGCGAGACCGGCACCGGCAAGGGCACCGCCGCGGCCGCGATCGGGCGCTCCGAGTTCATTCCATACCTTTCCGAGCAGGGGCGCTTCGCCGCGAATTTCGCCGAGACCTTCATTGCCATCAACCTGTCCCAGTTTGCCGAGACGCTCATCGAGTCCGAGCTGTTCGGCCACCGCAAGGGGGCCTTTACCGGCGCCATCGGGCACTACGAAGGCGTGTTCGAGCGCTGCAGCGCGCATGGTGCGTTGTTCCTGGACGAGATCGGCGAAGTCTCGGTTCCGGTGCAGATCAAGCTCCTGCACGTGCTGCAGGACCGGATCTTCACGCCGGTGGGCGGCGGTCACGACAAGAAGCGCTTCTCAGGGCGTGTCGTCGCCGCGACCAACCGCCCGCTCGGGGACCTGCGGCACGAGGGGCGCTTCCGCAACGACTTCTACTACCGGCTGTGCTCGGACGTAATCGAAGTGCCCACGCTGCGCCAGCGCCTGGCGGAAGCGCCGGCCGAGCTCGAGCAGCTGGTGCGGCTGCTGGTCGAACGCACCGCCGGAACCGACGACCAAGTCCTGGTCGCGACCGTCTTGCAGTCGCTCGCGGACAGCGTACCGCGCGGCTACGCCTGGCCGGGCAACGTGCGCGAGCTCGAGCAGGCCGTGCGGCGCGTGCTTCTCACTGGGTGCTACTCCGGCGATGTCGCCGAGGCGCCTCAGGGCGATGATGACGTTCTGCTCACAAAGCTGCGCGCGGGCGAGCTGAGCGCATCCCAGCTACTGGAGAAGTATTGCGCCCTGCTCTACCGACGCTTCGGGACCTATGCCGAGGTGGCCAAGCGAACCGGGCTCGACCCGCGCACTTCACGCAAATACGTCGAAAGCGCAAAGAACGGCTAGCCGCACCGGCTCGTTAGCTACAATGGACCCCTCCAGCGGGCTTCGAAGCATATTCATCAGGAGAACAAGTTATGGCGAATGAGGGCTACCACGAGCCGATCGGCGAGATGTCGGACGAGACGCGCGACATGCACCGCGCGATCACTTCGCTGATGGAGGAGCTGGAAGCGGTCGACTGGTACAACCAGCGCGTCGACGCCTGCAAGGACAAGGTGCTGAAGGCGATCCTCGCCCACAACCGCGACGAGGAGAAGGAGCACGCGGCGATGGTGCTGGAATGGATCCGGCGCAAGGACCCGAGCTTCGACAAGGAGCTCAAGGACTACCTGTTCACCACCAAGCCGCTCACGCACGACTAGCAATCCGCCTATGGAAGCAAGCGCCGAGTTCGCACAGGAGGCGAAGGAACACCTGTTGCGCGAAGACCGGCGCCTGCTGGGACGCCTGCTGGGAGATGCGATACGCGAGCAGGTCGGCGAGGAGATGCTCCACCGCATCGAGCTCATCCGTCAGACCGCGGTGGCGTTCAGGCGCACCGAATCGGGTGTGCAGGAGGCGAAGTCTGAGCTCGAAACGCTGCTCAACGCGCTCGACATCGAGCAGACGCTGCACGTGGTGCGAGCGTTCAGCTTCTTCTCGCACCTGCTCAACATTGCCGAGGACACGCAGCAGAACCGCAGGCGGCGCGCGCACGCCGAAGCCGGATCGGCGCCGAGACCCGGCAGCATCGCCTACGCCTTTCAGCGTCTGCGGGCCGAGGGCCTGCGCGGCGAGGAGCTGCTGGCCTGGTTCGGCCGCGCGCGGGTGAGCCCGGTGCTGACCGCGCACCCGACCGAGGTGCAGCGCCAGAGCATCCTCGACTGCGAGCGCGAGATCGCGCGCCTGCTCGCCGAGCCGCAGGACGCGCCGCGCGACGCGCGATTGCGCCGGGAGGTGCTGCGCCTGTGGCTCACCTCGATGCTGAGGCTCACCAAGCTCGAAGTGGCGGACGAGATCGCCAACGGTCTCGCGTACTTCCGCATGACCTTCGTTTCCGAGCTGCCGCGGCTGTACGAGGAAATCGAGGCCGCCCTGCAGGAATGCTTCGGCCTGGCGCAGGCGCCGCGGCTCGCGCCGTTCCTCACGATCGGCAGCTGGATCGGGGGCGATCGCGACGGCAACCCGAACGTGACCGCGGCCACCCTCTCTGCAGCACTGGCCCAGCAGGCGCAGCTGATCCTCGAACATTACCTGGAGGAAGTAAACCTGCTCGGCAAGGAGCTCGCGATCTCGACGCGGGTCAAGCAGGTGCCCGCCGCGCTGCTCGAGCTCGCTGAGGGCTCGGGCGACGACTCGCCGTACCGGCGCGACGAGCCTTATCGCCGCGCGCTGTCGGGCATCTACGCGCGCCTCGCGGCGAGCGCCGAGGCGCTTACGGGTAGGCACGCCGCCCTGCAGCCGAGCGCGCAGCGCGCGCCCTACGCGCGCGCGGAAGAGCTGGCCGCGGACCTCGACACGGTCGCCGGGGCGCTCGTCGCACAGGGCGCGGGACGGCTGGCCGAGGGCAGGCTCGCACGCCTGCGCCGCCAGGTGGGCGTCTTCGGCTTCCATCTCGCGCCGATCGACCTGCGGCAAAGCTCGGACGAGCACGAGGCGACGGTGGCGGAGCTGCTGGCGCGCGCCGGCGTCGAGGCGAACTACGCCGCGCTCGACGAGGAGGCGCGCGTCGCGCTGCTGGCGCTCGAACTGGCCGGCCCGAGGCCGCTGCGCTCGCCGCACCTGGAGTACTCGGCCCGCGCGCAGCGCGAGCTGGCCGTGCTGGCCGCTGCGGCCGACGGTTGCCGCCGCTTCGGCGCGCGCGCTGCACCGCACTACGTGATCTCGCACTGCGAATCGGTGTCCGATCTGCTCGAAGTCGGCGTGCTGCTGCGCGAGGTAGGGCTGCTGCAGCCGGGCGCGCACTCGCAGCTCGGGATGGACATCATCCCGCTGTTCGAATCGATCGTCGACCTGGAGCACAGCGGCGCGATCATCGACCGCGCGCTCAAGCTGCCGCTCTACCGCGCCTGGGTGGACGCGCGCGGCGGCGAGCAGGAAGTGATGCTCGGCTACTCGGACAGCAACAAGGACGGCGGCTACCTCGCCTCGAGCTGGTCGCTGCACGAGGCCTCGACCGAGCTGGTGCGCGTGTGCCACGCGCACGGCGTGCGTCTGCGCCTGTTCCACGGCCGCGGCGGAACCGTCGGCCGCGGCGGCGGGCCGAGCTACGACGCGATCCTGGCGCAGCCGCCGGGGAGCGTCGACGGCGCGCTGCGCCTCACCGAGCAGGGCGAGGTGATCGCGAGCAAGTACGCCGACCCGGAGCGCGGGCGGCACAACCTGGAGACGCTGGCCGCGGCGACGCTCGAGGCGAGCCTCGGCGCGCGGCCGCGCAGCGACGCCGAGCGCGACCGCCACGCCAAGGCGATGGAAGAGTTGTCCTCGATCGCCTACCGCGCCTACTGCGCGCTGGTGAAGGAGACCCCGGGGTTCCTCGATTACTTCCGCGCCTCGACGCCGATCGCCGAGATCGCCGGCCTGAACATCGGCAGCCGCCCCGCGGCGCGGCGCCACTCGACGCGGCTCGAAGATCTGCGCGCCATTCCGTGGGTGTTCAGCTGGAGCCAGTGCCGCCTGATGCTCCCCGGCTGGTACGGCTTCGGCGGCGCAGTCGAGCAGTGGCTGGCGCAGCCCGGTGCCTCGCTCGAGGAGCTGCGCGAGATGTACGAGCGCTGGGCGTTCTTCAGGAGCGTGTTGTCGAACCTCGACATGGTGCTGGCCAAGACCGACCTGGCCATCGCCTCGCGCTACGCCGAGCTGGTGCCGGACGTCGAGCTGCGCACGCGGGTGTTCGGCGACATCTCGGCCGAATGGCATCGCACCCGGCGCTGGCTGGCGGACATCACCGGGCGCGACGAGCTGCTGGCCGACAACCCGACGCTGGCGCGCTCGATACGCAGCCGCTTCCCCTATCTCGACCCGCTGAACCACCTGCAGGTCGAACTGCTCAGACGCTACCGCGCGGGCGACACCGACGCGCGCACCCAGCGCGCCATTCACCTGACGATCAACGGCGTCGCCGCCGGGCTGCGCAACAGCGGCTGAGGGGCGGCATGTACGTCGTATACGGCAATTCGGATTCCGGCAACTGCTACAAGGTAAAGCTTGCGCTGGAACAACTCGCTCTTGCGTACCGCTGGATCGAGACCGACAGCGTCGCCGGTGCCACGCGCACGCCCGAATTCCTGGCCAAGAACGCGAACGGCAAGGTGCCGCTGCTCGAGCTCGATGACGGCGGCTTGCTGCCGGAGTCGAACGCGATTCTGTGGTACCTGGCCGAGGACACGGTGCTCGCGCCCGCCGGACGGCTGGGGCGCGCCCGCGCGCTGCAATGGATGTTCTTCGAGCAGTACAGCCACGAGCCCTACGTCGCCGTGGCGCGCTCGATCATGCGCTACCTTCCCCTGGACTCTCCGCGGCGCACCGAGCTGCCCCGGCTGCGCGAGCGCGGCCACCAGGCGCTCGCGGTCATGGAGCGGCACCTGGCGCGCGAGCCGTATTTCGTCGATGCGGTGTATTCGATCGCCGACATCGCCCTGTTCGCCTACACGCATTGCGCCGAGCAAGGCGGCATCGAGCTCGCGCCCTACCCCGCGGTCCGCGGCTGGCTCGAGCGGGTGCGCGCGCAGCCGCGCTTCGTGCCGATGCAATGACGCCGCTGTTCCTGAAGGGGCTGGCGTTCGGCTTCGTGCTCGCCGCCACCGTGGGTCCGATGTGGCTGCTGTGCTTGCGCCGCACCATCGCCGCGGGAGCACTGACGGGGTTCGTCTCCGGCATGGGCATCGCGGTCGCCGACGCGATCTATGGCGCAATCGCAGCATTCGGCCTGACCGCGGTATCGGGATTCCTGCTCGCGCAGAAATTCTGGCTCGGACTGGTGGGTGGCGCGTTCCTCGTCTATCTCGGCATCCGGGCGCTGGTTGCGAATCCGTCCGTGGGCGGCGACCCGACGCCGGCAAATGCAGGGCTGCTGCGCGCCTTTGCCTCGACCCTCGGCCTCACGCTCGCCAACCCACCGACGATCCTTGCCTTCGCCGCGATCTTCGCCGGCCTTGGCCTGGGCGCCAACCCGCGCTACCCGGCCGCGGCAACGGTGGTGCTCGGCGTATTCCTCGGTTCGGCCACGTGGTGGGTCATACTCGCGCTCGGCGCAAACCGCTTGCGCGCCCGCCTCGGCGCCGGCCTGCTGCGCGCGATCAACGTTGTTTCCGGGCTCGTCATCCTGGGCTTCGCGCTCTGGCAGCTCGCTCGGCTGCTCTGATATCCTGCGAACTGGACGGATATCCACTATGCAGCTTCTCGACGCGCCGCTCGCCATCGTCGACCTGGAGACCACGGGCGCGAATGCAAGCTGGGATCGCATCACCGAAATCGCCGTCATCGAGGTCGATGGCGGCGAGATCTCCGGCGAATGGTCGACGCTGGTCAATCCCGGGAGCGCGATCCCGCCGGCGATCCAGGCACTCACCGGCATCACGAGCGACATGGTGGCGGGCGCGCCGACCTTCGATGATCTCGCGCGCGAGCTGCACCAGCGGCTCGCGGGCCGCGTGGTGGTGGCGCACAACGCGCGCTTCGACTACGGCTTCCTGCGCCAGGCGTTCGAGCGCGCGGGGATCCGCTACGCGGCGCGCACACTGTGCACCGTCAAGCTCTCGCGCCGCCTGTATCCCGGCCATGCGCGTCACAACCTCGACAGCCTGATCGCGCGCCACGGCCTGCACTGCCGGGCGCGGCACCGCGCGATGGGCGACGCGGACGCCGTATGGCAGTTCCTGCGCGTTGCCGCGGCCGAGCACGGCGCCGGCGCGCTCGGCGACGCCGCGCGGCAGCTAGCCAGGCAGCCGAGCCTGCCGGCGCACATAAAGCGCGAGGCGATCGACGCGGTGCCCGAGGCCCCGGGCGTTTACCTGTTCTACGGCGAGGGCGAGGCACCGCTGTACGTCGGCAAGAGCGTCAACATGCGCAGCCGCGTGCTGTCGCATTTCGCCGACGACCTGCGCTCGTCGCGCGGGAAACAGCTCGCGCGCGAGGTGCGGCGCATCGACTGGCAGCGCACCGCCGGCGAGCTCGGCGCCCTGCTGCGCGAGGCCGAGCTGGTCAAGGCGCTGATGCCCGTCTTCAACCGCCGGCCGCGCCGCGCGCCGCTGAAGACGATCGCCTGGCCCTGGCGCGGTCCGGTCGGCGTGGTCGAGGAGGATCGCGAGCGTGAAGCGAGCGACGTCCACGTGGTGCACAACTGGTGCTATCTCGGCACCGCGCAGTCGGAATCCGAGCTCGCCGAGCTGCTCGAGGGCGGCCCGCGCCCGCGCTTCGACCTCGATCAATACAAGATCCTCGCCCGCCATCTGCTGAAGGGGCGCGCGCGGGTGGTCGAGCTTTCGACCTGACGATGCACTGCGAGCTTCTGGTCCCGGCGCTTTTCCCGACGCGCGAGCCCGCGCGCGAGGCGCTCGCCGCGCTGCGGCTGCCCGCGCTCGAGCTGCTGCTCGCCCGCGGCCGCGCTGCGGGCGCCGAGCCGCAGGCGCCGGAGCGCTGGCTGGTCGAGGCATTCAGTGGCGACGACAGCGGCGAGGACGCGCCGCTCGCCGCGGGCGCGCTGACCGTGCTCGCCGACGGCGGGGAGCCCGGCGACGAGGCGTGGCTGCGCGCCGATCCGGTGCACCTGCAGCTGGGGCGCGAAGGGCCGGCGCTCGTTCCGAGTACCGCGTTCGAAGTCACGCGCGAGGAGGCCGAGGCGCTGTGCGAGGCGCTCAACCGCCATTTCGCCGGCGCGCTGACCTTCTACCCGCTCGTGCCCGCGCGCTGGTGCGCCCGCCTGACCGATGAATTCGCCGCCCCCGCCGAGTCGCCGCTCCAGCTCGCGGGCGAAGACGTCAACCAGCGCTTCGCCGCCGAACCCGCAGCGCGGCGCTGGCATGCGCTGCTGACCGAGATCCAGATGGCGCTGCACGAGCACCCGGTGAACGCCGAGCGCGAGCGCCGCGGCGCGCCCACGCTGAACAGCCTCTGGCTGTGGGGCGCCGGCCGCGCGCCGCGCGAAGCGGCGGGACCATGGCAGTCGGTCTGCGCCGACGAGCCGCTGGCGCTCGGCATGGCGCGCCTGGCCGGCGTGGCAAGGCGCGCGCTTCCGGCCGCGGCCGAAGAATGGCTGGCGCGGGCGCCCGAGGACGGCCGCCACCTGCTGGTGCTCGACGCGCTGCGCGCCGCGCACGCCCTGGACGACGCCGAGGCCTACGCCGCGCGCCTGCGCACGCTCGAAGCGCGCTGGTTCGCGCCGCTGCTCGCGGCGCTGCGCGCCGGGCGCGTCGGCATGATCACGCTGCACGTTCCTGACGCGGCGGACGCGCGCTCGTTCGAGACCGTCGGCGGCGACCTGCGGCGGATCTGGCGCCGCGCACAGGCGCTCGGGCGCTACGCATGAAGATCGTCGAGCGGGCCTATGCCGAAGCGGACCGGCGCGCGCTCGAGCGCGCCGGCGTCCACCCGGTGCTGGCGCGCGTATTCGCCGCAAGGCGCATCCGCTCGGCGGACGAGCTGGACTATCAGGCGTCGCGCCTGCTCGCGCCGGCGCTGCTCGCCAAGGCCGAGCAGGCGGCGGCGCTGCTCGCCGACGCCATTGCCGGCGGGCGGCGCATCCTCATCGTCGCCGACTACGACGCCGACGGCGCCACCGCCTGTGCGCTCGGCGTGCGCGCGCTGCGCAGCCTCGGCGCCGATATCCAGTACCTGGTGCCGGACCGTTTCGTGCTCGGCTACGGCCTGTCGCCGGAGCTGGTCGACCTCGCCGCCGCACTGCGCCCGCAGCTCCTGGTGACCGTCGACAACGGCATCGCCAGCGTCGAGGGCGTG
Organism: Burkholderiales bacterium; assembly: GCA_035266805.1. GTDB lineage: Bacteria > Pseudomonadota > Gammaproteobacteria > Burkholderiales > SG8-39 > DAHVFK01. Next base: position 12,198 of record DATFMS010000218.1, on the reverse strand, counting down.
GCGCGGGCACGGGCGCTCGGCATCACCACGCTGATCACCGATCATCACCTGCCCGGCCCCGAGCTGCCGGCGGCCGAATGCATCGTCAATCCGAACCAGCCCGGCTGCGGCTTCCCGTCCAAGGCGTTGGCCGGGGTCGGCGTCATGTTCTACGTCATGCTGGCCTTGCGCGCCGAGTTGCGCCGGCGCGGCGCGTTCGCGGCGCGTGCCGAGCCCAACCTCGGCGCGCTCGCCGACCTGGTGGCGCTCGGCACGGTGGCGGACGTGGTGCCGCTCGATGCCAACAACCGCATCCTGGTCGCACAGGGCCTCAAGCGCCTGCGCGCCGGGCGCGGCGCGCCGGGGCTGAACGCGCTGCTGCGCCTCGCCGGACGCGTGCCGGCGCAGGCAACGGGGTTCGACCTCGGCTTCGTCGCCGGCCCGCGCCTGAACGCCGCCGGGCGCCTGGCCGACATGAGCCTGGGCATCGAGTGCCTGATCACCGACGACGAGGCGCGCGCGACAAATATCGCGCAGCAGCTCGATCAGCTGAACCGCGAGCGCCGCAGGATCGAGGGCGAGATGCTCGAAGAGGCGCTGCGTGCCGCGGCCGGCATCGAGGCTGCGCCGGGCGCCGCCGCCGCGCTGTTCGAGCCGGGCTGGCACCAGGGCGTGGTCGGGATCCTCGCCTCGCGCCTGCGCGAGCGCCTGCACCGCCCGGTGGTGTGCTTCGCGCGCGCCGGCGACGGCGCCAACGCCGGGCTGCTGCGCGGCTCGGGGCGCTCGATCGCGGGGCTGCACCTGCGCGACTGCCTCGACCTGGTGGCCAAGCGCGAGCCGGGCTTGATCCTGCGCTTCGGCGGCCACGCGCAGGCCGCCGGCCTCACGCTGCGCGAGCGCGACTTCGGGCGCTTCGCCGACGCTTTCGAGCGCGCCGCGGCCGACACCATCCCCCCTGAAGCGCTGGCGCCGGTGATCGAAACCGACGGCACGCTCGATCCGGCGCACCTCACGCTCGGCGTGGCGCAGTTGGTGGAGCAGCAGATCTGGGGCCAGGGCTTCCCGCAACCGCTGTTCTGCGATACATTTTCCGTCGACAGCCAGCGCGTGGTGGGCGAGCGGCACTTGAAGCTGCGCCTGGTCAAGGACGGGCAGCGCTTCGATGCGATCCGCTTCAACGCCGTCGACCCGCGCTCGGCACAGCGCGGCGACGGCCTCGGCTCACGTATCCGCGCCGCCTACCGGCTTACAGTGAATGAATTCAACGGCCTGAGGAACGTCCAGCTCAATGTCGAGCACATCGAAACCTAGCGCCAGGCTGCGCATCCGCGCCGGCCGTACCGAGTTCGAGGTGGCGCTCGACGACACGCCGACCGTCGCCGCGCTGCTCGAGGCACTGCCCTTCGAGTCGTCGGCCCAGACCTGGGGCGACGAGGTCTACTTCGACGCCCCGATTGCGGTCGACCTCGAGCCGCAGGCGCGCCAGATCGTCGAGCCGGGCACGGTATGCTTCTGGGTCGAGGGCTCGGCGCTCGCCCTGCCCTTCGGCCCGACGCCGATCTCGACCGACGGCAGGCCGAAGCTGGCCAGCCGCTGCAACGTGCTCGGCCGGGTGCTGGGGGACGCGCGCGTGCTGGCGCAGGTGCGCGCGGGCGACAAGGTGAGCGTGGAGGCGGCCTGAGATGGAGCGCAAGCGCGTCAATTCCTCGAAAATCCGCTCGATCGGCTACGACGAGAAGAGCCAGACGCTCGAGGTCGAGATGTCGAACGGCCGCGTGTTCCAGTACCCCAAGGTCTCGCCCGAGGTGCACCGGCGTTTCATGGCGGCGCCCAACCCCACCAGCTTTTTCGAGGACCGCATCGAGGAGGACTACAGCGGCAGGGAAGTCAGGTGAGCGACCTCGCAGCCGCGATCCAGGAGCGCCTGCGGGGCCTTTTCCCCGAGCTGCTGGGGATCCGCTTCACCGAGGTGACGCCGGAGCGGGTCGTCGCCGAGCTCACGGTGCGCCCCGACCTGTGCACCGCGGCCGAAGTCATGCACGGCGGGGCGATCATGGCCTTCGCCGACACGCTGGGCGCGGTGGGAACGATCGCCAACCTGCCCGCTGGCGCGCGCACCACGACGATCGAGTCCAAGACCAACTTCGTAAGCGCCGCACCGGTCGGCTCGCGCGTGCTGGGCGAGTCGACTCCCGCGCATCGCGGCAAGACCACCATGGTGTGGCAGACGCGCATCAGCTCCGAGAGCGGAAAACTGCTGGCGCTGGTGACCCAGACGCAGATGGTGCTCCCGGCGCCTGTATAATCCGCTCTTTTCGCGCGGCCCCGATGGAAGCAGAACGCATCAACCAGATTGCCTCGTCGCTCGAAGACCTGCGCCAGCGGATCGTCGAGCTGCGGAGGTATCTTTGACTTCGACGGCAAGCAGAAGCGCCTCGAAGACCTGAATCGCGAGATCGAAGACCCCAAGCTGTGGGAGAAGCCGCAGCGCGCCCAGGAGCTCGGCAAGGAGAAGAAATCGCTCGAAGCAGTGGTGCTGACGCTGCAGCGCGTCGACGCGGGCGTCGCTGACGCAAGCGAGCTGTTCGAGCTCGCGCGCGACGACGAAGACGACGCCACGCTGGAGCAGATCGGCCGCGAGGCGGCCAAGCTGGAGACGGAGGTGGCGGGGGTCGAGTTCCGCCGCATGTTCTCCAACCCGCTCGACCCCAGCAACTGCTTCGTCGACATCCAGGCCGGCTCGGGCGGCACCGAGGCGCAGGACTGGGCCGCGATGCTCGAGCGCATGTACCTCAAGTTCTGCGACCGCAAGGGCTTCAAGGTCGAGATCCTCGAGCATACGGACGGCGAGGTGGCGGGGATCAAGAGCGCCGCGCTCAAAGTCATCGGCGACCACGCCTACGGCACGCTGCGGACCGAGATCGGTGTGCACCGCCTGGTGCGCAAGAGTCCCTTCGACTCGAACGCGCGCCGCCACACCTCGTTCGCCAGCGTATTCGTGTACCCGGAAGTGGACGAGTCGATCGAGGTGGACATCAACCCGGCCGACCTCAAGATCGACACTTACCGCGCCTCCGGCGCCGGCGGCCAGCACGTGAACCGGACCGACAGCGCGGTGCGCATCACGCACCTGCCGACCAACACGGTGGTGCAATGCCAGAACGACCGCTCGCAGCACCGCAACCGCGCGGAGGCGATGGCAATGCTCAAGTCGAAGCTGTTCGAGCTCGAGCTGCGCAAGCGCCAGGTGGAGCGCGACAAGCTCGAGGATTCGAAGTCCGATATCGGCTGGGGACACCAGATCCGCTCCTACGTTCTGGACCAGTCGCGCATCAAGGATCTGCGCACCGGAATCGAAATCGGCAACACGCAGGCGGTGCTCGACGGCGACCTCGACGAGTTCATCAGCGCGAGCCTCAAGCAGGGAGTGTGAAATGACGGAAACGACCAAGCCCGAGGCGCAGCAGGACGAGAACCAGATCATGGCCGAGCGCCGCGCCAAGCTCGCCAAGCTGCGCGAGGAAGGCACGGCCTACCCGAACGACTTCACGCGCGACGACCTGGCGGCGCGCCTGATCGAGGGCTACGGCGAGCTTCCGGCGCAGGAGTTCGAGAGCAAGCAGGTGCCGGCCACGATCGCCGGCCGCCTGATGCTCAAGCGCGTCATGGGCAAGGCGAGCTTCGGGGTTCTGCAGGACCACAGCGGGCGGCTGCAGATCTACGTCTCGGACGACAACACCGGCAAGGAAAGCCACGCCGCCTTCAAGCACTACGACATCGGCGATATCGTCGGCGTGAGCGGCTTCCTGTTCAAGACCCGCACCGGCGAGCTGACGCTGCGCGCGCACGGGCTGCGGCTGCTGGCGAAGTCGCTGCGGCCGCTGCCCGAGAAGTTCCACGGCCTCACCGACCAGGAGCAGCGCTACCGCCAGCGCCACGTAGACCTGCTGGTGAACGAGCGCTCGCGCTGGGTCTTCGCGGTGCGCTCGCGCGTGGTGCGGGCGATGCGCGAATACATGGCGCGCGCCGACTACCTCGAGGTCGAGACGCCGATGCTGCAGCCGATTCCCGGCGGGGCCACGGCGCGTCCGTTCCGCACCCACCACAATGCGCTCGACATGGAGCTTTACCTGCGCATCGCCCCCGAGCTGTACCTCAAGCGTCTGGTAGTCGGCGGCATCGAGAGAGTCTACGAGATCAACCGCAACTTCAGGAACGAAGGCATCTCGACGCGCCACAACCCGGAATTCACCATGATGGAGGTGTACTGCGCGTACACCAACCACCATTACATGATGTCGCTCACCGAAGCGGTGATCCGGCACGCCGCCGAATCCGCGCTCGGCGCCACCAAGGTCGAATACCAGGGCCGCGATATCGACTTCGGCAAGCCGTTCGCGCGCCTGACGATGGCGCAGGCGATCCAGAGCCACGCGCCCGAGCTCTGGAGCGCCGCGCAGCTGCGCGACCGCGCCTTCCTCGCCGACAAGCTGCGCGGGCTCGGCATCGCCTTCGGCGACGAGCAGGGCTGGGGCTCGCTGCAGCTGCTCCTGTTCGAGGCGCTGGTGGAGAAGCAGCTGATCGAGCCGACCTACATTCTCGACTTTCCGGCCGAGGTCTCGCCCCTGGCGCGGCGCAAGGACGGCGACCCGGAGGTCACCGAGCGCTTCGAGCTGTTCGTCGACGCGAAGGAAATCGCGAACGGCTTTTCCGAGCTGAACGACCCGGAGGACCAGGCCGAGCGCTTCCTCGACCAGGTGAAGAAGAAGGACGCCGGAGACCAGGAAGCGATGTACTACGACGCGGACTACGTCCGCGCGCTCGAGTACGGCATGCCGCCCACCTCGGGCGCCGGCATCGGCATCGACCGCCTGGTCATGCTCCTGACCGACAGCCCCTCGATCCGGGACGTGATCCTGTTCCCGCAGATGCGTCCGGAGGCGTAGCGCGCTAAAGGCGCAACGCCAACAGGCCGGCGAGCACCGCCGTCGTGGCGCCGGCGCGCCGCAGCGTAATGCGCTCGCCGAGGAACAGCGCGCCGAGCGCGGCGGCGAAGATTACCGAGGTTTCCCGCACCGCGGCCACCAGCGCGACCGGGGCCCGGGTCATGGCCCACAAGGCGATGCCGTAGGAGCCGAGAGTCAAGGCGCCGCCGACCGCCGCGCGCAGCCAGTGGCGCCGCAGGTACGCCGGGATCTCGGCCCCGCGCCGGGCCGCGCCGAGCGCGATCTGCACCACGCTGTTGGCGATGAAGAACCACAGCGCGTAGCTCACCGCGGCGCCCGAGACGCGCACCCCGCGCGCATCGATCAGGGTGTAAGTCGCGATAACCGCCGCGTTGCCGACTGCGAACAGCAGCGCGCGGCGGCCGGCCCGGACGTCGCCGCGCGGCCCGCTGGCGAAGGCCAGGATGCCGCCGCAGATAAAGGCCACCGCGGCGCCCTGCGCCCAGGAAAGCGCCTCGCCGAAGACCGCGATGCTGGCCAGCGCGACCAGCACGGGCGCGCCGCCGCGCATCACCGGATAGGCGAACGACAGGTCGCCCCAACGATAGGCCCCCGCCAGGGCCCAGAAATAGGCCACGTGCACCACGACCGAGGCGGCGAGCCAGGGCCACGAGGCCGGCGCCGGCAGCGGCAGCCACGGCACGCAGGCGAGCGCGAGCGCGCCGCGGCTCACCGCGAGGGCGACGTTTTCGAGCGCCTTGTCCGGACTCGACTTGAACAGCGCGTTCCAGCCCGCGTGCAACAGCGCGGCGCCGAGCACGGCAAGCGTGACCTGGGGCGAAAGATCCATCCTTGCCACTCTAGCAAGCTTCGCACTTGACCCGGATTGAGCGATCGCTCAGAATAACTGAGCAGTTGCTCAATTTTATCCACCATGGTCCGACTCTCCACCCGTTCCGAGGCCGCCGCCGGCGGCACCCGCGAACGCCTGATCGCCGCCACGACGCGCCTGATGTGCGAGCGCGGCCTGGCGCGCACCAGCACGCGCGACATCGCGCGCGCCGCCGGCGTCGCCGAGGGCGCGCTGTACCACCACTTCGCCGACAAGGCCGAGCTGCTGCTGGCGGTGATCGAGGCCGGAATGGGCGAGTTCAAGCAGGTGGTGGACAGCCTGGCGTTGCAGGTCGGCCGGCATAGCGTGCGGGCGAACCTAGAGCAGGTCGCGCGCGCCGCGCTCGAGTTCCATCTCAGGGTCTCGCCGATGGTGTGCTCGCTCTACTCCGACCGCTCGCTGCTTCTGCGCGTACGCCAGATTCTCGACCGCCAGAAGATCGGTCCGGGCGAGTCGGCCGCGTCGCTCGTGGCTTACCTGGAGGCAGAGCGGAAGCTCGGACGGGTCGCCAGCGGAGCCAACGTGACCGCGGCGGCGGACCTGCTGCTCGCCGGCTGCTTCCAGGCCGCGATGCGCGAGCATTTCAGCTGCCGCGCCTCGCCGCTCAAGCATGGCGTGCGCGACATGGTCGGCGCGCTCATTGAAGGCCTCGCCCCAAGCGCCGGCGCGGGGGCTCGCGCGTGAGCACACGCTCGATCCGGTTCGGCGCGCTCGTCGCCGCCAGCTCGGTCCTGGCCGCCTGCGCCGTCGGACCGGACTTCCGCCGTCCCGAGCCACCCGCCGACGCGGGCTACGCGGCAGAGCCGCTGCCGGCGAAGACCGCCTCGGCGCCGGTCGCCGGCGGCGCCGAGCAGCGCTTCGTATACGGGCGCGACATCCCCGGCCAGTGGTGGCAGGTCTATCGCTCGAACGCCCTCGACCAGCTGATCCGCGAGGCCCTCGCCGACAGCCCCAGCCTCGAGGCGGCGCAGGCGGCGCTGCGCGTGTCGCAGGAGAACCTCAGGGCGGCGACCGCGGTGCTCTACCCCAGCGTCGACGCCAAGCTGAGCGCCTCGCGGCAGAAGATTTCCGGCGCATCCCAGAACCAGCCCAACGCACGGGTTCCGGAGTTCAGCCTCTACAACGCCTCGGTGAGCGTGTCCTACCAGATCGACGCGGCCGGCGGCGCGCGGCGCGAGCTCGAGCGGCTCGAGGCGCAGATCGACTACCAGCACTACCAGATCGCGGCCGCATACCTGACGCTCACCTCCAATATCGTGACGACCGCGGTGAGCGAAGCATCCCTGCGGGCGCAGATCGGCGCCACGCGCGACATCGTCGATGCCCAGCAACACTCGCTCGCGGTGCTCGAAAAACAGCTTGCGCTGGGCGCGATCTCGCGCGTCCAGGTGCTCGCGCAGCGCGCGCAGCTGGCGCAGACGCGAGCCGCGCTGCCGCCGCTGGAGAAGGCCCTGGCGCGGACCCGCAACGCGCTCGCGACGCTGGTGGGCAAGACACCCGCCGCCGCGCGGCTGCCCCGGTTCGAGCTCGCCGGGCTCGAGCTGCCGCAGGAGCTGCCGGTCAGCCTGCCCTCCGAGCTGGTGCGCCAGCGCCCCGACATCCAGGCCGCCGAGGCGCTGCTGCACCAGGCGAGCGCACAGGTCGGGGTCGCGACCGCAGCCGAATACCCCCAGATCACGCTCAGCGCGACCTATGGCACGGTCGCGAACAAGGCAGGCGACCTGTTCGGCGCCGACAACATGATCTGGAACGCCGGCGCCGGGCTGCTGCAGCCGATCTTCCACGGCGGCGCGCTCAAGGCGCAGCAGCGCGCGGCGGTCGCCGCCTATGAGCGCACTTTCGCGCAGTACCGCCAGACCGTGCTGGGCGCGTTCCAGAACGTGGCCGACGCGCTGGGCGCGCTCGAGAGCGACGCGCAGTCGCTCCAGGCGCAGTCCGAGGCCGACGCCGCGGCGCGCGCCAGCTACGAGCTCGCGCGCAGCCAGTTCGAGCTCGGCGCCACGAGCTATCTCGCGCTGCTCAACGCCGAACAGCAATACCAGCGCAGCCGCATCGGGCTGGTGCAGGCCCAGGCCGCGCGCTACGCCGACACGGCCGCTCTGTTCCAGGCGCTCGGCGGCGGCTGGTGGCAGGACGCCGCCGCGCTGGCGCCCAATTCCGACACTGCAGGGAGTCGCAATCCATGACCAAACGCATGGCCCTGATGCTGCTGATCGCCGGCCTGATCTTCGGAGGCATCTTCGGCTTCCAGGCATTCAAGTCGTACAAGATCAAGCAGTACCTGTCCTCGCAGGGCGTACCGCCGCAGACGGTATCGACGATCAAGGCCGGCTTCCAGGAATGGCAACCCGAGCTGAGCGCGGTCGGCACGCTGCGCGCGGTGCGCGGCGCGGACCTCGCGGCGGAAGTGAGCGGCGTCATCTCGGCCATCCACTTCCGCTCCGGCGAAGAGGTGAAGGCGGGCGCACCCCTGGTTCAGCTCAATGCCGCGACCGATATCGCGCAGCTCGAGTCGCTCAAGGCCAACGCCGAGCTGGCCGAGCTCACCTACCGGCGCGACCAGCGTCAGCTCAAGGTCCAGGCGGTGAGCCAGGCGACCGTCGACGCGGATGCGGCCAACCTCAAGGTGGCGAAGGCGCGCGTGGCCGAGCAGCAGGCGCTGGTCGACAAGAAGTACGTGCGCGCGCCGTTTGCCGGCCGGCTCGGCCTGCGCGCGGTCGACCTCGGCCAGTACGTCGCACCCGGCACCAAGCTGGTCACGCTGCAGTCGCTCGACCCGGTGTACGTCGATTTCAGCGTGCCCCAGAGCGGCCTGGCCGAGGTCCGCAAGGGGCTCAAGGTCAGCGCGAGGACCGATGCACTGCCTGACGAGCGCTTCGAGGGGACGATCGATGCGATCGACGCCAAGGTTGACCCTTCGACGCGCAACGTGCAGGTACGCGCCGCGCTGTCCAACCCGCACCACCGGCTCCTTCCCGGCATGTTCGTCACCGTCGCGGTCAACACGGGCGAGAGCGAGCGCCACCTGACGCTGCCGCAGAGCGCGATCAGCTTCAATCCCTACGGCAACACCGTGTTCGTCGTCGAGGAAAAAGGCAAAGGGCCCGACGGCAAGCCGAAGCTCGTCGCCACGCAGCGCTTCGTAACCACCGGCGCGACGCGCGGCGACCAGATCGCGATCGTCTCCGGCGTCAAGCAAGGCGAGACCGTGGTGACGGCGGGCCAGCTCAAGCTGCGCAACGGCGTGCCGGTGATCATCAACAACAGCGTGCAGCCGTCCAACGACGCGGCGCCGCAGCCCAAGGACGAGTAAGGGCGGCGCGCCGATGAAATTCACCGACATCTTCATCCGCCGCCCGGTGCTCGCGACCGTGGTGAGCCTGCTGCTGCTGGTGCTCGGCCTGCGCTCGGTGCAGCTGCTGCCCGTGCTCCAGTTTCCCCGCACGCAGAACGCAGTCGTCACCGTGACCACCACCTACGTAGGCGCGGACCCTTCCCTGGTGGCGGGCTTCATCACTGCGCCGCTCGAGAACTCGATCGCCCAGGCGAACGGCATCGATTACATGACCTCGACCAGCCGCCAGAGCGTGAGCACCATCACCGCCAACCTGCGGCTCAACTACGACCCCGACAAGGCGCTCACCGAGATCAACACCAAGGTCAACGCGGTGCTCAACCAGCTGCCGCAGGGGGCGCAGCAGCCGACGCTTTCGGTGCAGGTCGGGCAGACCATAGACGCGATGTACATCGGCTTCGCCAGCACGGTGCTGCCGGCGAACAAGATCACCGACTATCTGGTGCGCGTGGCGCAGCCGCAGCTGCAGGCGGTCGAGGGCGTGCAGACCGCCGAGATCCTGGGCAAGAAGCTGTTCGCGCTGCGCGCCTGGCTCGATCCTGACAAGCTCGCCGCCTACGGCCTGACGGCCGCCGATGTGCAGCAGGCGCTCGTCGCCAACGACTTCCTCTCCGCGGTGGGCAGCACCAAGGGACAGATGGTGCAGGTCAATCTCACCGCCTCGACCAGCCTGCATTCGGTGGACGAGTTCAAGCGCCTGATCGTCAAGCAGAAGAACGGCGCCATCGTGCGCCTCGAGGACGTCGCCAACGTGACGCTCGGCTCGGAGGACTACGAGTCGACGGTCGGCTTCGACGGCAAGCAGGCGGTCTACATCGGCATTCAGGTCGCCCCCTCGGCGAACCTGCTCGAGGTGATCAAGCGCGTGCGCGACGCCTTCCCCGCGATCCAGGCCCAGCTGCCGCAGGGCCTGGACGGGCGGATCGTGTACGACTCGACAAAGTTCGTCAACTCCTCGATCAGCGAGGTGGTGAAAACGATCGCCGAAGCGCTGGTCATCGTCACGCTGGTGGTGTTCGCCTTCCTCGGCTCGGTCCGCTCGGTGATCATTCCGACCATCGCCATTCCGCTTTCGCTGGTGAGCACCTTCACGGTGATGCTGGCGCTCGGCTTCAGCATCAACCTGCTCACCCTGCTCGCGCTGGTGCTGGCGATCGGGCTGGTGGTCGACGACGCGATCATCGTGGTCGAGAACGTCAACCGCCATCTCGAGGACGGGATGAAGCCGCTGGAGGCCGCGGTCGTCGCCGCGCGCGAGCTCGCCAACCCGATTCTCGCCATGACGGCGGTACTGATCGCCGTCTACGTCCCGATCGGGTTCCTGAGCGGCCTCACCGGCGCGCTGTTCACCGAGTTCGCCTTCAGCCTGGTCGGCGCGGTGACGATCTCGGCGGTGCTCGCGCTCACGCTCTCGCCGATGATGTGCTCGCGCCTGCTCAAGCCGCACGATCCGTCCGGCCGCGGCTGGCAGGCCCACCTCGTGATATGGCTCGACCGCGCCTTCGACGCGCTGCACCGGCGCTACGAGGCGCTGCTTCACCGCACGCTGAACTACGTCCCGGTCACCGCGGTGTTCGCCCTGATCGTGCTGAGCAGCATCTATTTCCTGTACGCCGGCGCCAAGTCGGAGCTCGCGCCGCAGGAGGACCAGGGCGTGCTGATCGCCGCCTCGACCGCAGCGCCGGACTCCACGCTCGAGCAGCGCGGGCTGTATACGAAGCAGATATACGAAAAGTTCGCCTCCCACCCCGAGACGGACCACGTGTTCCAGCTCGACGTGCCGGGCCGCACCATCGCGGGCATGGTGCTCAAGCCCTGGGACAAGCGCACCAAGACCGCCACCCAGCTGCAGCCGGCGGTGCAGAAGGACGTGAATCAGATCGCCGGTCTCAAGACCGTGCTTTTCCAGCCGCCGCCGCTGCCGGGCGCGCGCGGCCTGCCGGTCGAATTCGTGATCCAGACCACCGAGCCGTTCGAGCGCCTGGACCAGGTATCGCAGAAGTTCCTGCAGGCGGCGCAGAAGAGCGGGCGCTTCATCTTCATCGACAGCGACCTCAAGTTCGACCAGCCCCAGTCGACGGTGGTGATCGACCGCGAGCTCGCGGCCCAGCTCGGCCTGTCGATGCGCGACGTCGGCGGCGCGCTCTCGGCCATGGTCGGCGGCGGCCACGTCAACTACTTCAGCCTCTACGACCGCTCCTACAAGGTGATCCCGCAGGTACGACAAGCCGATCGCCTGAACGCCGACCAGCTGCGCAACTACTATCTGCGCACCGCGAGCGGCGACATGGTGCCGCTGTCGACCATCGCGCACATCGAGACCAAGGTCGTGCCGCAGACGCTGAACCATTTCCAGCAGCAGAACTCGGCGACCATATCGGGCGTGCAGTTTCCCGGTGTCTCGCAAGGCGAGGCGCTCGCCTACCTGCAGGGCCTGGCCAAGCGCACGCTGCCGGAGGGCTACTCGGTGGATTATTCGGGGCAGTCGCGCCAGTTCGTGCAGGAGTCGAGCGCCCTGGTGGTGACGTTCTTTTTCGCCCTGATCATCATCTACCTCACGCTGGCGGCGCTGTTCGAGAGCTTCCGCGACCCGATCATCATCCTGGTCTCGGTCCCGATGTCGATCTGCGGCGCGCTGATCTTCATCAGCCTGGGGGTGGGCGGGGCGAGCCTGAACATCTACACCGAGGTCGGGCTGGTGACCCTGATCGGCCTGATCAGCAAGCACGGCATCCTGATCGTCGAGTTCGCCAACAATCTGCGCCGCGAGGGCCACAACAAGCGCCATGCGATCGAAATGGCAGCCGGCATCCGGCTGCGCCCGATCCTGATGACCACCGCGGCGATGGTGCTCGGCGTGGTGCCGCTCATCACCGCCAGCGGCGCGGGCGCGGTGAGCCGCTTCAACATGGGGCTGGTGATCGCCTCGGGCATCGCCATCGGCACGCTGTTCACGCTGTTCGTCGTGCCGGCGATGTACATGCTTCTCGCCAGCAGGCAGGTGGCGCAGGCCGCGTCGAACCCGG
>DATFMS010000217.1:0-2333 GCA_035266805.1 Burkholderiales bacterium | reverse complement strand
TACGTGCCCTCGCTGCTCGCCGCGATCGGCGCGGTGATCGAGCGCCACATGGTCGACATCGGGTTCCTCGCCGCGCAGGACGCGACGGCCGAGGGCGGCGCGGCGCGCGTGGTCAACCTCGACGAGCGCGGCGCCACCCGGCGCGCCGCGCGGCGCTGCCCGAAGTGCGGCTTCCCCTCGCTGATCCACCAGGAAGGCTGCGACCTCTGCACCTCCTGCGGCCATTCCAAGTGCAGCTGAGGACCGGGCCTCCCGAACGAGGCAGTCCCGCGAGAGCGCGCCCTACCTGAAGTGATGCGCGGGCGAAACGGGACGCCGGCAGCGCGCTAGAAGGCGCGCGGGCTGAGGCGCGGCCAGAGCCGCAGCCTCGTCCGCCGCGCCGTGCCGAGGCACCGGACCCACTCTGCCACCCGCGCCGCCTGCGAACGCCGCGGGTCGTCAGCTGCGCGTTCGCATTGCGGGCCGACTTTCTGCACGCCGAGTCTCCGGCGGTCCTTCTCGCCGGCGATGCGGCAAGCCGCAACGAGCGCGCCGGCGGCCGTGGCATCGAACATGATCATGACTCCGACACTCCTTGCTCGAACCCCCGGCCTCGAACCCCCGGCCTCGAACCCCCGGCCGACCGACGTCCACCCGACTCTCGGCGAGCGGCACCGTCCTGAAGCGCGGCCGCGCCGCGACCGGACAACAGCCCTGAAGCGCGCGGGCGCTACCGCTCGGAGGCTTCGGCCCTTTGCGCTTCGGTGATGATCTCGTCCGGGCTGCTGGCCTCGAACTTCGGCAGATCGCCGCCGATCGCTTCCCACGGCGCCTTGGAGCGCACGTAGATGTGGCACTCCTTGTCGGCCGGGTGTCCCGGGTGCGCGCCGCCGTCGAGCGTCGTCGGCGCGATGTACATGAGGCGCGGCTCGCTGTCCTCGTAGCCGAAGAGATGCCCGCCGCAGGTGCGGCAGAACTGGCCGGCGAGGCTCGGCGAGCTCCGGTAGGTCGTCAGGTTCTCCGCGCCTTCGATGGAAACGTCGCGCCGTTTGACCACCGCGCCGGTCCCGAAGAAGGTGCCGTAGATCTTCCGGCAGCGCTCGCAATGGCAGTGCTGCACGCTGATCGCGGGGGCGAGCAGCCTGTAGCGGACCGCCCCGCAGTGACAGCCGCCTTCCAGCGGAAACCCGGGCATCGCGACGACCTCCCTTGCAAAGACCGGCCGGCGCCGCTTGACGCCGGCCCACTTGAAGTCTATTCAGCCCGGCATTATCGGGCCAATCGATTTCCTGGATAAGGATCATCGCGATGACCGATATTAGGACGGTCGACTTCAACCTGCTGCAGACCTTCGACGTGCTCTACGAGGAGCGCAGCGTGACGCGCGCGGCGCAGCGCCTCTACGTCACCCAGTCGACGGTCAGCGGCACCCTGGCCCGCTTGCGGAGCTTGTTCGACGACGCGCTCTTCGTGCGCAAGCAGGGCGGCATGCTGCCGACGCCGCGGGCCGAAGCGCTGGCGCCGCGCATCCGGCGCCTGCTGGTCGACCTGGAAGGCGTGCTGGAGCCGGCCGCGTTCGATCCGGCGACCTCGGAGCTCACGGTCGCGATTTCGGCCAACGACTACGGCCAGGCGGTCCTGCTCGTGCCGCTGATCGCGCGAATGCGAACGCTGGCGCCGCGCATGAAGCTGGCGATCATGCCCTTCGAGGTCGAGGCGCTCGGCGAGAAGCTGGCCAAGCGAGAGATTGACATCGCCGTCACGGTGCCGGAGATGGCACCACCCGACTATCCCTCGCGGTTCCTGTTCAGCGACCGCTACGTGGGCGTCGTGCGGCAGGACCATCCGGTTCGCGGGCCGGAGGTCTCCCTCGACGCGTTCTGCGCCTATCCCCACGTGCTGATGTCGCCGACCGGCGGGTCCTTCGTCGGCGTGACCGACAAGGCGCTGCTCGACGTCGGCCGGCGGCGCGACGTGCGGATCTCGGTGCCCAACTTCCGCCTGGTGCTCGACGTTCTGCAGACCGACGATTTCATCGCGGTCATCCCGGCGCTGACGCCGCTCGGCACGCCCGCCGGCGTGCGCAGGCTCGAGCTGCCGGTCGAGGTCAAGGGGCCCGACGCGATCCTGGTCTGGCATGCGCGCCTGCACGACGACCCCGCTTCCGTCTGGCTGCGCGGCCTCCTCGTCGAGATCGCCCGGGCGCGCGGCCGCGCGTGACGCCAGCCTAGAGACTCATTCCCGGCACCGGCAGCAGCAGGCCGAGCGCGCCGCCGGCGAGGATCGCGGCGGCGCCGAGCGCGACGCGCCAGGCCAGCTCGGCGCCGGAGATCGCCGCCGCCAGCGCGGCCTTG
>DATFMS010000216.1:0-11640 GCA_035266805.1 Burkholderiales bacterium | reverse complement strand
AAAGCAGGCAAGTGACGAAGCGGCCGTAGGCGTCGCGCCGCACCAGCAGGCGCGTTCTCTGGCGTTGGCCGAGCCGCAGGATGGCTATCGCGTGCGCGTAGAGCTCGCCGGGCTCGATTTGCATCAGTTCATCGCGCGGGTAGTCCTCGAGTATCGAGGCGAGCGCCTTGCCGTCGTGACTCGCCGGCAGGAAGCCCGCGCGCGCCTGGACTTGCGCGACCTTTCTGCGCAGCACCGGAATGGCGCCCGGGTTCGCTGTATATACCGTGTGCGTGTAAAGGCCGAGCAGGCGCCGCTCTCCGCTCACCCGACCCTCGGCGTCGAAACGCTTGACGCCGACGTAGTCGAGGTAACCGGGGCGATGCACGGTGGCGCGCGCGTTCGCCTTGGACAGCACCAGCAACTCGGGCAGGCGTGCGCGCGCGCGCGTCTCGGGCGGCAGCGTCGCGAAACTGGTGGAAACCGTCGTCGCCTCGCCCTCGCGCAGGATGCCGAGCCCGGAGCCCTTGACCACGCGCAGCACGTCCTCGCCGCCTTCCCGCACCAGATCGTAATCCCGGTAGCCGAGCAGGGTCATGTGGTTGTCGAGCAGCCAGGCGAGAAAAGCGCACGCCTCGGCGACCTCTTCCGCGCCCAGCGGCAACTGCGTCGCATCGAGCTCGGCAATCAGTCCGCGCAGCCGCTCCTGCATCGGCTGCCAGTCCTCGACCGTGGCGCGCACGTCGCCCAGCACGCGTGCAAGGCCCTGCTCGATCTCACGCAGCCGCACGGGATCCGTCTGCCGATCGAGTTCGAGATGCATGAAGGATTCGAGCCCCCCATCCTTCGAGGCCGCCGGCGCGGCGACCGATTGCAGCCTGCCTTTCGCGTCGCGCGCCACGCGCATCACGGGGTGGACGACCAGATGCAGCGCGAGTCCCTGGCGGTTGATCTCCATGGTGGCCGAGTCGACCAGGAAGGGCATGTCCTCGCCGACGATCTGCGCCACGGTATGCGTGCTCTGCCAGCCGTGGGTTTCAAGGCGCGGGTTGTAGACGTGCAGCTTGGGCGCGTCGCCGGCGCGGCGCCGGCCGAGGTCAAGGTGCGCGGCGGCGGCGCCGGCCAGGTCGCCTGCGTCGCGTTCGGCGAGTTCGAGCGGATCCGTGCCACCGTAGTACAGGCCGGCGAAAGCTTCGGCGAGCGCGGCCTGCGGCGCCGCAAGCTGGCCGCGCGCCAGCCGCGCAACCTGCGCGATAAGGTCGGGCTCCTTGCTCGGCCTGGATGCTGCCATACGCGCAAGTATAGGCCTTCGAACTAATATCTCTTACACTGCGGGCATCCGGGACGCCTCGCACCGGCCCGGGCAACAACGTCAAATCAATCTGGAGGATCACCGTTATGCGAACAACCCATCCTGAAACCCGCATCGTCCGCGCCGCGCTCGCGGCAGCCGGCGTCGCCATGGCCTGCATGCTCGCGTCGCCGCTGGCGACCGCCGCCGGGCAGCGCTTCGTCACCATCGGTACCGGCGGCATCACCGGCGTCTACTACGCGGTCGGCGGCTCCATCTGCCGCCTGGTCAACAAGGACCGCGCCAAGACCGGCATTCGCTGCTCGGTCGAATCGACCGGCGGCTCGGTGTACAACGTGAACACGATCAAGGCCGGCGAGCTCGACTTCGGCATGGCCCAGTCCGACGTCCAGTACCAGGCCTACCACGCAACGGGCAAATTCAAGCAGCCCTACAAGGACCTGCGCGCCGTCTTCTCGGTGCACCCGGAGCCGTTTACCGTAGTCGCGCGCAAGGAGGCCAACATCAAGAAGTTCACCGACTTCAAGGGCAAGCGCTTCAACGTCGGCAATCCTGGCTCGGGCACGCGTGCGGCGATGGAGGAGCTGCTCAAGGCGCTGCACATGAAGATGTCGGACTTCTCGCTCGCCTCCGAGCTGAAGGCGGACGAGCACGGCCCGGCGCTGTGCGACAACAAGATCGACGGCTTCTTCTACGGCGTGGGCCATCCGTCGGCCAACATCCAGGACCCGACCACGACCTGCGGCGCTCAGCTCGTGTCGCTGACGGGCCCGGCGATCGACAAGCTGGTGAGGGAGCACCCCTACTACGCCTACGCGACGATTCCCGGCGGCATGTACGCCAACAACCCGCAGCCGACACATACCTACGGCGTGCTGGCGACGCTGGTCACTTCGAGCAAGGTCCCGGCCGACATCGTCTACACGATCACCAAGGCGGTGTTCGACAACCTGGACGAGTTCAAGAAGCTGCATCCCGCGTTCGCGAATCTGGATCCCAAGCACATGGTGAAAGACGGCCTTTCGGCGCCGATGCATGAAGGCGCCGCCCGCTACTTCCGGGAGAAAGGCCTGATTAAGTGAGTCGCGACGTCGACGCCGAAGCCCTGGTCCAGGAAGCCGACCTCGGAGGGCGCAAGCCTTCCGGGTTGGCCAAGCGCGTACTCGCCTGGACCTGTATCGGCTGGTCGATGCTGCAGCTGTGGTATGCATCCCCGCTGCCGTACATCTTCGGCGTCTTCGTCCTCAATTCAACCGAGATGCGCTCGCTGCATCTCGGCCTGGGGCTGTTTCTCGCCTACCTCGCTTTTCCGTTCGCCAAGCGCTCGCCGCGCGCCTGGATACCGGCGCCCGACTGGGCGCTGGCGCTGCTGGCGGCGTTCTGCGGCGCCTATCTGTTTCTCTTCTACCGCGAGATCTCGACCCGGCCGGGCGAGCCGATCTGGCTCGACATGGCCACCGCCGTGGCGGGCGTCATGCTGCTGCTGGAGGCGACCCGGCGCGTGCTCGGCCCGCCGCTGGCCATCATCGCGCTGCTGATGCTCGGCTACGCCTTCGCCGGCACCCACATGCCGGACGTGATCGCGCACAAGGACGTCTCGCTGTCGAAGGCGGTGTCGCACTATTGGCTCACCACCGAGGGCGTATTCGGCGTCGCGCTGGGCGTCTCGGCGAGCTATATTTTCCTGTTCGTGCTGTTCGGCTCGCTGCTGGAGAAAGCGGGCGCGGGCAATTACTTCATCAAGGCGGCCTTCGCCCTGCTCGGCCACATGCGCGGCGGGCCGGCCAAGGCCGCCGTCGTCTCGTCCGGCCTGATGGGGATGATCTCGGGCTCGTCGGTGGCGAACGTCGTCACCTGCGGCACCTTCACCATCCCGCTCATGAAGCGCGTCGGCTACACGCCCGAAAAGGCCGGCGCGATCGAGGTCGCCGCCGGCGTCGACGGGCAGATCATGCCTCCGGTGATGGGCGCCGCCGCGTTCCTGATGGCCGAGTACGTCGGCGTGCCGTACACGCAGATCATCAAGAATGCATTCCTGCCGGCGATCATTTCCTACATCGCGCTGTTCTACATCGTCCACCTCGAGGCCTGCAAAGCCGGCATTTCGGGAATACCGCGCGCCAAGGACTTTTCGCGCCTGGGCCGCCTGCTCGGCGTGCTGATGACCTTCGCCGGCATCGTGGTGTTGGCGAACGTGGTGTACTTCGGCCTGGGCTGGCTCAAGCCCCTCCTCGGCGCCGGCGCGCTGTGGGTGATACTGGCGATGCTCGCCGCGGCCTATGTGCTGATCCTGCGCGTGGTGGCGGCCGAACCGGACCTCACCATCGACGATCCCAACGCGCCGGTGCTGACGCTCCCGCCGCTGAAGGAAACGATGCTCGCCGGCCTGCACTACCTGCTGCCGGTGGCGCTGTTGATCTGGGCCCTGATGGTCGAGGAGCTCTCGCCCGGCCTGTCCGCGTTCTACGCCACGCTGCTGCTGATCGTGATCCTGATCACCCAGAAGCCGCTCATCGCCCTGATGCGCCGCCAGCCGCTGCCGTGGTCCGTATTCCGCGCCGGCTGGGACGACCTGATCGACGGACTCGAGCGCGGGGCGCGCAACATGATCGGCATCGCGCTCGCCACCGCCGCCGCCGGGATCATCGTCGGCACGGTTTCGCTCACCGGCCTGGGGCTGGTGATGACCGAGTTCGTCGAAGCCGTTTCGTCCGGCAACATCATCCTGATGCTGATGCTGGTGGCGTTCATCTGCCTGGTGCTCGGCATGGGGATGCCGACCACCGCGAGCTACATCGTGGTCTCGACCCTGATGGCGCCGGTGGTGGTCGAGCTCGGCGCCCAGTCGGGGCTGGTGGTGCCGCTGGTGGCGGTGCACATGTTCGTGTTCTATTTCGGCCTGATGGCGGACGTCACCCCGCCGGTCGGCCTTGCCTCGTTCGCCGCCGCCGCGATTTCACGCGCGGACCCGATCAGGACCGGCGCCACCGCGTTCTGGTACAGCAGCCGGACGGCGATCCTGCCCTTCATGTTCATCTTCAACCCGCAGCTGCTGATGATCGGCGTCGGCTCCTACCTGCAGCTGGCGGTGGTGATCGCGGGCGCGGTGACCGGCATGCTGGTGTTCGCCGCGGCGACCCAGGGCTGGTTCCTGACCCGCAACCGCTGGTACGAGTCCGCCATCCTGCTGCTGGTGACCTTCACCCTGCTTCGTCCCGGGTTCTGGCTCGACCTCGCGCTGCCGCGCTACGACGTGCAACCCGCCCAGGAGCTGATCCGGCTCGCCGCCGCGGCGCCGCCGGGGGCCGGCCTGCGGGTGCGCATCGAAGGCACCACCATCGAGGGCAAGGACGTCAGCAAGACGGTGCTGCTGCCCCTCGGCGCGGCCGGCGGCGGCCTGCAGCGCATCACCAAGGCGGGCATGAGCGCGATGGTCATGCCCACCGGCGTTCAGGTCATGGCGATCAAGCTCAACAGCCCGGCCGACAAGGCCGGCTTCGAGCAGGGCTTCAACGTGACCGGAGTCGAAACCGAGCGCCCGCGCCTGGCCAAGGAGTGGCTGTTCATCCCCGCCCTGCTGGTGCTCGGCATCATCATGCTGCTTCAGCGCCGCCGCGCAGCCGCGGCGGCGCCGAAGTAAGACGAAGCTACTTCACTTCGGGCAGATGACGTTACCGAAGCGTTGCCACTTTTCGCCATCGAACTTCGACAGCTGCTCGCACTGGATCGGGTAGAAATCGGTCGGCGAAGTGTTGACGTCGACCCCCGGCAGTAGCAGCGGCACCTTGAGATGCTTGAGGTGCGAGGCGACCTTCATGATGTTCTTACGCGTCAGGTTGTCGCCCGCCCCCTTCAGCACCTGCTCCATGGTGTAGCCCACCGCGTAGGCATAGGTGTAGAAGCTGCTGGTCTTGTCCGCACCCGGCAGGTACTTGTCCATCCAGGCGTTCCAGGCCTTCATGTCCTCGTCGTTCTGCCACTGCGGGTCGGTCGCCTCCTTGATGTACACCGCGGTGATCAGCCCCACCGACTTGTCCAGTCCCGCGGGCTTGAGCACCCCGCCGACCGATTGCGACACGTTGTTGAGGAACTGCAGCGGCTTCCAGCCCGAATCGTAGGCCTTGCGGATCGCCTGCGCGGCGAACTTGGGCGTGGTAATGTTGAAGAAGGTGTCGGCGCCCGAGTCCTTGAGCTTGATGATCTGCGAGTCGATGGTCGGGTCGGTGACCTCGTACGACTCCTGAGCGACCACCATCTTCTTCGCCTTGGAACCCAAACCGGCGATGAAGCCGTGCAGGTAGTCCTTGCCGTAGTCGTCATTCTGGTAAAGGATCCCCACCTTCGCGTTCGGCTTGTTCTTCAGCAGGTAGGCGGCGTAGACCTTGGCTTCGGCCGGATATGGCGGCTGCCAGCCCATGGTCCAGGGGAAGTGCTTCGGGTCGCCCCACTTGCCGGCGCCGGTCGCGACGAACAGCTGCGGCGTCTTCTTCGCGTTCATGTACTTGTGGATCGCGGTGTTGGTGGGCGTGCCGAGGGACTGGAAGATCAGCAGCACTTGCTCCTGCTCGACCAGCTTTCTCGCCTGCTCCACCGTCTTCGGCGGGCTGTAGCCGTCGTCCAGGCTGATGAAGTCGATCTTGCGCCCGTTGATGCCGCCTTTGTCGTTCACCATCTTCCAGTAAGCGGCGATTCCCTTGCCGATGGTGCCGTAGGCCGAGGCCGGGCCGCTGTACGGGTTGATGTGGCCGATCTTGATTTCGGTGTCGGTCACGCCGGGGCCGTACATCTTGGCGGCCCCTGCGGTCCCCGCGCCTAGCGCGAAGGCCGCGGCCGCAGCCCCGACCAGAAGTCTCTTATGGAACTTCATGTACTCCTCCTTTTTTCGATGTTGACGGCGGTTTCAGTCTTTGAGGCACGCGGACCGCTCAGCCCGCCCGGCGCCTTCTTGTGAACCTAGCATACAACAACCGGATAAAACCCCAAATGCCCGTCGGCATGAAATACATGAAAAGGATCAGGAACATGCCGTAGATGGCCCACGGCGCGGCCTTGGAGACCTGCTCGGCGAAGTTGGGGATGAAGACTATCACCACCCCGCCGAAGACGGCGCCGGGAATCGAGGCCAGGCCGCCGATCACCACCCCGACCAGGAAGGTCACCGAAAGGAAGAAGTTGAAGCTGTCGGGGGCGACGAACTGGATCGCGATCGCGCCCAGCGCGCCGGCCACCCCGGTGTAGAGCGCGCTGACGCCGAAGGTGAGCGACTTGTAGAGCGCGGTGTTGACTCCCATCGCGCTGGCCGCGATCGGATTGTCGCGGATCGCCTTGAGCGCGCGCCCGGTGCGCCCTCGCAGCAGGTTCCAGGCGCAGACGAACATCACCAGCATCACCGCGAGCGAAAAGTAGTACAGCCACTGGTCCTGCGAAACCGGCAGGCCGAAGGGCGGGTCGGGCTTGATGATGGTCACGCCCTGCACCCCGCCGGTCCATGGCGCGATCGCGTTGTACTTGAGCAGCTGCGGGGTGGCGACCGAAAGCGCGAAGGTGGCGAGCGCGAGGTAAAGGCCCTCGAGGCGAAGCGCCGGCAGGCCGAACAGGAATCCGGCCACCAGGCACGCCAGCCCGGCGGCGGGGATGGTCCAGTAGTAGGCCATCCCGCCCTGCTCCATCATGATCGCCGCGGTGTAGGCGCCGATGGCGTAGAACGCGCCGTGGCCGAGCGAGAACTGGCCGTTGTAGCCGGTCAGGATGTTCAACCCCAGCACCGCGACGGCGTAGATGATGGCGAGGGTGTACTGGAAGGTGCGGTAGTCGCTGACGAACCACGGCAGCGCAAGCGCGCCTGCGAGCGCCAGGGCCAACCCGGCGAGCTGCAGTTTCGACAGCTTCGCCCCGCTGGCGAGCGCCGCCAGCAGGCGCGTATCCGGTTTCGGGTTCGCCGCCATCGCCTAGACCCTCTTCACCACGACGTAGCCGAACAGGCCGCTGGGCCGGAACACCAGCACCGACACGATCAGCACCAGCGCGACCGAGAGCTTGAGCTCGCTGCCGATGAACGGCACGTAGGTGCCGACCAGGTTCTCCAGCACGCCGACCATGAAGCCCCCGGCCACCGCCCCAACCGGGTTGCTGATGCCGCCCAGCAGCGCGCCGGCGAAACCATAGAGCAGGATGCCGCCCATCATGTTCGGCTCGAGAAACACGATCGGCGCCACCATCATGCCGGCGACGGCGCCGATCGCCGCCGCCAGCCCCCAGCCGAGCGCCAGCATCCAGCCGACCCGGATACCCACCAGGCGCGCCGAATCGGGGTTTTGCGCCGCCGCGCGCATCGCCAGGCCGATCGGCGTGAAGCGAAAGAACAGGAATACCGCCGCCAGCACCACCAGCGTGATCCCGATCACGCCGAAGTCGTGCGGGCCGACGAACGTGATGCCGAACGGCACGTGTTTCGGGAACGGGCTGGGGAAGGGCTTGATGGTGTACTCCCAGATCCAGCCCGCCATCGAGTTGAAGATCGCCAGCAGGCCGATGAACACGATCACCTCGTTCAGCACCCCGGTGCCCTCCACCGGCCGCACGATGATGCGCTCGACCAGCACCCCGCCGACGAACGAGATTGCCATCGCGAGCAGGAACGCCCACCAGTAGGGCACGCCGTGGTGCAGCAGGGTGTACGCGATGTAGGTCGAGAACATCGCCATCTCGCCCTGGGCGAAGTTGAGGTGGTCGGTGGCCTGGTAGATCATCACCACCGCAAGCGCGACGCAGGCGTAGATCCCGCCGAAGGCCAGGCCGGCGAAAGTCTGCTGAAGGAAGAGGTCCACCGCGCGTCTCCTAGTAGCCGAGGTACGCCTTGCGCACCGATTCGTCCTTGCCGATCTCGTGCGCGCTGCCGCTCATCACGATGCGCCCGGTCTCCAGCAGGTAGGCATGGTCGGCAATGGCCAGCGCGAGCGAGGCGTTCTGCTCCACCACCAGCATGCTGACCTGCCGCTCGCGACTGATCGCGCCGAGGATGCGGAACAGCTCCTCGGTCAGCAGCGGCGCGAGGCCGAACGACGGTTCGTCGAGCAGCATCAGGCGCGGCCGCATCATCAGCGCGCGGCCCACCGCGAGCATCTGCTGCTCGCCGCCGGAGAGCGTGCCCGCCTGCTGGCCGCGCCGCTCCTTGAGGCGCGGAAAGTAGCCGTAGACGCGCTCGAGGTCCTGCTCCACCCCGGCCGCGTCCCGGCGCGCGTAGGCGCCGAGCCTCAGGTTCTGCTCGGCGCTCAGGCGCACGAAGGTGCCGCGCCCCTCCGGCACGTGGGCGATGCCGCGTCGCACGATCGATTCGGTCGCCTTGCCGCCGATGCGCCGGCCGTCGAACACCAGTTCGCCCGCGGTGCGCACCATGGCGCAGATCGCGCGCAAGGTGGTCGTCTTGCCGGCGCCGTTGGCGCCCAGAATCGTGGTCACGCTGCCTTCCTCGAGCTTGAAGCTCAGGCCGCGCAGCACCTGGGTCTGGCCGTAGAACGCCTCGAGGTTGGAGACTTCGAGCAGCGCCATCAGTGCCCCGTTCCCAGGTAGGCCTCGATCACCTCGGGGTGCCGGCGCACCTCGGTCGGCGGGCCCTCGAAGATCTTGCGGCCGAAATTCAGCACCACGACGTGGTCCGAGATCGCCATCACCAGGCTCATGTGGTGCTCCACCAGCAGCACGGTCAGGTGCTTCTCGTCGCGGATCTTCCTGAACAGCTGCCCCAGCTCGTCGACCTCCTCGTGGTTGAGGCCACCCGCGGGTTCGTCCAGCAGCAGCAGCTTCGGCTCGCTCGCCAGCGCGCGCGCCAATTCGACGCGCTTCTGGGTGCCGAACGGCAGCGCGCCGGTGGGCAGGTGCGCGACCTCGGTCAACTCGAGGTATTCGAGCAGGCCCCAGGCCTTCTCCTCCAGCATCTTCTCCTCGCGCCGCATCCACGGCAGGCGCAGGGCGTTGGAGACGAAGTCGCTGCGGCCGCGCGTCTGCGCGCCGACCAGCACGTTCTCCAGCACCGACATGCGGTGAAACAGGGCCAGGTTCTGGAACGTGCGCCCGATGCCGATCGCGGCCATGCGGTGCGAAGCGGTGCCCAGGATCGAGCGCTGGTCGAACAGGATGTCGCCCCGGGTCGGCACGTAGAGGCAGCTCAGGCAGTTGAACAGGGTCGTCTTGCCCGCGCCGTTGGGCCCGATCAGGCCGAGAATGGAGTTGCGCGGCACGTCGAAGCTGATGCCGTCCAGCGCGACGATGCCGCCGAAGTGAACGGCGACGTCGCGCACCTGCAGAATGCTGTCGACCGCGCTCACGGTCGACGGCAGAAATCGTGCATTAGTTCCTCCTCCTCCAGGCGGCCCCGCGCAAGAGTACCTTGTGCTCGCCGCGTCTGGCAAACCACGACCCGGCGTGTGATAGATTGGGACCCGGTCTCATGGCCAAGATCGCCGTATTCAACCAGAAGGGCGGGGTCGGCAAGACGACCACCTCGCTGAACGTCGCCGCCGCTCTTTCGCGCCGCGGCTACAACCCGTTGTCGATCGACCTCGACCCCCAGGCGCACTTGTCGTACGTCTGCGGCGCCACGGTCGAGCGCGCCGATGAATCGATGTTCGGCTTCTACCACCATTCGAAGCCGCTCACGCAGCTGATCCGGGCCTCGAGCGGCGGCTGGCTGGTGATCCCCGCCCACGTCGAGCTGTCCAAGGTCGACACCCAGTTCGGCAAGGGCGCCAACGTGCTCAACCGCCTCAACCACGGCATCGTGAGGGAGAACCTGAATACCGGGCGGCCGATCGTGATCGACTGCTGTCCGATGCTCGGCGTGCTGTCGCTGTCGGCGATCTTCGCCGCCGACCGGGTGCTGATCCCGGTCTCGGCCGACTACCTGGCGATGAAGGGGGTGCAGCAGAGCGAAAAGACGCTCAAGGCGCTCGAGCACGTGCTCAAAAAGCGCGTCGCGCGGCGCTACGTCGTGACGCGATTCGACGCGCGCCGCAAGCTCTCGCACCGAATCTACCGCGAGCTGCTCGAGCGCTACGGCGACGAGATCTGCCGCACCCGCATCTCGGAAAACGTCTCTCTCGCGGAAAGCCCGGCCGAGCAGAAGGACGTGTTCGCCCACGCCCCCGAGAGCGCGGGCGCACGCAACTACGACGAGCTGGTGGAGGAGCTGGTGCAGTCCGGGTTCATCGAAGCCCGTCCTGCCTGATCAGAATAGGCCACTCCCAATTCCGGATCTCGGGCATGTCCTGGCCGTGCATGGCGATGTACTGCTTGTGCTCAATCAGTTTGTCCTTTAGTTGCTGCTTCAGGTAGATGCCCTTGTCGCCGGTCTGCGGCAGGCGGTCGATGGTGTCCATCACGAGGTGGAAACGGTCCAGATCGTTCAACACCGTCATGTCGAACGGCGTGGTGATGGTGCCTTCTTCCTTGTAGCCGCGGACGTGAAAGTTGTCGTGGTTGGTGCGGCGGTAGGTCAGCCGGTGGATCAGCCACGGGTAGGCGTGATAGGCGAAGATGACCGGCTTGTCCCTGGTGAAGAGCTCGTCGAAGTCCACGTCGCTCAACCCGTGCGGATGCTCGGTCTGGGGCTGCAGCTTCATGAGGTCGACGACGTTGACGACGCGGATTTTCAGCTCGGGCAGGTGCTCGCGTAGAATGGCGACGGCGGCCAGCGTCTCCAGCGTCGGCACGTCGCCGCAACAGGCCATGACCACGTCGGGCGCCACTCCCTGGTCGTTGCTGGCCCACTGCCAGATACCGATGCCCTCCGTGCAGTGCTTGACCGCGGCGTCCATGGTCAGCCACTGCGGCGCCGGGTGCTTGCCCGCGACCACGACGTTGACGTAGTGGCGGCTGCGCAGGCAGTGGTCCATCACCGACAGCAGGCAGTTCGCGTCCGGCGGCAGATAGACGCGCACCACCTCGGCCTTCTTGTTCATCACATGGTCGATGAACCCGGGATCCTGATGCGTGAAGCCGTTGTGATCCTGGCGCCACACGTGCGAGGCCAGCAGGTAGTTGAGCGACGCGATCTTGCGCCGCCAGGGCAGGTGCGCCGTGATCTTCAGCCACTTGGCGTGCTGGTTGAACATCGAGTCGACGATATGGATGAACGCCTCGTAGCAGTTGAAGAGACCGTGCCGGCCCGTGAGGAGATAGCCCTCGAGCCAGCCCTGGCACTGGTGCTCGGAGAGCATCTCCATGACCCGCCCGGCGGGGCCGAGAAACTCGTCGTTCGGCAAGGTGGCGGCGTCCCACTGGCGTGGGGTCACCTCGAAGACGGCCTCGAGGCCGTTGGAGAGCGTCTCGTCCGGGCCGAAGATCCGGAAGTT
>DATFMS010000215.1:0-2980 GCA_035266805.1 Burkholderiales bacterium | reverse complement strand
CGCGTCGCGCAGCTTATCGTCGGCGACTTCGGCGCGCCGTGGGTGCGGGTGACGGCGGCGAAGATCGGCATCCTCGGCAACGCCAAGTTCGTCGGCGTCTCGATCGAGCGCCGCAAGCCCTAGTCCGCCAGCGCCACCTCGACCAGCTGCGGCGCCAGCGCGCGCACGACGTCGGCCGGCGCCACGCAGACGAGGAAGCCGCGCCGCCCGCCGTTGAGGTAGATGCGCGGTAGCTCGAGGATGGAGCGTTCCATGTATACCGGCATCGCCTTGCGCGTGCCGAACGGCGAAGTGCCGCCGACCTGGTAGCCGGAATGTCGCTGGGCGACCTCGGGCCGGCACGGCTCGAGGCGCTTGCGTCCCGCCTGGCGCGCCAGGTTCTTGGTCGAGACCCTGTGGTCGCCGTGCATCAGCATCAGCAGCGGTGCGCCGCGCTCGTCTTCCATCACCAGCGTCTTGACCACTTCGTTGCCCGGAACACCCAGCGCGTCGGCGCCGCGCTCCGCCCCTCCGTGCTCGATGTAGTCGTAGAAATGTTCGCTGTAGGCAACCCCGTGCTTGCGCAGAAACTGCGTTGCAGGGGTCTCGCTGTGGCTGGGACGCTTCATCCCCTGGGGTGGTGCTTCGCGTGCAGCTGCTTGAGCCGCTCGCGCGCGACGTGAGTGTAGATCTGGGTGGTCGAGATGTCGACATGGCCGAGCAGCATCTGCACCACGCGCAGGTCCGCGCCGTGATTGATCAGGTGGGTCGCAAAGGCGTGGCGCAGCACGTGCGGCGACAGGCTCCTCCCGGGCACCGCGCGCGCGCCGTAGCGCTTGATGTTGTGCCAGAACGCCTGGCGCGTCATTCCCGCGCCGCGCGCGGTGACGAACAGCGCGTCGCTCGCCGCGCGCCTGAGCAGCCGCGGTCGCGCCTCGCGCAGGTAGCGCTGCAACCAGTGCACCGCCTCCTCGCCGAGCGGCACCAGCCGTTCCTTCGAGCCCTTGCCCATCACGCGCAGCACGCCGGCCTCGAGATTGGCCTCGAAGGTCCTGAGCGACACGAGCTCCGAGACCCGCAGGCCCGAGGCGTACAGCACTTCGAGCATCGCGCGGTCGCGCAGTCCGAGCGTCTTCTCCGCATCGGGCGCGGCGAGCAGCGCCTCGACATCGGCTTCCGACAGCGTCATCGGGAAGCGCGGCGCGCGCTTTGGCGAGTCGAGCTTGATGGTCGGGTCCGTCGCGACCTTGCGCTCGCGCGCGGCGTAGCGATAGAAGCGCTTGAGCGTCGAGAGCATGCGCGCGTCGGACGAGACCCGGTGCGATGCCCCGCCGCCGTGGCGCGAGGCGAAAAAGCCGTGCAGGTCCGCTTCGCTCGCCGACTCCAGCGCGCCGCCGCGCTGCGCGAGCCAGCGCGCGAGCAGCGTCAGGTCGCGCCGGTACGACTCGATGGTGTTGCGGGCAAGACCGTCTTCGAGCCACAGCGCGTCGCAAAAGGCATCCAGTAGCGGCGCGGCAATCATCGCCTCAGCTCGTCGTCAGGGCGGCGATCTTCGCCAGCAGCGCCTCCGGCACCTCGATGCCCTCGGCGTGGGCGCGCCTTTGCGACTCGAAGCGGCGCGAGCCCGGCAGCCGCACTTCGGCGTCTGCCAGCATCAGTCGCACCACGGTCTCGACACGCTCGAAATACTTCTCGCGCCCGGCGAGCGCGCCCGGATCGATGGCGATGAACGACTGCCCGATGCGCGGCCGGTTGCCGCGCTCGGCGAAGAACGAATCGGCCTCGGGGCCGATCGCCGAGCCGGTGAGCGCGGCGCAGATCAGCTCGAACATCAGCGCCAGCATCGCGCCTTTCACGCCGCCGATCGGGAACATGCTGCCGCGCTCGATCGCTTCCTTGGGGTCGGTGGTCGGCTTGCCGTGGCGGTCGAGCGCCCAGCCCTCCGGTATGCGCTCGCCCTTTTGCGCCGCGAGCATGATCTTGCCGCGGATCACGGTGGTGAGCGCGAGGTCGATCACCAGCGGCTCGGCGTCCGGCCGGGGAAAAGCCGCCGCCACCGGATCGGTGCCGAACAGCGCCTTGCTGCCGCCCCAGGCGGGAATCGCGGCGGGGGAGTTGGTGAAGGCGAAGCCCGCCATGCCGGCGCGTGCCACCGGCAGCAGGTGAATTCCGAGCACTCCCACATGCCCGCTGTGGGTGATGCCGGCATAGCCGATGCCGTTGCGGCGCGCGCGCTCGGTCACTTCGGCGATCGCCCACTCGCAGGATTCGTAGGGCAGCGCGTCGCAGTTGTCGATCAGGCACACCGCCGCCTTGTCCGCGACGAGCCGCGGCCGGGCGGTGCCGTCGGCACGGCCGTTCCTCAGCATCGCGCAGTAGAACGGAACCCGCGACATGCCATGGGTCGGCAGGCCCTGCTCCTCGGCGCTCACCAGGTGCCGGGCCGCGGCCGCGGCCATGCGCGGGTCGGCGCCCGCGCGCTCGAGGGCCGCGCGCGCCAGCCCCATCAACTCGCCAGCTGTCTTTTTCATGCTCCGGATTCTACCGGCTGCCGCTAGAATGGCCGGCCAGTCCGCGACAGGAGGAGAAGATGGGGAAGATGATCGAACTCACCGCAGCCGACGACCACAAGCTCGCCGCCTACCGCGCCGATCCCGCCGGCGCGCCGCGCGGCGCCATCGTCGTGATCCAGGAAATCTTCGGCGTCAACAGCCACATCCGCTCGGTCGCCGACGGCTACGCGGCCGACGGCTACCTCGCGCTCGCGCCGGCGATGTACGACCGGGTGCAGCGCGGCTACGAGACCGGCTATACGCCGCCCGACATCGAGGCCGGGCGCGCGATCATGCAGAAGCTCGACTGGAAGCAGACCCTGATCGACGTCAGTGCGGCGATCGAGGCGGTGAAGTCCGCCGGCAAGGTCGGCATCGTCGGCTACTGCTGGGGCGGCGCGGTCACCTGGGTGGCGGCGGGACGCCTGCCGGGCCTCGCCTGCGCAGTC